>JAYQDX010000005.1:0-46271 GCA_038138545.1 Rhodobiaceae bacterium | reverse complement strand
ACGATGGCCCCGCCACGGCCAGATGCAATCATTTTCTTCGCCGCTGCCTGAAGAACAAAAAAACATCCCTTCAGATTCACCGACAACACCTGATCCCACTCATCTTCTGTCATTTCAAGCAAGCTTGACCGAGGATAGATCGCCGCATTGCTGACAAGAAAATCAATGCCGCCAAATTCATCCACCGCATCAACCATCATCTGGGCCTGTTTCAGGTTAGTTACATCCCCTCGTAGGGCTTTTGCACGAACCCCCTTCCCGGTAGCAATGTCCACCAGCCGGCTGACCTCTCGGTCGTCATCCAGATAGTTCATCACAACATTGACATTCGCGTCGATAAGAACGGAGGCGATGGCGGCGCCGATGCCTTGTTGGGCGCCCGTTACCAAAGCGGATTTTTGCGTGGTCATGTGAAATACACCCAGTGAAGTGAGACGGGAACACTAACAACAATAATCGCATCAGGTCGATTGGCATTTCCGCCAGCACAAAAGATTTTAGCGATTCAGGACAAAGGAAAATTCTGAACTCTAAGCCCTGTATCTCGCTATTCTGGCTGCCGGACGCCTCCGCCAGATGATCCCGCCAGATGCCCAAGCGAAAGCGCCGTAAGCAAGCCATTGCCTGACAGATATCCTGAAACATCCGGTCCGGACACACCGCAAGCCGCGCCTCCACAGGCGTAGATCGTCTCGAACACGCCACCGTCGGCTCTCTGAACACGGGCCCTGGCGTCAACCAGCAATCCACCTTGTGTATGGAACAGCGCGCCGGTCACTCGCACCGCGCAATAGGGCGGTGTGAGCAAGGTGGCCGCCTTGAAACGTCGCCCGTGGCTGTCTGATTTCCCGGATGCGGCCAGATCGGCACAGTCCCGCAATGTCGCTTCCAAGGCCACGGGGTCGACACCGATGCGGGCGGCCAGCGCACTGGCGGTATCAGCGGTGATGACCGCGCCGCTCGCCTCGGCATTTCGGAAATCCTCGAACTTGCGACCAAGATCGCGAAGGCGGCCATCAAAAATATTGAAGGCTGTCTTCTCCGGTTGCGCCAGCACCGCCACGGCCTGTTCCGAATAGCCCTGATGCTCGTTCGAGAACCGCTTGCCGTCCAGATTGACCTGAATGCCACCTTCCATCATCAGCGCCCAGGTGACAAGAATGCCGTGCGGGTGCGCCACCGACCCGTGACCCTGATAACCAGACAGATGTGTCGGCACCGCGCCAAGCTGTTCACCCCACAGAATGGCTTCGCCCTGATTACCCGGATGACCGAAATAAAGCGCATCCTTCATCTCGGGGATATGCCGTGCCACAAGGTCCGGATTTCCGCCATAGCCGTTGCAGGCCAGGATGATTCGCTTCGCGCCGATCATCTCATGCGCCCCGTCAGGCCGCTCGCACCGCGCACCGCGGCATGAACCATCACGCGAGAGGACCAGATCGGTCACCCGGGCCTCGGTCACGATCATGGTTTCTGTCGCGGCAACAGCCTGTTCAAGCCGGGTGATCAGCCCCTGACCGGTAACTTCCGGAACGGCATGCATGCGATGATGACTGTGCCCCGGGTACAGGAAGTCATCCAGCACGTGGAAGGGAATGCCATGTGTTTCGGCAAGCCAGTCAATGGTCTGCGGTATCTGCGTGACGATGGTGCGGACATGGGTCGGATCGGCGCTGTGCTTGTTCTTCGCCATGATATCGTTATGGAAGGTATCGCGGCTGTCGGTGATGGATTGGCCGGCCTGTGCCTTTGTGCCCGCTGCCGGGATCAACCCTGAAGACAGCGCTGTCGACCCGGACAAGGTCGCGTCGCGCTCGGCGACAAGCACAGTCTCGCCTTGCTCGCTGGCGGCCAGAGCTGCCGTGAGGCCGGCCGCTCCGCCGCCGATGATCAGGCAATCCACCTCGATCTCTGTCTCGATGCTGTCGCTGATAATGACGGTTGGCATATTTTTCAACTCCCGGCGAACAGCGCCGTCGCCTCGGCGATGCTCATCGTCTGCCCAACCGTCGCAAGAGCCTTGATCGCCGTATCATGTGTCTCCGGTGAAAAGGCGGCACATCCGTCATGGAGTGTGATGGTGTTGAAGTCGCGAACATGCGCATCGCGCACCGTGGAGGCCACGCCGCCGTTCGTGACTATGCCGCAGACCATCAATGTCCTGATCCCGGCCCGGCTCAGAACAAACTCCATCCTCGTCTGGTAAAATGCTGAATAAGCTACTTTTTCTACGGTTAAATCAGCTGGCTGAAGCTCATCCACCAGCGCATGCCCCCACCCTCCCGGCGTGAAGTCGCCGGTTGTCAGAAAGGGCCGTATTTTTTTCAGATGCGGCGAGATGAAGGGCACTCCGTCCCGTCCGGGAACAAGCGTGAATTGCGTCGAGACGATCCATCCCCCCTTCTCGCGCACCGTTTCGAGAAGCGGCCTGATCCGGCCCGGCAGCGCGGCAATTTCCGGACTGCCGGTGCCCGAGCGCCCATAGGCGCCTTCCGGATGCAGGAAATCATTCTGCAAATCCACAATCAGCACCGCGGTTGTGGCGGCGTCAAAAATATTGTCTGACATGACTATCGCTGTTCCTCGATGATGATGTTGCCCAGCCTGTCGACCCGCGCCACCAGCCCCGGATCGACATAGATGGTGGCATCCGGTTGCACAAGAAGACAGGGACCGCTGACGATCGCCCCCTCTGGCAGCCGCAGACGGTCGATGATCAACCCGTCATGCCAATCGCCATCGGCATAGATCCTCTGCTCGGCAAGATGGCAATCCTCAACATTGTCGGCCCGTTCGCCACGCGCCAGCCCGGCGATATCGACATGGGGCCGCTTGCCAATCACCGACAGTCGCAGATTGAGGACGCGCACTGGAATGTTTTCTAACAGCCGGCCATAGGCACGCCTGTAGCTGGCGTCAAAGGCGGCACGGATGATTTCGACACTGAGAGTGTCGCCATTCGCTGAAATAGGCACCGCAACAGCATGGGTCTGGCCAAGATACAGCATGTCCAACTCAATGATGGCCTCAAGCCCCTCAATATTGGCGCGCGACCGATGGATCACCTCCTGCGATGCCGCGGTGATCTCGGCGATCATGTCGCTCAGCGCGCTGCAATCAAGCGAATCGAGCATCTTGTTGAGAGTCCGCACCTCATCATGCCGCAGATCGGACATCACGCATCCAAGCGCCGAATTGACCCCGGGGAACCGTGGCACGATCGCGGCGGCAAGACCGATTTCGCGAACCAGCGCGCCGGCATGCAAGGCGCCGCCACCACCAAATGGCATCGCCGCAAACCGTTTCGGGTCATGGCCACGCTCGATCGAAATAAGACGAATGGCACCGGCCATCTTGGCATTCGCAACGCGGATCACGGCCTCGGCAGCATCTTGCACGGTGATGCCAAGCGGCGTAGCGATATGCCTGTCGATCGCGGCGGCGGCCGCCTCGCTGTCCAGACGGGTCAGCTTGTCACCAATCGGATTGCGGGAATCAATTCGTCCCAGCACCAGATTGGCATCGGTGACCGTCGGGCGGTCATTACCAAGGCCGTAACAGACCGGCCCCGGATCGGACCCGGCGCTTTGCGGGCCGATATCAAGCAACCCGGTCTCGTCGATATGCGCGATGGATCCTCCACCGGCACCGATTGTCGTCATCTCGATCATCGGAGTGCGAACGACCATGCCGAAATCGATACTTGCCTGGGATGTTAGGGTATTCTGCCCGTCCGCGACAAGAGACACATCGAAAGATGTACCCCCCATATCCCCGGTGATTACATTTTCAAAACCGGCAGCACTGGCAATCTGCCGTGCCGCGACAACACCGGCCGCCGGGCCGGATAACGCGGTGCGCACCGGCAACGCCTTTGCCGTATCAACGGACATGACCCCGCCATTCGACTGCACGATCAGGATTTCCGCCGGGGCACCTTCGGAAGCAAGCCGTTCCTCGAGGCGGGCAAGATAGTTTGCAACCACCGGTTGCAAATAGGCGTTCAGACTTGCTGTGGAGCAACGTTCGAATTCTCGGATCTCCGGCAGGATCTCGGTGGCAACACTGACATGGTCATTCGGCCAGACAGCACGCAGGATTTCTGCTGCATTCGTCTCGGTCTCGGCATTTGCATAACCATTGATGAAGAACAGGCAAACCGACTCACAGCCCTGCTCGAGCAATGTTTGCGCGGCGGCGCGGATCTCGTCAGCATCCACCGCCCTGATCACCTCGCCGCTCGCCAATGTCCGTTCGGCAACCTCGAGCCGGTTCTGGCGCTCGATCACCGGGGTGAACTGGCCCCACAGACCCCAGGTCGTCGGCCTGTCGCGCCGACGCATTTCCAGAACATCACGAAAACCGGCGGTGGTGATGATACCGGCCTTCGCGCCCTTTCTCTCCAGCAGCGCGTTGGTGGCGACAGTGGTGCCATGGATGATTGTCGACACCGCACCAAGATCATCGGTTGCGGCCTGGATGCCATTCAGAAAACCTGCCGACTGATCACCTCGGGTCGAAGGTACCTTGGCGACACGCACCTCTCCCGTGGCCTCGTCCAACGCCAGGATGTCTGTAAAGGTCCCGCCGACATCAACACCGATCACAACAGATTTACCCATGATGCGCGCCCCTGTTGGCAATCGTGACATAACCCTGTGCCAGATCCTGCTGATGCTGGTCATCCGTTCGCTTGGCCGCATCGCCATAGCCGCCGCCACCCGGGGTTTCGAGCCGCACCCGTTGCCCGCGCTTTAAGCTGATGCCGGTCATCTTCGATACGAGCGGCGGTGACTCGCGGCCATTCTCCGCCACCGGTGAATCGCTGTCGAAATAGAATCTGTTGGCAGCGCCCGCGCCGCCTCCCACCACTCCAGGCGGGGCAAATTTGCCACGTTCACCAAACAGGAAGGCTGTTGCGGATTCCTCCAGCAATTCAATTTCATACACTGCGCCCAATCCGCCACGATGCTGTCCCTCACCGCCTGAATCCGGGCGCAGGGCCCATTGTGTGAAAGCCACCGGATAGGCCGCTTCCAGAATTTCCAGTGGCGGGATCGTTGCGGTGCTGATCGGTGCATTGCCATGGTTGAGACCATCGCCTTCGGGATGCCCGCCATGCCCACCACCAAAGAATGAGAACATCACCCATCTGCTGCCATCCTCGCGATGCCCGGCAAGTGACAGCGCGTTGATCGTCCCATAGGCACAGCCATTCACCCGCTCCGGTGCGACATGCTGGAAGGCCTGGAACATGACATCGATGAGCCGCAGGATTGTCTCGGTATATCCGCCAACGGGTTTTGGGGCTGTCACGCTGAGAAAGCTGTCCTCCGGAATGATAAATTCAACAGGTTGCAACACCCCGGCATTCGCCGGCACATCGGTGAAAATATGCTTCAGCGCGACGTAGGTCGCGGCAATCGTCGTTGAGCGCGAAATATTCACCGGCCCGGCGCAGGCCGCGCTCGACCGGCTGAAATCGATAATCAACCTCTCTCCGGTGATGGTCATGTCGACGGCAAGCGTCAGCACCTCGTCGCTGACCCCATCATTGTCGAGATAATCCTCGACCGAGATAGTGCCGTCGGGCAGCGCCGCCAAATGGTCGCGCATCATCCTGTCAGCGCGATCACGAAGCAGCTTCAGGGCTGTCGACACATCTGCCTCGCCATATTCGTCCAGCAGGTCAGAAAGCCGCTGATGCCCGAGTGCTAGGGCATTGATCTGCGCGTTCATATCGCCATAAAGCGAATTGGGAAGGCGCGAATTCGCCGAGAGAATATCGACAATATCGGATTTGAGCACACCCGCCTCGAACAGTTTCACCGGCGGTATCAGCATGCCTTCCTGAAATGATTCCGTGGCTTGCGGGTTATAGTTTCCGGGAACATTGCCACCAACATCATGCCAATGACCAACCGAGGCCAGATAGCAAAAGACCTCACCGTTCCGGAAAATCGGTTTCACAAGACGGAAATCGGACAGGTGGGTGCCGCCATCATAGGGATCGTTGAAGATGAAGACATCACCATCCGCCACACCGCCATCCCGCGCGACCCGCTCGATCACGGCCTTTACGGCAAAGGCCATCACCCCGACAAAAATCGGCAGCCCGGACTTGCCCTGCACCAGGGTTTCCCCGGTTTGTGCATCATAAATGCCATGGCTGGCATCATGCGCCTCGGCAATGATCGGATTGAAGGCGGAGCGAAACAACGTCGCGTCCATTTCGTCGGCAATCTGTTCCAGACGCCCCTTCAGGATCGCAAGGGTCACCGGGTCCATTTTTGGAGAGTTCATTAAATATCAGTCCGTTGAGTCTGTGTCTTCATAAGACTTGCCAAGCCGTAGGAGCTCAGCTGTTCCGATGATGTCGTTGAGACCGTTGAAATCATGCATGCGGTCGGCGAAGCCAGTATTGCTGCCATGCGCAAGCAGACCTTCATAATAGGCCTGAAGATGGCGGGAGACGGCTCTTACCGCACCACCGGGGAAGATGGCAATACTGTAACCAAGATTCGCGAGATCCTCAGCCGACTTGATCGGAGTCTTGCCGCCCTCGACCATGTTGGCGAGAAGCGGCACCCGGTCCCGGAATTCATCGCACAGCCGACGCATCTCGTCGACCGATTGCGGGGCTTCGATGAACAACAGATCTGCCCCGGCCTCGCGGTAAGCCTCTGCCCGGTCCAATGCCGCGTTAAATCCCTCGACGGCGCGGGCATCGGTGCGGGCGATGATCAGGGTGGAGTCGTCACGGCGCGCATCCAACGCAGCCTTCACCTTTCCCACCATCTCGCCGCAGGAAATCAGTTTCTTGCCATCAAGATGACCACAGCGTTTCGGGAACGCCTGATCCTCAAGCTGCAGGGCAGCAGCACCGGCACGTTCAAAATAGCGAACGGTGCGCTGAACATTCAGCGCATTGCCAAACCCGTTATCCGCATCCACGATAATCGGCGTTTCAACACGGTCGGCTATGGCGGCAAGCGTGTCATGAACCTCGGACATGCTGACCAGCCCGACATCCGACCGGCCAAAGCGCGTATAGGCAAGGCTCGCACCTGACAGGTAGAGCGACCTTGCGCCCATCTGTGTGGCGATCAGGCCGGACAAGGCGTCATAGATTCCCGGCGCAAGGACGAAACCGCCCTTCTCCATCATCTGCCGTATCGTCATGCCATCCCTCCCGCGGGCTCTGCCGCCTGAAACCGTTTTTCCAGATGGGGGATCAGCCCGCCATCAAGAATCATCTCACGCAGAAATAGCGGTAGCGGCTCCAGCGGCAAAGCCTCTGCCGACGCCGCAAGGTTCAGCGTTGCAGCGTCAAAATCGAACGCAATCTCGGCACCATCAACCAGCCCCGAATGGTCGTACAAATCATCCGAAATCGTGAAGACCGGAAGGCCAAGATTGATCGCGTTACGGTAGAAGATGCCCGCGAAGCTTGACGCGATCACCGCAGCAACGCCCAAATGCCGGAGAACTTCAGCAGCCTGTTCACGCGATGAGCCGACACCGAAATTGGGTGCGCCGAGAATGACATCACCAGCACCGACCTGCCCTGCGAATTCAGGCCTCACAGCTTCAAGACAATGCGTCGCGAGTTCTGTCAACGGGGCCTTCATATATGCGCCGGGGGCCAGAACATCCGTGTCGATGGTCTCGTCAAAACGCCAGAGACGTGCCATTTGTCAGCCCTCCATCATTTCGCGCGGATCGAGCATTTCACCGGCCACCGCCGAGGCGGCAACAGTGTAGGGCGAAGCCAAATAAACCTGCGATCCGGGCGCACCCATGCGGCCCTTGAAGTTGCGCGCTGTCGATGACAGGCAGACCTCGTCCTCGGCAAGCCTGTCATCGCCGTAACCGGCACAGATCCCGCAGCTATTGGCAAGGAAGTGCGCACCTGCCTCCTCGAGGATTGACATGATGCCGTCGGCTTCGGCGCGATCCTGGTCCAGACGGCTTGCAGGCGCGACTTTCAGCGTGATGCCGTTTGCGACATGCCTGCCCTTCAGCACGCTTGCCGCCGCTGCCAGATCCACATATTTGGCGCCGGTGCAGGCCCCGATATAGGCCATGTTGAAAGCTGTATTCCTGAACTCCCCGGCATCGGCGGCATTGGCGGGTGAATGCGGTGCGGCGATCTGCGGTGACAATGTTGCCGCATCGAATGTCAGATGATCCCCGGCATCGTCAACCGCCTCGATCCGATAGTCCTCCCAATCTTCTGCAAGCGCACCGCCAACAGCCCTAACATACGCTGCTGTGACGTCATCCGGGGCGATCAGACCTGTCTGCGCGCCAAGTTCTGCCGCCATGTTCGACAATGTCATGCGTTCCTGCATCGACAGGTCCCGAACGGCGGAACCGGCATATTGAATGGCCTGATAGCGGCCACCGCCCATGCCGATCTTGCTACAAATCGCCAGCATCATGTCCTTGGCCGTGACGAAGGGGCCAAGATGATTGTTCCACTGGATGAGGATGGTTTCCGGCACACGGAGCCAGATTTCTCCAGTCGCCAGCACACCGGCCATCTCGGTGGCGCCAATACCGAACATATAGGTCCCAAAGGCGCCACCGGTTGGCGAATGGCTGTCACCGCCGACACAGAACATGCCCGGCGACAGATGCCCCCGTTCGGGAAGCACCACATGGCAAATACCCTGCTGGTCGTAAAAGTTGCTGATATCCTCATCGGCAACCCACTGGCGGGTGAGCGCCTGAATGGCGCGGGTTTCATCTGTATCTGCCGGCACGTAATGGTCGGTGACAACGACAACCCTGTGTCTGTCCCAGACATGCCGACCGAGGCGTTCCAGCATCGGTTTGACCCGGCGCGGCCCGCCAGAATCATGGATCATTGCCAGATCGACTTTGCAGACCACCACATCACCGACGGCAACGGAGGATCGACCGGCGGCCTTTGCGATCAGTTTTCGGGCAAGAGTTTCCATGAAAAAACCGTAACATAAATTAGCTCATCAACGTCATCTTTTGACGTCTTCACCACTGCTACATTAGAGTATCCACTGCTTTTAGAGTACCCACTGTTTTTCAATTCAACTGCCACCCCGCCGGGAGAGACAAGATGCCGCTGATCAATTGCACTCTAATCCAGGGATATGACGATGAGGTCAGGCAGCGCCTTGCCGAACGCGTGACCGATGCCGCCTGTTCCTCGATCGGCGCCGCCGCCGATTTCGTCACCGTCACGATCAGCGAGGTTGAACCCGGTAATTACATGCGTGGCCGGACCAAACGGGTGCCCGCATCGGCGCCAAGGCCAGCTGAGGAGATCGTCCGCAGCTTTCTGGCGTCGTTGGAGTCGCGCGATCTTGAGGCCGCCAAATCCCATCTGTCGGAAGATTTCACCATGACATTTCCCGGCACCGCAAAGTTCGCGGCACTGGAGGAACTTGTTGCGTGGAGTGGCTCCCGCTACCGGTCGATCAGCAAGACTTTTGACGGATTCGACACCGCCTTCCACGGCACCCGGTCGACCGTGTTCTGTTTCGGCACCTTGTCGGGCACCTGGCCGGATGGCACCGATTTCAGCGGCATCCGGTTCATCGACCGGTTCGAGCTGGAGGGTGAGACCATCACCTCGCAGATGGTCTGGAACGACCTCGCCGAAATGAGGCCGGCATGAGCAACCTTGCACCGCTGGTTCTGACCTATTTCAGGGGTGTTGACGGACAGGACATCGACACCCTTCTCGGCACCCTGCATGAGACTTGTGTTTTCTCGGTCGAGACGCATGGGGTGACACTTCGCGGACATGAAGAGGTTCGCGGCATGTTTGACCGGCTGTGGAACCATCACGCCGCCGTCAGACATGACCAGTTCCATTTCGTCGATGCCGGCAACGGGTCCGATATCGCGGTACGATTTCGGGTCACAAACACGCTTCATGATGGCAGTCTGGTCTATAAATCCAACTGCAATTTCTTTACCGCCGACAATGGCAGATTCACCGAGGTCAGGGTCTATATGGCCGGTGAGAACACCCTCGACAGGCAAAGCTGAGCACCCCCGGCCCTTGATCATCCAAGCCTGAATGCTTGAGGGCTCAATGGTCGAAATTGCCCGCGGCTGCCATCATCGCGGCAATCATTTCGGTGCGCGGAACCGGAGAGGTCGGATAGGCAGCGCGACTATGCGACAGACCAAGCCCCAGCATTGCCTCGACAAGCTTGTAGGTCAGTGGGCCGGGGTTTATCACCGGAACATCCAGGTTGGCGCTGAGAAATGCATGGGCCTGATGCATCGTTGTCGACCCAAGGAGGATGACCTCGGCCCCATCCTCCGTTATCGCCGCTTCACCTGCTGCCAGCAACAGCGGAAAGATATCCTCTTCCTTGCCGCCAAGAAGCGCCTGATTGTCCGGCGCGACATCAATCGAACGGATCGAGGCGACATGGTTTTGTATACCCAGATCGCCAATGGTCTTTTCATAGAGATGAAACCAATGTTTCCACATAGTGACCACCGAAAAGCGTTTGCCGAGAAGCATCGCCATCAGCATCGAGGCGCGTCCGGGCCCAACCACCGGAATGTTGAGAACCGAGCGCAGGGCGGCGACCCCCGAATCACTCATCGTGTCGATACAAACGGCGGCGAACCCCTCTTCTTCCGCCGACTGGCCCACCTCCAGAATGCCCGCATCGGCAAGCACCATATCAGCCTGGCTGACATAGTTGCGCGGCGCCGCTTTTGTCGACCGAAAGGTGAATCGCAACTGGTCGCTCACCTCAACGGCCTCCGTCTGTGACTGACGCGCCGCCAGATTTTCCTCGGACATGGGAAAGGGAACAATCACCAGAATATCTTTCATCGCGCACATCCTCATCCACCGGCATCTCAACAGGCCTCCAGAAGCCCACTCCGGCGCCGACTTGTCAATAGAGGCACGGCAAAACAATCGCCGGCCTGCCAGTCACCATCAGAACGGCGAGTGCCATGGGTCTCGCGCCGGCGAATAACGGGAATGACTTGCAGGTATGAGGCGCCAACGCCTACCATCGGCCTCCTGGAAATCTTCTGGTCGGGAATGATGTGGCCGTTGTTGGGTGAAAGGTAATGTGATGGACGCTTTGGACCGGGTGGCAAATTTCGCGGCCACGACACAAGCCTGCGATGTGCCTGCTCCTGTCATCGCGCGCACGGCGTTGATCATGGCTGATTGTATTGGCGCCATCGTAGGCGGTGCCGCGGAGCCGGATGTCGTGGATCTTGCAGCCAGGCAGACAGGCGACGGGCCGGCACTTCTCATCGGCACATCACAAACGCGGACGACAGGAATCGCCGCGCTGTTGAACGGCACTGCCGGCACAACGCTGGAAATGGATGAAGGCAACCAGTTCTGCAAGGGACATCCCGGCATGCATACGGTGCCGGCAGCGATTGCCAGTGCCGCCGGCAGGGCGATCAGCGGGCGCGAATTGCTTGCCGCCATCGCCATTGGATACGATGTCGGCGCGCGTGTTGGCATCGCCACGCAGCTGCGCCCTTCGATGCACCCGCATGGCACCTGGGGCGCGATCTGTGCGGCGACGGCCGTTGCCCGCATCCTTGGCGCGACGCCAGCCCAGATGCGTCATGTCATCAGTATGTCGGCAAGCCTCGGTCTTTCCACCTCCCGCCGCACGATGCTGGAAGGCGGCTCGGTGCGAAATGTCTTCGCCGGCATTTCCGGCCAGATGGGCGTTCTTGCCGGCGACATGGTCTCGGCCGGATTCACCGGCGACCTGAACGGTGTCTCTCAGGTCTTCGGTCATGTCGTGTCGGATGTCTTTGATGAAGATGTCTTTGCAAGCGACCTTGGCGCCCGCTGGGAGGTCAGCCGTAATTATTTCAAGATGCATTCCTGCTGTCGTTACAATCATGCCGCGCTTGACGCGCTGGCGATCATGCAGGAAAGCTGTGGAACGCTTGATCACAAAGCCATCGAGACCATTCTGGTTGAGACTTATTCACTGGCTGTCGAGCTTGATAATCCGGCACCGGAAAATGTACTTGCCGGCAAGTTTTCCGTACCCTTCGCGATGGCCACCACACTGGTGAACCAGTCGACAGGCGTCAACAGTTTCACCATGCCGAATGTGACAAACCCGATGATCCTCGATCTGGCGAGGCGGGTGACGATAGTCGAGGACCCGGCGATGACAGCCTGCCTTCCCGACAAACGCCCGGCCCGGGTGACGGTCTGCCTGAAATCCGGAGAGAGGTTGCAGGCCGCGACCGAGACCAATCGTGGTGACTGGTCCGCCCCCTACCCGCTGACAGATATCCACGATAAATATATGTCCCTGACCACACGGCTGTGGCGCGAGGATGACGCAGCCGATATCTGGGACATGGTCCACGATCTTGACAAGGCCGGGTCAGTTGATGCCTTGCTTTCGGCCATGGCAAAGGCGCCACGGGGCGATCAATAATATGTGCTTTCAAACGTTGTGAAGGAATCGAGTGATGCGTGAAATCGTCATTGGCGGTGCCCAGATGGGGCCAATCCAGCGCGCGGACACCCGCGAACAGGTGGTATCACGGATGCTCGTCTTGCTGGACGATGCCAAAAGGGCGGGATGCAATCTGGTCATCTTTCCCGAACTCTGTCTGACCACCTTTTTCCCGCGCTGGTATATTGAGGATCAGGCTGAAGTGGACAGCTGGTTCGAGACCGACATGCCAAATCTGGCGACAAACCCCTTATTTGATCGGGCGCGTGATTACGGCATCGCGATGTCGCTTGGCTATGCTGAACTGACACCAGACGGCCAGCGCTTCAACACCCAGATCCTGACCGATACCGAGGCGCGGATTGTTGGAAAATATCGGAAAATCCACCTTCCCGGTCATGATGAATTCGATCCCGAGCGGAGCTTTCAACATCTTGAAAAACGCTACTTCCAGCCCGGCGATCTGGGGTTTCCCGTGTTCCGCAACATGGATGCCTGGATGGGCATGTTGATCTGCAATGACCG
Source organism: Rhodobiaceae bacterium (assembly GCA_038138545.1). GTDB lineage: Bacteria > Pseudomonadota > Alphaproteobacteria > Puniceispirillales > Puniceispirillaceae > UBA8309. The sequence goes on along the minus strand of JAYQDX010000005.1, from coordinate 33,273 downwards.
CCGCTGGCCCGAAGCCTATCGCGAAATGGGTCTGCAGGGCGTCGAACTGACCATGCTTGGCTACAACACACCGTCCGGCAATTCACAGAATGCCCATGAAAGCGCCGAGCTTCGCGCCTTCCATTCCGATCTGTCAGTGCAGGCCGGCGCCTATCAGAATTCCACCTGGGTCGTGGCGGTGGCCAAGGCAGGTGACGAGGATGGCCACCCGCTGAATGGCGGCAGCGTGATCGTGTCGCCTGACGGTGTCATCATGCAGAAGGCACAAACCCTTGGTGATGAACTTCTTGTGCACAATTGTGATATGGACGCGACAAAATTCGGCAAGGCAACGGTGTTTGATTTCAAACGTCACCGTCGGATCGAACATTATGGCCGGATCGGATCGCAAACCGGTGTGATCTATCCCGATGGCGAGAAGGGATGATGATGCGACATGAACTGGCTATCCGTGGCGGCCTGATCGCCACCGCAACCGAAACATTCAAGGCTGATATCGGCATCCGCGATGGTCGGATCGTGACCATTGCCGAGGAGATCACCGACGCGGATGACGTGATTGATGCCACCGGACATATCGTCATGCCTGGCGGCATAGAGGCGCATTGCCATATCGCGCAGGAAAGCGGCATGGGGGTCATGACATCCGATGATTATGAGTCCGGATCGATATCTGCTGCCTTTGGTGGCAATTCATGTTTTGTACCCTTCGCTGCGCAAAAAACCGGCCAGAGCCTAGCCGATACGATCCGGACCTATGACGATCGCGCCACGGCGAAATCGCTGCTCGACTGGTCCTATCATCTGATTCTGACCGACCCCACGCCCGCGGTCCTGGAAGAACTGCCCGATGTGTTTGCCAGGGGCATCACGTCCTTCAAGGTCTTCATGACTTATGCCAACCGTGTATCGGACGCACAGTTTCTGGACATTCTGTCGGTGGCCGGTCGGCATGGCGGGTTGACCATGGTGCATGCCGAGAATCACGACATGCTTGACTGGATGGGACGCCGCCTTGTCGAGGGTGGCAATCTCGCCCCGCGTTATCACGCGCCGTCACGCCCGGCGCTGGCTGAGGAAGAAGCCATCAACCGCGCGGTATCACTGGCAAGACTGGCAGAGGCACCCTTGTTCATAGTTCATGTGTCGACACCGGGGGGCGCGGAAATTGTCGCCAAGGCGCGCGCCAATGGTGGCCAGGTATGGGCCGAGACATGTCCGCAATATCTGTTCCTTACCCGTGAGGATCTGGACAAGCCCGGGATGGAGGGCGCGAAATTCATCTGCTCGCCGCCACTTCGTGACACAGCCACCCAGAAAGAACTCTGGCGGCATGTACAGGCCGGAACGCTGTCACTTGTTTCATCGGATCATGCCCCCTATCGCTATGACGACACGGGCAAGTTCAATGCCGGGCGCGATATCAATTTCCGGCAGATCGCCAATGGCATGCCCGGAATCGAAATGAGGCTCCCCCTGCTGTTCTCGGAAGGTGTTGTGAAAGGACGGATCAGCCTCAACGAGTTCGTCGCCCTGTCATCCACAAACGCCGCCCGCATTTATGGCATGTTGCCGAATAAGGGAACGCTTGCCATCGGCGCCGACGCCGATATCGCCATCTGGGATCCGAACGAAACCCGCATAGCAGGCGAGATGCATGACGCGATGGATTACAATCCGTTTGCCGGCATGGAGATCACCGGCTGGCCAAGGATCGTTCTCGGGCGTGGCAGGCGGATCGTGGAAAACGGGGAATTGCTGGCGACACCCGGGGCCGGCCGCTTCGTCAAGCGAGCGCCCATTGATCTGACAGGCAAAGCCGGGCAACCGGTACCCGAACTCGATCCGGCGCATAATTTCAACGCAAAGCTGTAACGGCTTGCAACACGCGGCAAAGGCCTCGGTCACTCCACGCGGTACCGGTCCTCAAGCCGGTCGTAGCTCTCCTTGTCGACGAGTCGTTGCCTTTCATCGAAATCAGCCAGCCTGTCAATGACGGCCGAGACATCACCATCGGCTTTCAGGGCACCGAGAACCTCGCTCATCGCCCGCATCGCCGCCTGCAGGGGTGTGTTGGCATAGAGCACAAGCGAAAAACCAAGCTCGGCAAGGCGTGATCGTGGTGTCAGCGGTGTTTTGCCGCCAACAACCATATTGGCGACCTGTGGCACCTTCAGGCGGGTGGTGATCATGCGCATTTCCTCCTCGGAACGCGGTGCCTCGACAAAGGTCATGTCTGCCCCGGCCTCGATAAAGGCCGCGGCGCGGTCAATGGCGGCCTCAATGCCGTCAATGGCCCGGGCATCGGTGCGGGCGATGATCATCGTATTCGCATCCTCACGGGCATCGACCGCCGCCTTGATCTTGGAAACGGCTTCCTCAACTGAAATAACAGCCTTGCCAGAGAAGTGACCGCATTTCTTTGGAAAAACCTGATCCTCAATTTGCATTGCAAAGGCGCCGGCACGTTCAATCAAACGCACGGTACGCTGCGTGTTGATGGCGTTGCCGAACCCGGTATCGACATCCACGATGAGTGGCAGATGGCAGATTTCAGCGATCGCCGAAACCGTGTTGGCAAGTTCACTGAGCGTGACAAGGCCTATATCAGGCGCGCCGAGATGGGTGTTTGCGATGCCGGCTCCGGTGACATACACAGCGTCAAAATGCTGATCAGCAATCACCCTTGCGGTGAGCGCGTTTCCCGCACCAGGCACAATCATAGCCTCCCGCAAATTCACCTGATCCCGAAACTTGCGGCGACGAACAGCAAGTGGTTCCATGACAGACACGCCTCCTATAATGCAACATAGTTGTCCGTCCAGACGCCGGGCCCTGTCAAACAATTCTGACATAACGCCGATATCAAACCGGACTCATCCGCACTCGAAACTGGTAATGGCTTGATCTGGTGATGAAAAAAGGGTCATGCTGCGCAAGCTGCAACGGGAGTTAAAGAATGTCCTACCAAGCGGATCTGGCCCTCCGGGGCGGCATTGCCTTTCTGCCCGGCATGGGTTTGCAAACCTGCGATATCCTGATCACAGATGGTAAGATTACCGCCATTGCCGACACGGGCGCCGGCGCGGCGCGTGACAATGTCGATGTCACCGGACTGACTGTTCTGCCGGGGGCGGTGGATGCGCATATCCATCTTGGTCATGGCATGGACATCGCCCGTCCCCGCCAGCCCGAAGATGCGCAGAGCGAGACTGCGGCAGCGGCAATTGGCGGCGTGACGAGCTTTATATCCTATGTGATGAGCGCCGATCCCTATCTTCCTGTGTTTGATGAGCTTTGCCAGGTGACCGAGGCAGGCGCGCGGATCGATTTCGGCTTTCACTTTGTTATCGCGACCGAGGATCATCTCACCGAACTTCCCGAATTGATCCGCCGCGGTGCGCCGAGCGCCAAGCTGTTCATGAATATCCGTGGCAATGAGGGCGCACGTCTTGGCCTTCCCGGCACCGATGACGGCTTCATGTTCCGAATGCTGGAGGTTCTTGCCGCCAATAACGGTCTGCTTTGCCCCCACCCGGAGAATATCGAGGTCGCATGGGTTCTTCGCGACCGTGTGACCGCCGAAAATCCGGAAGGCAGTGATGGTCTTGCCGCATGGAATGCCACGCGCCCTCCCTTTGTCGAGGCGGACGCCTTGTCCCGCGCAACCTATTTCGCCCGTGTGACGAATGCCCCTGTACATGCCGTGCACACCTCCTCAGGCGAGGCTCTGGATGCTGCCCTTCGGCAGCGACAAGCCGGATCGGATGTCTGCATCGAGACGTGCCTTCACTACCTGACCCATGACACGGAAAGCGCCATCGCTGAAATTGGCAAGGTCAATCCACCGCTCCGCGCTCCTGAGGATCGCGAGGCGCTATGGAGTGGGATTGCGAATGGTAATATCGACACCATCGCCACCGACCATATTCACCGGCCGATCTCCTGCAAGGATGGCGGGATATGGAAGGCACAGCCGGGATTTCCTGGGCTTGATGCCTTTCTGCCGGTCCTGTTGACCTACGGACATCACCGGCGCGGCCTGTCGCTGGACCGTCTGATCCCTCTGGTTACGGAAAACCCGGCCCGCCGCATGGGCCTGGGCACCAAGGGCGCGTTGCGGCCCGGCGCCGATGCCGACATCGCCGTCATCGACCTCAATGCGAACTGGGTCGTTGGCAAGGATAATCTCGGCACCGATGCCGGCTATTCCATCTATGAGGGTGAAACGATGCAGGCAAGCGTCATTCACACATTGTCACGCGGCAGGTTCGTGCTGCGCGATGGCGCGCTGCAGGGCGACGCTGTCGGTAGCGGCAAATACATCGCCCGCACCCTCGAATAAGGTTTACATGATCTGCCTACGCGGAATGCCGGCACCGCGCGGCGTAGAGCCGTCCGCTGTAGCGCGCGTCGCCGCGCAGAATGGCGGCATCACCCGTGGCTTCGGCACCGATGCCGATATCTTCCTCAATCTCGAACCGGTCAGACAGCCACGCCGCGACCGCCTTTGCAGACACAGGGGTGAATGGCCCCTGATTTGGCACTTGCGCCCGTGATTCCGTAGTCCGCCACAGGTCGCCATAGGCGGAATCGAGATTGCGCACACTGACGAGAACATGACCGCCAGGCGCCAGCACGCGGCCAACCTCATCCAGCAATGCCTGCGGGTCCGGCACATGCTCGATCACCTGGGGAAGCACCACCAAATCAAGCGTCGATGTCGCGTGGGGCAATCTACCATTTTCTATCAAATCGAAACTCACACGATTGGTAGCATGCCCCTCCTGGCTCAGCCGTTCCCTGATGAAGCTGATATTATGCTGGGACAACTCCGCCACCGACATATGTGCCTCGCTGGGAAGCCGCTTCAGCAGAGCCACTGTCGAGGTGCCACCCCACGGCATGATCTCAGCAATACGGGAATCGGCCTTCATGGCGGGCAGCAACGTATGTTCAACATCTATGGCATCGCCCTGACGCCGCGACACATAGACGCCCCTCAAGGGCGATTTTGCCCATACCGAATAGCCCCTGAAATCCGCAATCTGGTCCCAGCTCCATGCGGCGGGATCCCATTCGGCGAATGGATTGTGATCATTTCGGATCTCTGCATAGGGATATTCGTCGGCCGGTTTCACCGGATAGCGGCTGGCGGAAGGTCGCTGGAATGTTTCCCAGGAAAATATCTCTTCCATGGGACGACGCGGCGCCTTCACATCGGGCGCCGACGGCTTTGCCCGGCCGATCGCCAGCGCGCCGATGACGTCGAATGTTAGCGGCAAGGCCAACATCTTGCGGAGCCGCGTCTGATCACCGATGCCGGCATTCCAGATACACTGAAACCCGCGGAGATGCGCGGAAAGCATCATATGGTAGCAGGCGCCCGCGACTGACTGAACAATCGAAAAATTGCCATGCGTCCAGCCTTTTTGAAAACAGAGATAGATCAGGGCAGAACATTCGGCGAAGTGATGGTTGCCACCTGAAATTTCACATGCCGACAGTTTTCGCTGATCTTCCGAGACGATGATGAAATGCCAGTTCTGCTGGTTACAGGATGACGGTGCCTGGACGCCGTCACGCACGATGTCCTGCAATATTTCAGGATCAATGCAACTGCCGTCAAAGTCTCGGCAAGACGCTCTGGCCGCCAGCGTCTCCAGAATGTGCAGCGCTTGCAACTCACCTGTCTGTTGCATCTTGGTGTCGAGATCCGTCGGCAGGTCACTCACAATTTGTCCTCGCTAAATTAAAGTCGTGTTGACAAGTCTTCCAAAGCCTCGCCAGACTGTCATCCGAAGACCAGTTTGGCGAGATATATCGTCCATCTTTGAACCGGTAGGGGTTTACAGCGTTTTGCGCTGGGGGATCCGCGTTCCGGGGGTGGTGTCAGTGTGACGCTTCAAAACCGGGCTGGCCTTGGTTATCATCTTTTTGGCCGTTGAGTGAAAGCGGCCTTTTTACAGGGAGACATACATGTTGATCCGTTTTACCGGTATCTTCGTAGCCGCGGCGCTGACCGCGGGGGTCGCCAATGCAAAGGATATCACTTTGCGCTGGGGACACTATCTTGGCGATTCATCCTTTCTCCAGGCTGAGAAGGATTTCGCTGCAGCTGTCACTGAAAGAACCGAAGGCCGCGTGAAGGTTGAAATCACCTATGCCGGTGGCCTTGGTGCCGGCAATGAGGTGCTGACCCTTGCTGGCCGCGGCGCCATCGACATGGCATCTGTCGTGCCGGGTTACTACGCCGACCAGCTGCTTTACTGGCGTGCCTACCAGATCCCCTTCGTGTTCGAGAGCCCTCGCCAGGCGATGGAAATCTCGGCTGCCGCCTATCAGGATCTTCCCTATTTCGAGAACGAGCTGACAAAGTTCGGCGTGAAGTTCCTGTTCCACCAGCCGCTTGGTGGCTACTACCTGACCGGCCCGGACGCGAATTGCGACAGCGTCGCAAACCTCAAGGGCAAGAAGATCCGTTCGTTCGGCTCCGACATTCCTAAAGCGCATGAGGCCGTTGGCGCGGTGCCGGTATCGGTTGGTGTTGGCGACGTCTATGAAGCCCTGCAGACAGGGTCGCTCGATTATTCGTTCCTGAACCGTGGCAACATCCTGTCAAACCGCCTTTATGAGCCCGGCAAATACAGCTGCGGCCCTGTCATGGCGATCACAGGCCACCTGATTGTCATCAACAATGATGTCTGGGCCGACATTTCCGCCGGCGACCAGGCCATCATGCTGGAAGAGGCCAAGAAGGCCGGCAAAGCCTATATTGACAATATCGAGGCAGCTGAAGAGAAAGCTGGCGAAGAGATCGTCAAGGCAGGCGGTGTTATCAAGCCGTTCCCGGCTTCCGAGCTTGCCAAGTGGAAGGCCGCAGCGCCCGACCTGCTGCAGAACTGGGTCGACAACATGGCCTCGCGTGGCATGGGCGATGAAGCCGGCAAGGTTGCCGCCTACTGGCGCGCCATCATTGACGCCGACTAATATGCAATGCAGCGGCGGGCTCGATGTCCGCCGCTGTCATCTATTGCTGTGAAACCTTTATCACAAATTGTTGAACGCCTTGCGTTGATCGTACTGCTGATCGGCGGCCTCGGCATGTTGTTTTCAATGTTTCTGGGTGTTGCTGATATCGTCGGTACGCAGATTCTGCTGATCCCGGTGCCCGGTCCTCGTGAACTCACCGAAAGCACGATGGTGTTGATCGTATTCGGCGCACTCGCCTATGCGCAGATCAGGCGCGCCCATATTCGGGTTGAGCTTCTCTATCTCAACACACCGCCCCGGGTTCGCGCCGTCATGGATGTTATCACCGATATCGCGGCTATAGTGTTCTTTGGCCTGATACTCTCGGAAGCCATTTCGGAGGCGCAGTATTCCTATCAGATCAAGGAAGCCACCACAGGTCTTATCCGCTTCCCGCTATGGCCTGCGCGTTTCACCCTTGTTGCCGGTTGCGCGCTCATGATCCTGCAGCTGACCCTGCATCTGCTTGAGGACCTGGTCCGCATCAGGACCGGCGCGGATATTGAGACAGAAACCACCGCTATGATGCAGAAGGCTGAGTAAAGTCAGATGTTCGATCCAGCCACCGCAGGTGTCATCGTCGCATGTATCCTTGTGTTCCTGTTGATGACCGGCACCCATATCGGTGTCGGTCTCGGGATCAGCGGATTTATCGGCATTCTGATCACAATCAACGAACGCGCGGCGTTCGCCCAGGTGGCAACGGTACCGTTCTCGACAACCAATTCATTCACCCTCGCGGTCATACCCCTCTTCATCCTGATGGGATCTCTGGCAACCCAGGCGGGTTTGACAACCGATCTCTACCGCGCGGCCTATAACTGGCTTGGCAAGATATCCGGCGGGCTGGCGATGGCCACCACCCTTGCCTCGGCGGCTTTTGGTGCGGCTTGCGGCTCGACCATCGTGAACGCCGCCGTGTTCACCAAGATGGCGATGCCGGAAATGACCAAGTTCGGCTATGACAAGCGGCTATCCGCCGGCTGTATCGCCGCCTCGGGAACGCTGGCGTCGCTGATCCCGCCTTCCATCCTGATGATCATCTATGCCGTCATCACCGAACAGTCGGTGGCCCGCCTGCTTGTCGCCGGCCTTCTTCCCGGCCTTCTGTCCGCCGCCGTCTACATGCTTGGCATCTATTTTGTCGCCAAGGCACGCCCCGATCTTGCCCCCATTCCGGACGTGACGATCACACGGCGTGAAAAATGGGAATCTCTGAAGGGCGTATGGGGAATTTCTTTCCTCTTCATCCTTGTCATTGGCGGCATCTACATGGGATTCTTCGTTCCGACCTACGCCGGTGCGGTCGGCGCGTTCGGCGCCTTCATGATTGTCGCCGCGAAGCGCAAACTGAATGGCAGATTGCTTGTCGACACCTTCAAGGACGCCGGGATCACCACCTCGACAATTTTCATCATTGTGATTGGCGGTATCATCTTTGCGCGATTCCTGACCTATACCGGGCTGGTTGGGGATATCTCGGAATGGATGATCGCCCTTGAACTCTCGCCGATTGCCTATCTGATCGGTTTTGCGATCCTCTATCTCATTCTGGGCATGCTGATCGATCCCATCGCCATCATGGTGATGACACTGCCGGTGATGTTCCCGATCATGACAAGTGTCGGCTACGACCCGATCTGGCTTGGCGTCATCGCGATCAAACTTGCCGAAATCAGCCTGATCACACCGCCGGTTGGCCTGAATGTCTATGTTGTTCGCTCGGCGTCACCGGTCAAACTCAGGCTGGAAGAGGTCTTTGCCGGGGTCACACCGTTCCTGATCATGGATATCTTCACGCTGGCCCTGCTGATCGCCTTCCCATCGATCGTGCTGTTCCTGCCAAGCCTGATGGGCTGATCACGCAAGAAGCCTGTCCAGATCCGCAGTATCGGCCATGACATCAATGTCGAGGATAATCTCCATCAGCCGAGATGCCTCGTCGGGATCAAGACGGCGTGTGGCGTTCCGCGTGAATTTTGTAACAACATCCGACATGTCCACCGGTCGGTCCGGCGCGCCACGCACCTGCAAGACCCCGGCGCTGTCAGTCCCGCGAGCTGTTCGAACGTCGATATGGGCTGCAAACCGGTTCGGGAAATCGTGATCCTGCATCGGTTTCCAGGTCATTTTCCTTGCCAGCGAGATCACAGCAGCCTCTGGCGATGTTTCAAAACTGGCAACATCAACACGGCCGTGCAGGAACATCAGCGCCATGCAGAAGGCAAGCCCCCATTTCCCGTCATAGCCGGAAGCCGGCTGCTGTCGCCGCGCCCAGGGTTCGCAGACCAGCGGCGCGGCCGGTGGCGGCACAAAGGCGGTGAGGTCCAGAATCTCCCCTGCGGTGACACCCTTTGCCATAAGCTGTTCAACGGCCTCGAGAAAGGGATGGATGTAATGGCAGCAGGGATAAAGCTTGAAAGCCGCTTCGGTCAGGAACCACTGATTGCCAAGACTGGCCAGATTGTTATCGAGATGACTGGCGCCATGGCCAAAATTGCTCATCACCCCGAACCGACTTTCAAGCACCGATTCCGGTCCGGTCATACCCGCCAGCGCCAACCGCGCGGACTCAATACCCGTACGCGCCGCCCATCCCGGGTTGAGGGCCTTCGACATCGCCCCATCGGCAAGAAAGGCAAGTGTCCCGGACGCCTGTCCACCAGCAATGCCAATGGCACTCATTGTCTGCAGACGATCCAGTCCCAGTATCTGCGCGGCCGCCGCAGCGGCGCCTATGGCACCGCCGACAGACGTCACCTGAAACCCCTTGTCCTGAAACGCGCCCGGCCCGGCAAGGCCAATGCGGATGGCCACCTCCCAGGTGATGATATAGGCGCGGATCAGGTCACGGCCGGTGGCGGCACAAAGCTGAGAGACGGCAAGCGCCAGAGGCGCGGCAACAGCACTGCCATGCACGACGGAACCGATATGCGTGTCGTCATATTCAAGCGCGTGGATCAGCGCGCCATTGATCATCGCCGCGGCGCCTGCTTCGGCCGTTCCCCCACCAAGAAGGCTGGCATCACCTGGTGTGGCAGCCTGTGACCAGGTTGCATTGTCAGCCACCGTCGATGCAGCGATGCCGACACCAATGGCATCAAGAAAATGCAGGCGCGCGGCGCTCAGCACCTCCTGTGGCACGCCATCACGCATTGCGCGCGCGGCGAAATCGGCGATGATGCCAGCTCCGCTCATATCCGGTCACTCATGATTCCGCGGTGATCTCTTTCATCGCTGTCAAACCGGCCCGTCGTCCAAGCACCAGCGCCGTGATCAGACCATTGCCGGACGCATAGCCCAACGCGCCATCGCGCCCACTGATGCCTGCCGCGGCGCCGCCGCCAGCGAACAGGTTGGGAACCGTCCCACCAGCCAACCGACGTACCCTGGCCTCGGCATCGACAAGCAGCCCACCCTGTGTGTGAAACAGCCCGGGCTTCACCTTCACCGCCGCAAGGCGTCCTTCAAGAGGTGCCAGCGCAAATGCCGTCCGTCCAAACGCATCTTCACCCTGTCCGTTCGCGGCTCGATTATAGGCCGTGACGGTATCCGCCAGCCCCCTGGCGTCAAGACCGACCCTTTCGGCCAGTTCGGCTGGAGTGTCAGCCCAGGTCACAGCCCCCATCGCGGACATTTCGGCATATTCTTCCTCCGCCTCGGCAATCTGGTGGATGCGGGCATCATAGATCGCCCAGGCGAATTCCCCCTGACCCAGCACCTGCGCCGCAAAACCGGAATAACCCAGATCTTCATTGCCGAATCTTTGGCCGCTTCGGCCAACAAGAATTCCGCCCTTTTCCAAAGTTGTCCAGGACAGAAGCTGGCCTTGCGGATAGGCAACGGCGGCATACCCCTGATAGGCCCCCATATTGCCAAATGCCGCGCCAAGTTCGCGCCCCCAGCGGATGGCGTCACCAGTACTTCCCGGCGCGCCGAAATATTCGGCCACGGCAATCTCCGGGCAATATTCAGCCACCAGATCCCTGTCGGCGGCAAAGCCGTTCGTTGCCAGCAGAACCTTGCGCGCGGCGACAGTCTCGCCATCGACCATCGCGCCGACGACCCTTCCATCCTCGACAAGCAGGCTTTCCGCCCTGTTGCCGACCGCGATTGGGATGTCCCTCTCGGCAACAAACCGCAGCAGATCATCGACAAGATCCTGTCCCCGGCGCGACCGCGGCGCGTGAAGACGCTCAACCGAGTGGCCAATATGGCGATAGGCGGTGATCAACTCCATACGGGCCCCGAGATCATCTATCAGCCACTCGCAGAGAGCCCCGCATTCCGTGGCGACCATCCGGGTGAGATCATCCGCATCATGGTGCCCCGCGACCTTGATCAGATCGTCGATCATCCGCTCGGGACTGTCCTCGATCCCGGCGGCTTGCTGATATCTGGAGCCGGCGCCGGGGATCGACCCCGTTGACAGCGCCGAATTGCCCCCGGGTCGGTCACGACTTTCCAGAATCGCCACATCGCCGCCGGCATCATGTGCCGATATCGCCCCGGCCAGTCCGCAGGCACCGGCCCCGATGACCAGAAGATCCAGAGTGTCGGTCATGATCCTGTCATGTCGTGGACGGCCTCGTGCCATGCGCGGGACAAGATGGCCGGGTCAAGATCGAGGATTGCGTTGGTGATGTCGCTCATGGCCGGATAGGGCGTGTCGACAATGCCGCAAATCTTCGCGCGAATTTCCTCCGGCGTGAAAGGCAGGTCAGGACCACCGCGCGCACTCAGCACCTCCTCGGTGAGTTTCGAGCCGTCATCCAATGTCCAGATGACGCGCGTCGGACGGTCATTCGGCCAGTCGGGAAGCGGTTCATAGGGCGACGTGGTGACCTTGTGGCGAAGCGACGCCACATCCGGATTCCGCAAAGATTCCGATGAAAAGGCCTCGGCGCCGCCACCACCATGAATGGCAGCGGTGGCCGCGATATGCTGGATCGAGAATTTTGCCGCAATCGTCGTGGTCGGATCGGGATTGTCCATGATCCAGGCCTTTTCATGGGTTTCCAGATGAATTGACTCAACCCGGTCGACAGACACCCTGTCCAGCAGCTTGCAGGTCGCCTCTATGGTGGCATGCCCATACTGGCAGCAGGCAAAGATCTTGTGATAGCCATCCGAGATGGCCCAGGCGGCACCAAGCCCCTCGGTCAGCTGCGAGGCGTCAGGCTGTGCGCCGAACGCATCGGCATAGACGTCATGAAGGGCGGATGGCAGACCGCGGATCCCCATCCGCGACCAGTCGACGGCACGAAGGCCTGTCTGCGCGGCCACACCTGGCCAGACATTTCGCACCAGTGACCCCTGAATGGGATGCGTATAGGGCCCGGGCAGCACCATCGTGGCGGCGCTGGAAATCGCCCCGACCGCTTCATCCTGTGGCACCCGCCGTAACATGGCCACCGCCGCCGCCGCGCCGATAGCGGCAAGACTGCCATGCGGATGAAGAACAAGGTTCGAAAAGGTGAAGACACGCGCCACCCTGGCAACCGCCTCATAGCCAAGAACAAGCGCCCGCATCAAATCCTGCGTGGAATGGTGCTCGGCCTCGGCCTCGGCCAGCAAGGCTGGCAGGCAATAGACTCCGGCATGACAGATCACCCGCCGATAGCCTTCATCCAGTTCGGCCCAGTCGCCGGCACAACCATTTGCCAGCGCGGCGGAATAGCGATCAAGCCGATGCCCCCTGGCATTGAACACCGTTGCCTCGGCGGTGCCGGCACTGGCGGCGACGCCATCATGCAACGCGATGACCTCCGGCTCACCGCGCGCCGCGACCATGGCCCCGAGATCGTCACACAGCACAAGCGCCGCGCGGTGCTGTACCGGTGTCGGGATATCCGTCCATTCAGTGCTGATCAGAAAGGCGACAAGTTCACCCAGATTTTCGCCGATTTCAACCGCACTCATGTGGCTGCCTCCAGTCCCTGCAGAGTTATAATCACCTCGTCGGATGGCATCACGTCCGCGTATTTGCCGTTCATATCCCACAGATTGACCGCATGCGAGGTTGGCGCCCGGTCATAGACACAGTCCTCGGGAACAATCACCTTGAAGTTGAGGGCAAAGGCATCCGTCACCGACGAGCGGACACAGCCCGAAGTGGTGCAACCCGTCACCACCAGCGTATCAACGCCCAAATCAATCAGATGGCTGGTAAGTGGTGTGCCGAAAAAGGCGCTTGGGTGTTTTTTGGGAAGAAGAACGTCTCCCGCGACAGGAGCTATTTCTTTAACGAATTCATACCCCTTTTCATCAATACCCATGATCGATGGAATTTTCTGGGCCAGACGCCCACCATCGGTGGCGGCGTTCTTCGGCGCCACATGCGGGTACAGGACCGGAAATCCCTTGTCCCTGAAAACGGCGAGTAGCGGCGCGATACGATCAACAGCCTGCCATCCCGCCTCACCGCATGATGTCGGATATTCGGTGATGGCGTCCCAGTAGGGCTTTTTCGTTGTGCCCACTGTGCGGTACTGGACATCGATGATCAACAGCGCTGGACGGCTGCCGAATCCGCCAGCCCCGCCAAAACCGGCTGATGCGTATCGCCGCTCCTCCTCGTCGGTTATCACCCCGGACCACGGCTTCATGCGCATCACCTTGTTACCTGCCAAACTGCAATCAGTTGACGAGAAGGTCAGGACCTTGTCAACCTTGCAAATCCGCCACGCCAGAGGATGATCATGGACATTCACTATCACGACAGATATGCCTTCAGCTCCCTGCCCGACCGCCCTGTCTATGACTGGCCGGGCGGCAAGCGGCTGGCCGTCTGCATTTGTAACAATATCGAATGGTTCTCCTTCATGGACGGGCTTGGCAGCGACCACACGGTGCCGGGTGCCGCACAGACAACCCGCAACTATGCCTGGCGCGACTATGGCAACCGGGTTGGCCTCTGGTACCTGTTCGATCTTCTTGATGAGCTGGGCCTGCCGGCATCGCACAATCTGAACGCAGCGGTTCTGGAAAACTGTCCGCAGATTGTGGACAGGATCCGTGCCCGCGGTGACGAGGTGATTGGCCATGGGGTAACCAATTCAGAACGTCAGGACATCATGGACGAGGCCACCGAGCGCGCCATGATTGAGGAGACAACGGCGGCGATAACCAGACATTTCGGAATCGCGCCGCGGGGCTGGCTTGGCCCCTATATCGTGCAATCGGATGTCACGCTCGATCTGCTGAAGGAGGCTGGCTACAGCTACATGCTCGACTGGCCGGCAGATGACCAGCCATTCTGGATGAAAACGCGGGCCGGCCCGATCCTGTCAGTGCCATATTCAATTGAGTTGAATGACAGCCCCGCTCAGGTGTTCAGGCACCATACGGGGCGGGAATTCGAGGAAATGATCATCGATCACTTTGACGAGATGATGGCGCAGTCGCGGAACTATCCACTTGTGTTCACCATCGTCCTGCATCCCTTTGTAATCGGCCAGCCCTTTCGCCTGCATGCGCTGCGCCGGGCGCTCACCGGGATTCTCCAAAAACGTGACCAACTCTGGCTGACAACCCCGGGCGGCATAGCGGACCATATCGCCGGCCTTCCGGAAGGAACCGTTTCATGACAGGTGACGAATTGATCGAACTGGCAACGCGCTATTTCACGGCGCTGGATGACCGCGATAGTGACGCGCTTGCCAATTTGTTGGCCGAAGACTGCGTGCTGCGTATCGAAACCCACGATATCACCCACCATGGCCGGGCGGCAATCCGGGCGCTTTTCACGGCGCGCTGGGAGGCGCCGCCGGATACCATGGTGAATGCGCGGCATCATGACTTCACCCATTCGCCGTCACCATCCTGTGGGCGCATCACCAGCCAGTTCACGGTGACCTATTCCGGCCCCGAGGCGCCGGCGCCGAAATCCAATGCGAATGTCTTTTCCATGCGCGATCGCAAGATCACGCGGATCAGTGTTTATATGGCTGGCGCCAACAGCATCAAAGGCTAGGCAAGCAGTTTGACGACATCTTCGGTTGACCGAACAGTACCAAAGAACCGGATGAAATTGCGCAATTCGCGCACTCGATATCAGGTTGATTGACCAGACAGGATTCTGAGTGTTCATGCACCATTTCGATGCCGCCTGACCACTGCCGGTCCTGTTGTCATCCGGATTTGCCGCCTTCACGTCATTGTTCACAAGTTTGGATCATCGGACATGGCAAATATGACAGGAAGCGGCATCCCGATCAGCAACCGGAAGCTATTTACTGTTGCGCCCAAAAGCGACAAGCTGAATCCGTGACCTTTACAAGGAAAAGACAGCAGGCGGTCCATGATCACTCTCTATGAAAACCTGCGTACCATTGTCTACACACCATTCTATCTGGCTGACCGGCGTGGCTACTGGTCGGATGAAGGTTTGGATGTCAACATCCAGCTCTCCCCGGACCCGGTGGAAACCGCCGAAGGGCTTCTTGCCGGCCGCGCTGATATCTCATGGGGCGGACCCATGCGCGTAATGCTGCATCATGATCGTGATCCGGACTGTCAGCTTGTCGCGTTTGGCCAGGTCGTCGCGCGCGATCCCTTTATCCTGATCGGCCGTGAGCCAAATCCGGATTTTCACTTTCGTGATCTGCGCGACAGGCGGCTCGCCATTGCCGAGGAGGTTCCCACACCATGGATGACGTTGCAGGATGATTTGATACGCGCCGGGATCGGACCATCGCAACTTGATATTGCGGAACGGGCCGCGATGAAGACATTTCCGGACAGGTTGGCATCTGGTGAGATTGACGTTGCGCAGGTGTTGGAACCCTATGCCTCCGGCGCACTGGCCGATGGTACGGCGCATATATGGCATCGTTTCGCCGAGCGCGGCGATATCGGCTATACAAGTTTTTACACCACCCGCAGATATTTTCAGAACAACATCACCACCTGCCGGTCGTTGCTGACAGGCGTTGGTCGCGCGCTCGAGGTTGTCGCCATTGAACCGGCAGACGACATTGCGGCCGAACTTGGCACATTGTTTCCAGATGTGCCGCTGACGATCCTTGCCTCCGCGATAGCAGGCTATCAATCATCAAATCTCTGGGCGCGACAGACCGACCTGACTGCCGCCACCTTCGTAAGATTGAAATCGGCCCTGCTTTCCGGCGGTCTGATTTCGACCGACATTCCCTATGACCATGTGATCGCCAGATTGGAAACATCATGACCCATGAAATTCCCACCATTGACATTTCTCCCTTTCTTGCCGGCGATGCCGGCGACAAGGCAGGCGTCGCGGCAGAAATCGCCAGCGCCGCGCAAAGCATTGGGTTTGTTGTTCTGACCGGGCACGGCATTCCGCAATCGCTCCTCGAAACGGCTTTCTCGAAGGGGTTTGAATTCTTTGATCTTGCGGATGATGAAAAGGCGAAATGGCATCCGTCCGGCCCAGCCAAGCAGCGCGGCTATCACGGCATGGCGACGCGGGGATTGTCGGCAACGCTTGGCAAGGATGCGCCAAAGGATTTGCGCGAAAGCCTGTTTTTGGGACCTGTGGAGGACCACGCGGCAAGCTTTGCCCATATTCCCGAGGCGGCAACAGCCTATGCGCCGAACATCATGCCGGACACGCCAACCGGTCTGAACAGCTCCCTGCTTGATCTCTACCGTGCCTTCGAAACGCTCTCGGCGAACATTCTGAGGATTTTCGCGGTTGCGGCCAACATGCCGGAGGAGCATTTCACGCCCCTGATCCAGAAGCATTTTTCGATCATGTCGGTACATCATTATCCGGCCCTGACGGAACCGCCACTGCCGGGCCAGCTCCGCACCGGCGCACACACCGATTACGGGGCGCTGACCATCCTTGCCATGACCACCGCCAATGGTGGCCTCGAGGTTGAGCGTGACGGGGAATGGGTGGCCGTCACCCCGCCCGACGGAGCGCTTGTGGTGAATCTCGGTGACATGATGCAACGCTGGACAAATGGCAAATGGGTTTCAACCATGCACCGTGTCGTGACCCCGGAAAACCTTCATGACGCCATGTCACGCCGCATATCAATCGGCTATTTCATGCATCCGGATTATGACGCGAAGATCGAATGCCTTCCAAGCTGTGAAGGAAGCGGGGCGCAATATCCCCCCATCACGGCAGGCGATCACATTCGTCAAAAAATTGAAGCGTCTCACAACGGATAGACATCATAGATGAACATCACCCTCAGCCTGTTGAGGCGCAAATTTCCAAAATTGGCTGCCGGTTGCGACAAGGGGATCACGTGTCATCTCGCAAAGCCGAGACTGAAACAATAACAACGCTGTTCAGGGCACACGGCAAACAGGGAATGAAAAGGGACAAGGCGGTCACCCTGATTGCGGTTTCATCTGGCCTTCCAAAACGTGGTGTACCGGATATCCTTGCGATTGAAACGGGCACATGACCGACAATGTGGTGTCAGTATGGCGGGCTGACGTCATCAACTTTCTTCGAACAGGAAATTTCATGGATGAAACATGCGATGTTCTGATTATCGGTGGCGGCGCGGCGGGCCTGATGTGCGGGCGTGTCGCCGGACGGCGCGGACGGTCGGTTCTGATCCTTGATCATGCCCGCAAACCGGCCGAAAAGATCCGGATTTCCGGCGGTGGTCGCTGCAATTTCACCAATCTGCATTCCAGCCCCGCGGCCTTTCTGTCGAACAACCGGCATTTCTGCAAATCAGCCTTTGCCCGTTACACACAGGATGATTTCGTGCAGCTTGTCACCCGGCATCAGATCGCCTTTCATGAAAAGAAGCTTGGTCAGCTCTTCTGTGACGACAGCGCCCAGCAGATCATCGACATGCTTGTTGATGAGTGTCGTGGTTCGGGCGCCGAACTGCGTCTGAATACCGGTGTGCAGTGTGTCGAGGCGAGCGCGGACGGCTATCTTGTCACCACGGACAGCGGCGTGATTTCCTGCCAGTCATTGGTCATCGCCACCGGCGGGTTGTCGATCCCGAAGATCGGCGCGACACGGTTCGGCTATGACATCGCCAGGCAATTCGGACTGAAGGTCACGGCAGTGAAACCGGCGCTTGTTCCCCTTACCTTTCAGGCTGATTTCCTCGCCAGATGCAAGGCGCTGTCCGGCCTGTCCGTCGATGCCGAGGTGCGACACGGCAAGACGATGTTCCGCGAGGGGCTGCTGTTCACCCATCGCGGCCTGTCCGGCCCCTCAATCCTTCAGATCAGCTCCTATTGGCAGGAAGGCACGGATATCAGGATCAATCTGCTGCCCGACATGGATGCCGCCACGTGGCTGACAGAGCGCAAGACGCAGACGCCGCGACAGGAGGTGCTGACCGCGCTTGGTGAATGCCTGCCCCGCCGTCTTGCCACCGATATTCTCGATGAAATGGCTGTGTCGGGCCGACTTGCCGACCAGCCCAACGCGGCCCTGACACGGGTTGGCGAAAGGATCAATCGCTGGCATGTCACGCCAAGTGGCACCGAGGGCTATCGCACCGCCGAGGTCACGCTTGGCGGCGTCGATGTCGGCGAATTGTCAGCCAGGACAATGGAGGCGCGCGCGCAGCCCGGCCTGTTCTTTATCGGCGAGGTGGTCGATGTCACAGGACATCTTGGCGGCTATAATTTCCAATGGGCGTGGTCGTCGGGCTTTGTCGCCGGCGAGGCTGTCTGATCATCCTGACCCGGACTGCCGCGATACAAGCTGGTCGAGCGCCTGCGAGAACCGGCCGCGATCCGCCTTTGAGAACGGCCGTCCCTGCCCCTGCCTCCCCTGGTGAAGCGGGTCGGCGGCGCGCATGTCGGCCATCAGATCACGCGTTGCCAGAATGCCGCCTATGTTGGCGCCGGTGATCGGGCTGCCATCCGGACGCAGCACAGCGGCGCCATTACCGACGCATTTTGCCGCCAGTGGAATATCAGTGGTGATGATGATATCGCCTGCCCCGGCACGGTCGGCGATCCAGATATCCGCCGCGTCCGGCCCATCATCGACAATCACCAGGTCGATCAGCGGGTGGGGGTTCGGGCGGATACCACCATTGCAGACCATCACCGCGCGGCACGCGTGGCGAATGGCGATGGTGGTAATTTCCTCTTTCACCGGACAGGCATCGGCATCGACATAGATCGTCATCATGGCCTGACCATAGGACAAGCTGGCCGGTTTTGCATCCATTCCGGAAACCGCTGGATATTGGGCTGGCGACATGGTTGGGCTATTCGCTACACTGGTGTCATCGGCGAGGTGAAGCCACGATCGGAGAACAGGGCGAGATGGGCAGGACAGGATCAGGCGACCAGCCCGATATCATTTCGGCCGACCGTCTCACCGCATTCAGTTTTGCGATCCTGAGCGATGCCGGTGCGGACGAACCGTCAGCCGATGCAGCGACCCGCGCCATGCTACATGCCAGCCTGCATGGTATCGACAGTCACGGCTTCCGGCTGCTGCCGCATTACCGCGCGGCGTTCAAGGGTGGGCGCCTGAATGGCACTCCCGATCTGACCTTCACGAGAACCAGGCCCGGTGCCGGCATGCTGGATGCCGACCACGCCCATGGCGCCCGCGCGATGTATGGCGCGGCCTCTCATGCCGCCAGTCTGGCACGTGATTCCGGCCTTGGCGCCGTCGGGGTGAAGAACAGCTCGCATTTCGGGGCGGCGGGTGCCTATGCGCTGAATCTCGCAAAGCAGGGTTTCGGCAGCATTGTCTTTGGCAATTCCGACAGTCTGGTGCGCCTTCATGACGGAGCCATCCGGTTTCACGGGACCAATCCGATCGCCGTGGCGTTTCCGGCCGATGGCAATCCCTGGCTTCTCGACATGGCGACAAGCGCCATTCCGTGGAACCGGGTGCAGCTCTACCAATCGCTTGGCGAGCGTCTGCCGCCCGGCATCGCCTCCAATGCGGCCGGCATGGATGTAACCGATCCACAGGAGACGGACATGCTGGCCCCGCTTGGCGGCGCGTTCGGCTTCAAGGGGGCCGGACTTGGCGGCGTCGCGGAGATATTCTCGGCTGTGATGACCGGCATGCGCATTTCCCCCGATCTGATGTCGATGGATGACCCTGACATGTCCACGCCGCGTGAACTCGGGGCTTTCATCATCGCGCTCGACCCGGCGGCATTCGTGGGTATGGAGCTGTTCAGTGCCGGCATGCGGCATTATCTGACCCAGCTTCGTGAAAGTCCGCAGCGCGAGGGTGCGCGGGTTATGGCCCCCGGGGACCGTGAATGGGAAGAGGCCGCGCGCCGCCGTGCTGACGGCATCCCTATCGATCCGGCAACCGGGCGGGCCTTCTTTGACATTGCCGGGCAGACCGGTGTGACATTGTAGCGGGTGGCCACTCATGCGCTGCGTTTTCTGCAGCACCATGGTCAGATTTTTGCAGTGTCGAGTGCTGACCCAACTTCGTACCCTGTGGAATGGGAACCCACCAAACCTGTTTGCCTGTATCCGATCCACCACTGAGTCATGACAGGTTGGTTTCAGGGCCATTCAGTCTTAGTCTGGAGTTATCATGATGGATGGCACCGGGACATTTGCACAATCACCGCAGCGGGCGCGTGGAACGATCAGAACGGCGTTTCGTGGCGACTCGCTTCAGGTGCTTTTCCACTCAGGCTCGGCAAAGGCGCTTTTGCCGCGAAACCATCGCCCGTCAAACGAGGTCGTTCTGGTGAACACGGCTGGCGGCATTACCGGGGGAGATGTCTTCACCTATCAGTCCGATGCCGATGCCAGCAACATTACGGTCACCACACAGGCCGCGGAACGCGCCTATCGCAGCAGCGGCGATGACGCGGCGCGGCTGGACGTGAAACTCACCGCAAAGAATGGCGCCAGACTTCACTGGCTGCCGCAGGAAACGATCCTGTTTGATCGCAGCCACCTGGCGCGGCGCATCGATGTCGACATTGATCAGGACAGCGAGTGCCTGATCCTCGAATCGCTTGTGTTCGGGCGACATGCCATGGGTGAGACGCTGAACAGCTGCAGCTTCACCGATCGCTGGCGGATCCGCCGTGACGGCAGGCTTGTGCATGCCGAGGCACTGCGCTTTGATCGTGATATCGATCACTGTCTCTTCAACAGCGCCGCCGCAGACGCGGCGCAGATGATGGCGGTGGCGGTCTATGTCGGCCCGCGCGCCACACAAATCCATACCGATATGACCGCGGCGCTGGACAATGTCGTCTCGCGTGCCGCCATATCGACTTGGAACGGCAAGGCGGTGATGCGGATGCTGGCCCGCGACACCATGGTCGGCAAACAGGATCTGAAACATTTCTTAACAGCATTGGGCGGCGTTCAGACGCCGCGCGTATGGCAATGAAGAGGTAGGCCATGAAACTGACCCCCCGAGAAAAGGACAAGCTTCTTGTCAGCCTGGCGGCGATGGTGGCACGCGGCAGGCTGGAACGCGGCGTCAAGCTGAATCATCCCGAGGCGATCGCCCTGATCACCGATTTCGTGGTCGAGGGCGCGCGCGACGGCACATCCGTTGCCGAATTGATGGAAGCCGGCGCCCATGTTGTCACGGCAGAACAGTGCATGGAAGGGATCCCCGAGATGATCCATGACGTTCAGGTCGAGGCCACCTTCCCCGATGGCACCAAGCTTGTCACCGTTCATCACCCGATCCGCAAGAGAGGCGCGTCATGACCCCCCATATTATGATTCCGGGAGAAATTCTGCCTGCAGACGGCGAGATCACACTGAACGCCGAGGCGCAACAGACCGTCCTTATCGTCGCGAACACAGGCGATCGACCGGTTCAGGTCGGAAGCCATTATCATTTTGCCGAGACAAATCCGGCACTCGATTTCGACCGTGCGGCGGCGCGCGGCATGCGCCTTGATATCGCCGCTGGCACGGCCGTCCGATTCGAGCCGGGACAAAGCCGCGAGGTGGCGCTTGTGCCGCTGACAGGGGGGCGCCGCGTTTTCGGTTTCAACCAGCAGATCATGGGAGACCTCTGATGCCAAAACAGATATCCCGCGCGGCCTATGCCGACATGTATGGCCCGACCACGGGCGACCGGGTAAGGCTTGCCGATACCGACCTCTTCATCGAGGTGGAAAAGGATTTCACAACCTATGGCGAGGAGGTGAAATTCGGCGGTGGCAAGGTCATCCGTGACGGCATGGGTCAATCCCAGGTCACCCGCGCAGAAGGGGCCGTCGACACGGTGATCACCAACGCCCTTGTCGTTGACGTGACCGGAATTTTCAAGGCGGATATTGGCCTGAAGGACGGCGTCATCGCCGGCATCGGCAAGGCCGGCAATCCGGACACGCAGCCCGGGGTCGATATCGTCATCGGTCCCGGCACCGAGGCCATTGCCGGTGAAGGACATGTTCTGACCGCCGGCGGGTTTGACAGCCACATTCATTTCATCTGTCCGCAACAGATCGACGATGCGCTGCATTCCGGGCTGACGACCATGCTTGGCGGCGGCACCGGCCCGGCACACGGCACGCTGGCGACGACCTGCACGCCCGGTCCGTGGCATATCGGCAGGATGCTGCAGGCGGCGGATGCGTTTGCGATGAATCTGGCCTTTGCCGGCAAGGGCAACGCCGCGCTGCCGGCGGCACTCGAAGAGCAGGTGCGCGGCGGCGCCTGCGCGCTGAAACTCCATGAAGACTGGGGCACGACCCCTGCGGCGATCGACAATTGTCTTTCCGTCGCCGATGCGATGGATGTTCAGGTGATGATCCATACCGACACGCTGAATGAAAGCGGCTTTGTCGAGAACACCGTTGCCGCGATGAAGAACCGCGTCATTCACGCCTTCCATACCGAGGGTGCCGGCGGCGGCCATGCCCCCGACATTATCAAGATCTGCGGCGAATCACATGTCCTGCCGTCCTCGACCAATCCGACCCGCCCCTACACGGTCAATACGCTGGAAGAACATCTCGACATGCTGATGGTCTGCCACCATCTGGACAAGTCGATTCCGGAGGATGTCGCCTTTGCCGAAAGCCGGATCCGCCGCGAGACCATTGCCGCCGAGGATATCCTTCACGATATGGGGGCGTTTTCGATCATCGCTTCGGACAGCCAGGCGATGGGACGCGTCGGCGAGGTGATCATCCGCACCTGGCAGACCGCCCACAAGATGAAAGTCCAGCGCGGCCGCCTGCCCGAGGAGACCGGTGACAATGACAATGTGCGGGTAAAGCGCTATGTCGCCAAATACACGATCAATCCGGCGATCGCACATGGCATTTCCGGCCATATCGGATCGATCGAGGTTGGCAAACGCGCCGATCTGGTCCTGTGGCATCCGGCCTTCTTCGGCGTGAAACCGGAAATGGTGATTCTTGGTGGCAGCATCGCCTGTGCGCAGATGGGCGATCCCAACGCCTCGATCCCGACGCCGCAGCCTGTCTATACGCGCCCGATGTTCGGGGCCTATGGCCGCTCGGTTGAACAATCGGCTGTCAGTTTTGTCAGCGCTGCCGCGCAGGATGAAAATATCGCCGCCACCCTTGGCCTTGCAAAGACGACGCTGCCCGTCGCGCAGACCCGTACCATCTCGAAAGCTGATATGGTCCACAACACCTATTGCCCGGACATCGAGGTCAATCCGGAAACCTATGAAGTGTGCGCTGATGGCGAATTGCTAACCTGCGAGCCGGCGGCCGAACTGCCGATGGCGCAACGCTATTTCCTGTTCTGACAAAGCCGGGGATCGCTTCATGCATATCGCGCAGACCATCGAGCACCATCTCCATACCGACACCGCGCAGGACACGGTGACGCTTGACTATGAAGCCCGGTTCATTCGCCGGAAGAAACTGATCAGCGATGGTGGCGAGGCCTTTCTTGTTGAGCTTGCCGAGACGCGCTCGGTCAATGAGGGGGAAGGCTTTCAGCTCGATGACGGGCGGGTGATCGCCATCCGCGCCGCCAGCGAGCCCCTGTTGGCCATACGCCACGAAAATCTGCCGCGAATTGCCTGGCATATCGGCAACCGCCATACCCCCTGCGCGATCTGCGGGGATCACCTGCTGATCCGCGACGATCCGGTGCTGCAGACAATGCTGGAACAGCTGGGCGCCAGTGTCAGCCCCCTCACCGCCCCCTTCCGTCCCGAGGGCGGTGCCTACGGGCATGGCCGCACCCACGGGCATCAGCACTGACGGATCGCGCGATGACAGCCGCCCTTCATCAACAGATCATCCAGAACTGGTTTTCACCGGCCTTTCCGATCGGCGCTTTCAGCTATTCGGCCGGGCTTGAAACAGCCATCGCCAACGGCAGCGTTGGAAACCGGCAGGAATTGCGATCATGGCTGTCTATGGCGCTGCATCATGGCGCGGCGCAGAGCGACGCTGTCATCCTCGCCCGTGCCTTTGAAGGCGAGGATGTGAATGATTTGTGCCTGGCGCTCTGCACCGGCGGAGAGCGCCATCTCGAGACAACCGAACTCGGCCGCGCTTTCACACAAATCGTCAACGCAACGCACGGGCTGGAGCTTGCCGCCGGGCTTGCCTATCCGGTCGCGGTCGGACATGCCGGGGCCGGTGTCGGGCTTGATCAATGTCAGCTTGTCGGGGCCTTCCTTCAATCCTGGTGTGCCAACCAGATTTCGGTGGCGGTTCGCGCCATCCCCATCGGCCAGCTTGACGGGCAGCAATGCCTTGTCGCGCTGATGCCGGAGATCGAGGAAGCCGCAAGGACGGCCATGGCGACGCCTTGCGATGAGATCGGCAGCTTCGCAACGGGCGCGGAGCTGGCATCACTTGAACATGAAACGGCCGAACAGCGGATTTACCGAACATGACCAGCAGCGCGATATCCAATCCCTCTCCGGCACTCAAGCACGGGCCGCTTCGCGTCGGCATCGGCGGGCCTGTCGGGGCCGGCAAGACAAGCATGACCGAGGCGTTGTGCCGGGCATTGTCGCCGCATCTGTCGATGGCGGTGATCACGAATGACATCTATACCCGCGAGGATGCGGATTATCTGCTCCGCGCCCAGGCGCTGCCGGAGGAGCGGATCAGGGGCGTCGAGACTGGCGGCTGCCCGCATACGGCGATCCGCGAGGATGCCTCGGTCAACCTTGCCGCTGTCGCCGATCTGAATGCCGCGTTCCCCGACCTTGACCTGATCCTGATCGAATCCGGCGGCGACAATCTGGCCGCGACCTTCAGTCCCGAACTTGTCGACCTGACGATCTATATCATCGACGTCTGCATGGGGGCCGATATTCCGCGCAAGAAAGGACCGGCGCTGTTGAAATCCGACATGCTGGTGATCAACAAGATCGAACTGGCACCCCATGTCGAGGTCGATCTCGACCAAATGCGGACCGACACGGCGGCCGGACGGCGCGACCTTCCCTTTATCTTCGGCTCGATGCGCAAGGGTGTCGGGGTAGATGAGCTTGTCGATTTCCTGATCGATGAAGGCGGCCTGAACCGACGCTGAGACGCTCGCGGCAGCAAAATGGGGATGTCAAAGATGACGCTTTTCTGCGATCTTCCCGTTGTGACAATGCCGTGAGGATGATGACATGCCCCTGACAGATCCGGACCGCCTGTTTCCTGTCGAGGAACGGCTTCGCGACATGGCGCGAGCCTTTTACGAGTCCGTCCGGGACCTTCCCATCATCAGCCCGCATGGCCATTGCGAGCCACGCTGGTTTGCCGAGAACAAACGCTTTCCGAACCCGGCCGAACTTCTGGTCATCCCCGACCATTACCTGTTCCGGATGCTGGCAAGCCAGGGGGTCGCGCTGAGCGATCTGGGAATCCCACGCGCCGATGGCGGTGACACGGAGTCCGACCCGCGCACCATCTGGCGGCGCTTCGCCGCGCATTACCATCTGTTTCGCGGCACACCTTCGGCGATGTGGCTTGACCACACCTTCGAACATCTGTTCGGCCTTGACGAGGTTCTGTCCGCGGACACAGCGGACGCTTATTACGACCATATCGACAGCTGCCTTGGACGTGATGATTTCCGGCCCCGCGCCCTGTTCGCCCATTTCAATGTCGAGCTGCTGGCCACCACGGACGCCGCCACCGACGAATTGCGCTGGCACCGGCAAATGCGTGACAGCGGCTGGTCCGGCCGGATTGTCACGACATACCGTCCGGACGCCGTTGTTGATCCGGATTTTCAGGGATTTGCCACCAATGTCGCGCGTCTTGGCGAGATCACAGGCGAGGACACCGCAAGCTGGTCGGGTTACCTGGCAGCTCATCGCGGCCGCCGTGAATATTTCAAGAGCTTTGGCGCCACCGCCACCGACCATGGCCATGCCAGCGCACGCACCGCCGATCTGTCCCCGCACGAGGCCGAGGCGCTGTTCCACAAGGCGCTGAATGGCAACTGCACCCCGCAGGAAGCCGATATGTTCCGTGGCCAGATGCTGACCGAAATGGCACGAATGAGCCTTGATGACGGGCTGGTGATGCAGATTCACCCCGGGTCGCATCGCAATCACAATGCCGCCATTCTGGCGCGACATGGGCGTGACATGGGGTTCGACATTCCCGGACGAACTGATTATGTCAGCGAGCTGAAACCGTTGCTGAACGCTGTCGGGCTGGAACCGGGGTTGCGGATCATCCTGTTCACGCTTGATGAAACCGCCTATGGCCGCGAGCTGGCCCCGCTCGCCGGTGTCTATCCGGCGCTGACGCTCGGCCCGCCCTGGTGGTTCTTCGATTCCTTCGAGGGAATCAGGAAATTCCGCGAGGCGGTGACCGAGACCTGCGGGTTCTACAACACCGCCGGGTTCAATGACGATACGCGGGCCTTCTGCTCGATCCCGGCGCGCCATGATGTGGCACGGCGGTCGGACTGCACCTATCTGGCGAATCTTGTCGGCACCGGCAGGCTGCGGGAATCCGAGGCGTTTGAAGTGGCGCGGGAGCTGGCCTACGATCTTGCCAGGAAGGCCTATAAACTCCAGCCGGTAGAAATCACATCGCCATGACAGACATTCCGCGTCTACGCCGACAAGGCAGCGCGCCAGCCCCGGGGATCATGCATCTGGGACCCGGTGCCTTTTTTCGGGCCTTCCTTGCCCCCTGGACCGACGAGGCGATGAAGATGGCCGGCGGCGACTGGGGCATTGTCGCCGTCAGCCTGCAATCATCCGGCGCGCGGGACCGGCTGGCCCCGCAGGACTATGTCTATACCGCGCTGGAACGCGGGCCTGGCGGCGATATCCCGCGCCTGGTGAATGCCATAGCCGAGGTGATGGTCGCGCCCGAGGACCCGGCGGCCGTCGTCGCCCGCATGGCCGATCCCGCCATCAGGATTGTCTCCCTCACCATCACCGAGAAAGGTTACTGCCGCGATCCGCAAACAGGCGATCTGCTACCGGATCACCCCGATATCCGGCATGATCTGGCAAATCCGGACAAACCGATGTCGGCCATCGGCTTCATCGTTGCCGGGCTGAAGGCGCGCCGCGAGCGAAATCTGCCGCCCTTCACCGTTCTGACCTGCGATAATCTGCCGATGAATGGCCGGATGGTGCGCAAGGTGGTGACCGCCTTCGCCCATGAGACAGACCCGGCCCTTGCCGCCTGGATCGAGACGGACGCCGCCTTTCCCTGCACGATGGTCGACCGGATCACCCCGGCGACAACGCCGCAGGATATCGACGGGCTGGCCAGCAGCGCCGGGTATCTGGACGAGGCCGCCGTGATCCATGAACCGTTTCGCCAATGGGTGATCGAAACAGGCTTCACGGACGGGCATCCCGACTGGGCCGCTGCCGGGGCGCAGTTCGTGTCCAATGTTGAAGCTCATGAATTGATGAAACTTCGCTGCCTCAACGGCACCCATTCAGCACTGGCCTATCTTGGCTATCTTGCCGGGCATGAGACGATTGCCGACACGGTGGCCGACCGGCCATTCGAGGCGCTCTGCACCTCGCTGTGGAAGGAAGAAATCCTGCCGACGCTGGAAACGCCCGAGGGAGAGGATCTTCCGCGCTATTGCCAATCGCTGATGGCGCGCTATCAGAATCCGGCAATCCGGCACCGCACCTGGCAGATCGCCATGGATGGCAGCCAGAAACTGCCACAGCGGATTCTCGGCACGATTGCCGACAGGTTGGCTCAGGGAGTGGTGCCGCATGGCCTGTGTCTGGTGGTCGCCGGATGGATCCGCTATGTCGGCGGACAGGATGAAACCGGCGCGCCGATTGATGTCCGGGACCCGCTTGCGGACAGCCTGAGGACCGCCACACGGACAAACGATCCGGTCGGCGCCGTTCTGGCCATGGACAGCATCTTCGAACCTGAACTCACCGCGAATGCTGAATTTGTCGACGCTGTCCGCACCGGCTATGACCGGCTTGGTCGTGACGGGTCACGCGCCTGCGTCGCCGCCCTCACCTTCTGATATCTCGCCATCGACAAGCACCGCCTTCGCGGCCAGTGAGTCATCAAGACAGGTCAGGCTGGCAGGTCGCCCCACCTCGATCCGGCCGTAGCGGTCCTGAAGGCCGAGGATGCCGGCCGGCACGCCGCTTGCCATGTCAAGCGCCGCAGCCAGTGACACTCCGGCTTGCAAAACCATCGTCCGGACGGCCTCATCAAGCCCGAGATGCGCGCCGCCAAGCGTTCCATCCTCGGCCTGAAGGCGCCCATCAACGAGCCTGACCTGCCGCCCGCCAATGCTGAACGCCCCCATGGCACTGCCGAAGGTCGGCATGGTATCCGACACAAGACACAAGCGCCCCGCCATCATCCCGGCGGCAAGCGCCAGATTGTCCGGATCGACATGATGCCCGTCGGCGATGATGCCGGCCACAAGCCTGCTGTCAGTCAGCGCCATGCCAACCACGCCGGGGTCGCGGGCGCTGATCTGCGAGCAGGCGTTGAAAAGATGCGTCACGCCGCACAGCCCGACTTCGGCGGCTTCGGCAATCTGGCTGCCGGTGGCCTGCGAATGGCCGGCGAACAGGATGATGCCGGCAGCATTGAGCCTTTCCAGATGCGCCGGATCCGCTTCTTCCGGTGCCAGCGTCAGCAGCAGACGGCCAGAAAAGACCTCGGCGAAGGCCGTCAATCTGGCAACATCATCTTCCTTCATCCGCCTGATGGCCTCGCGCGGATGGATTCCGGGCTTTGCCGACGACAGGAACGGGCCTTCAAGATGAATCCCCGGAATTTCCGGACCGTCCCATGCCGCAACCGCCTCTAGGGCGGCAGTGTACCCCGTTCCCGGCGCCGTGATGAAGGTCGGCAAAAGATGGCACGTCCCGCCACCGCGGGCGGCGGACACCATGCACGCCAGCGTTGCGGTATCGGGCGTGTCATTGAACATGACACCACCGGCGCCATTGATCTGCAGATCAATGAAACCCGGCGCGACGATATCAAAATGCCTGACCGGTGGAAAATCTCCTCCGGGGCGAAGCCCTTCTGCCGGCATGATATCCGTAATGGCGCCATTTCTGATCGCGATGATCCGGTCCTGCAGCGGGGCGGCACCTCCACCAGGAAACATTCTGTCCGCCCGGATCATCAGATCATCAGCGATATGATTTTCATGTGATGCCATGTTGGGCATGTTCCAGGTTGGAGTTGCGCGGGCGTATGTCTAGCCGCCACCCAGTTATGACACAGTCCGACAAGGATCCGTCAAGCCATTCGGCAACCCGCAAGGTATCTGTCACATGCGCCATCCCGATGCCGAAGGGGATGCTGTGCTTGCGCATGGCACATATCGCGTTTCATGATGTATTCTGCCCGAATGAGAGCGACCCGCCAGAGACACCTTCATCCCCTCTGCCCCGAATGAGGACACAACATGACCGCACCCGGATGGTATGCCGGCCTGATGACCGGAACGGTTCTCGATGGCGAGATCGACATCGCGTTCCTGAGGACCGATGGTGAGGGAATCGTCGAATTCGGTCCGGCGGCAATGAGTCCCTACACCGATGATGTGCGTGAGATGATTGCCGACGCCGTCGCCGCGGCGCGGCGCTGGAACTTCGACGGGCCGGAACCGGCGATCTTCGCCGAGGCGGAACGCGCCCTGACCGGCGCGCAGGCAGAGGCGGTGGTGAATATTGCGGCAAGACATGACTTGCCGATTGACGGCATCACCGCTGTCGGTTTCCATGGCCAGACCGTTCTTCACCGACCTCCGACCGACAGCCATAAAGGCCGGACACGCCAGCTTGGCGACGGCGCGCTAATGGCGGAGATGATCGGCCGACCGGTGATATTTGATTTTCGGTCCGCCGATGTCGCGGCGGGTGGGCATGGCGCGCCGCTTTGCCCCTGTTATCACGCGGCGTTGCTCAAACGCGCCGGAGCCGATGAAACGGTGGCCGTGCTCAATCTCGGCGGTGTCGGCAATATCACCTGGCAGGGCAAGGATGGCAGGCTCATCGGATTCGATACCGGGCCGGCGAACGCGCCGATTGATGACTGGGTTCGGCATCACAACGCCGGCACGATGGATGCCGGCGGCAGGATTGCTGCCAGTGGCAGGGTTGATCGCGCCCGGCTGACCGAAATCATGAATAAAACCTATTTCTCAGAATTGCCCCCAAAATCATTGGACAGAAACGATTTTTCATTATCACTGGCTAATGGATTATCGCTTCCTGATGGTGCGGCATTGCTGACCGCCCTGGCCGCGGCGGGTGTGGCGCGGGCGGTGGACATGCTGCCAACGAAGGTCAGGCGGCTGATTGTCTGTGGCGGTGGACGGCATAACCCGGCGCTGATGAACGCCATCACAACGGCGACCGGGCTGACGGTTGAACCGGCAGACAATCTTGGCTGGCGAAGCGACGCTGTTGAAGCTGAATGTTTTGCCTATCTGGCGGCGCGCCACCTGGCCGGCCTGCCGGTGAGCCATCCGGAAACGACCGGTGTGCCCACTCCCATGACGGTCGGGCGACTTGCCGCGCCGAACGCGTCTGCGAGGCTGGCCGGGTCAGGAGACAGCGCATGAGCGGCACGAATCCCCATTCCATTGACGGCCTTCTCGACGGTGACGCCATTGAACTGCTTGTCGTGCATTGTTCCGACACGCCTGATGATCAACCGCTACGGGCGCGTGACATCCAGGCCATGCATCTCGGGTTCGGATGGGATGGTATCGGCTATCACCGGGTGATCGGGCGTGACGGGCTGTGCGAGCCGGGACGGCCCGAATATTGGCGCGGCGCGCATGTCCGCGGCGTCAATGACCGGAGCCTTGGTGTCTGCCTGATTGGCCGGCATGACTTTACCGCCGCGCAGATGGACAGCCTCGCGACGCTTCTGGCGGAATGGCAGCAACGGTATCCGCAGGCACGCATCATCGGGCATCGTGATGCTGTCGAGACACACAAGACATGCCCGAATTTTGATGCGGCCGCCTGGTGGCAGCAACGCCGGACACGGGATGCCGGAACATCCATGACGGTATGCGTGCCTTCATTACCGATCCGGCGGGAACCGTCAGACAGGGCACCACTCGACACCGAGGCACTTTATGGTGAAACGGTAGAGGTCATCGAACGGGCAGGCCTCTATGCGCGGGTTCGGCTGCAAACGGATTCCTATGAAGGCTGGGTCCGCTTCGACGGCGGGTTGCACCCCTGCATCCCGCCAACACACCGGATCGCCGTCGCCGCGATCCATGCCCTCGCCGCGCCTGACGTCAAGTCACCCGCACTCCTGCGCCTGTCGCTGGGCGGGTTGGTGTCGGTTTGCGATACCACAGGGGACTGGCACGCGATCACCCTTCCCGATGCCGTTACCGGATATGTTCCGGCCCGCGCCGTCATGCCGCTTGAAAACCGGGAAGCGGATTTTGTCGGGGTCGCCGAACGCCTGATCGGCACCCCCTATTTGTGGGGCGGGCGCAGCGCCGCCGGGATCGACTGTTCGGCCTTGCTGCAACTTGCCCTGCAGGCTGCCGGCATCGCCTGCCCGCGCGACAGCGGACCACAATTCGAATGGGCGCGCACGCGTATCGGAACACGCACTGTCATGGCGTCACAGGCGCGGCGCGGCGATCTGGCCTTCTGGCCGGGGCATGTCGGAATATTCCAGTCGGTGGACCGGTTTCTTCACGCCAACGCGCATCACCATGCGGTGGCAAGCGAGGCGGCGTCAGACGCGTTGCCACGTACCGATGCCGCCTCGCAGGTGCCTGCCACCATCCTGCGGCTTGACGATGATCAACCGGACTGAGGTAACAGCCTGTCCCGCAGCATCCACAACACGGCCAGCGCCGGGATCACCATCACCGCCGTGATGATGAAGAAAATGCCCCAATCACCATTCAGCCAGTCGACCAGCGCCCCCGATGACGAGGCCAGCAAAGTCCGCCCGAGCGTGCCGATCGAGGCCAGCAGCGCATATTGTGTCGCGGTGTAATTGCGATCGACCAGAAGCGAGATGAAGGTGACAAAGGCCACCGTCGCAAAGGCAGCGGCAAGGTCATCGGCGATCACCGCGATGGCGAACATCAGTTCATTCTGCCCGACCCAGTGCAGGACGCTGAACAGGATGTTCGTTGCCGCCATGGCGATGCCGGAAATCAGCAACGCCCTGACAACACCGGTGCGTAGCGCGAACAGTCCGCCGATCAGCGTGAAGACAACAGTCGTGATCCAGCCAAGACCCTTGGAATAGATCGCAATATCCGATTTCGAGAACCCGACCTCCTTGTAGAAGATGATCGACATCTTGCCCATGAAGGCCTCACCGATCTTGAACAGGAAGATGAAGGCAAGGATCATTATGCCGATCTGCAGTCCGTTCTTGCGGAAGAATGACCAGAGCGGCTCGATCACCGTCGTGGTAAGGAAACTCACAAGCTGGACGAAAGCCCCCTTGCCGCCCATGCGCTCGGCCATGGCCTGCTGGGCGTTACGCTGGTCGGCGGCGCGCTCCTTTGTTCCGGTCTCCGGAATGAACAACAGGCCTACATTGCACAGCACCACAAGAATACCGAGCGCGACAAACGTCATCTGCCAGTAATTCGCAACGCCGATTGTCTGCAGATGGTCGGCAAGGAACAGCGCGACCATCCCGCCAAGCTTGTAGCCCGACCACCAGCCGACAACCGCCACGGCGGCGCCGGCGGCCATACCCTTTGCGTCATCCTTGTCAATCTGCTCAATCCGCAGGGCATCGATGGTGATGTCCTGTGTCGCCGAACAGATGGCGATGATCAGCCCGGCCCCGATCACCAGCGCCAGCGAGGTGGTCGGGTCGATCGTGCTCCAGAACAGAAGACAGGCGAGAATCACCGCCTGAAGCG
>JAYQDX010000004.1:41026-48085 GCA_038138545.1 Rhodobiaceae bacterium | reverse complement strand
GCGCGCTCCTCCGGCTCGATCCAGATGACATTGCCTGGCGGCATGGCGTGCGAGGCGGCGGCCTGCCAGTAGATGGCGTCAATCTGCGCCACGATCTCGGCCTCGCTTTCCAGCTTCACGCCCTTCGGGGCGAACGCCATGCCGTCCCATTGCGGCACGGCGGCATGGCAGATGGCACAGCGCTCGGTAACAAGCTCGATGGCCGCCATATGCAATTCGCCGCCCTCGCCATAGGCCTGCTCGGCATAGGCGCCTTCATCATATTTCGGTGCGCCGGCCTGCGACAGCAGGATCGCCGCCACCAGCAGCACCGCCGCGACGCCCCAGGTCCACCATGGTGCCGGATCGCCCTTGTGCTTGGTGTTGAAGAAATGCCGGATCACCGCCCCCATCACCAGCACCAGCGCCAGGATCACCCAGGCATAGTCGGTCGCGAACACGGCCGGGTAATGGCCGCCGATCATCACGAAAACCACCGGCAGTGTGAGATAGTTGTTATGCAGCGATCGTTGCTTGCCGCGCCGCCCGAAGACCGGGTCGGGCGTATCACCGGCGACCAGCGCCGCAACCACCTTCTTCTGCCCGGGAATGATCACCATGGCGACATTCGCCACCATGATGGTGCCGATGCTGACCCCGATCTGCACGAAGGCGCCACGCGCCGAGAACATCTCGGTATAAAGCCAGGCCAGCGCGACAATGAAGACGAAGCCGGCCAGCGCCAGCAACCTGTCATCACGGCCAAGCGGACTGCGGCACATCAGGTCATAGGCAACCCAGCTGGCGATGATACCACCGACACTGAGCCCGATGGCCTGCCATGGCTCCAGATCGAGGATCTCGACATCGATCATATAGAGCCCGGCGCCGACGTAATAGATGATGGTCAGCAGCGCAAAACCCGAGAGCCAGGTGGCGTAGGCCTCCCATTTGAACCAGGTCAACTCGTCCGGCATGCGCGCCGGCGCGACCAGATATTTGACCATGTTGTAGAAGCCGCCGCCATGCACCTGCCAGGCCTGGCCATGTGCCTCGTCGGGAAGCTGCTTGCCGGGCTTCAGACTGAGGTCCAGCGCGATGAAATAGAAGGATGAGCCGATCCAGGCGATGCCGGCAACGACATGCAGCCAGCGCACCATGAATTCGGACCACATCCACAGATAGTCAATCATTATTCTTCCAGCCTTCGGTTTCGCGGCTTTCGCCCTGCCCGGCAGTGTGCCAGCGTCAGTCGCATTCGTCCATTTCCTGCTGCCAGATGGCGACGCCGCCGGCAATCGACAGCGCCACCCGTGCCGGGTGCTTGCCGGTGATCGACGGCAGACCAACCGGACAGACAAGCCTGTCCAGCACCGCCGGCGTGATGCCTGCCCTTGTCAGGCGCGAGCGGAACCGCGCCGCCTTTGTCGCCGAACCGATCAGGCCGAGCCGCGCAAAGCCCGGCCCCCTCAGGATGCGGTGACACAGCGCCTCGTCAAGCGCATGATTATGCGTGATCACGAGATGAAAGGCATCGACCGGCGCGTGCGCCGCGATCACCGTCGGATCGGACGCCACCACCCTTGTCACGCCGCCCGGTATGTCCGGCGGAAAGCGCGACCCCTCGATATCGACCCAGTGCAGGTCAAGCTGCAACGCCGCCAGATGCGGTGCCAGCGCCCGCCCGATATGACCGGCGCCATAGAGAAAGACCGGCCGTCCGGGCTGTGCCACCGGCGCGACAAAAGCCGAGCTGTCACGGGTCAGCCCCGTCACGGCATCGCCGACATCGGCAAGCGGCGCGGTGCCGGCAAGCGGATGCGCCAGACGCCGGCACCCGGCAAGCGCGGTGAGCGCCGTCGCCTCGGGCGCACCGAACCGTTCGAGAAGCACCTTCACATGACCACCGCAGCATTGCCCCATATCAGGGCCGAGCGCCGCGCTGATCACCTGCCGCTGCCAGGGGGCTGCCGGATTGTCCAGCATGGCGCGCGCCTTCGCCATCACCTCGAACTCCAGCGACCCGCCGCCGATTGTCTGCCAGATATCGGTTCTGGTGATCAGCATCATCGCGCCGGCCTCGCGCGGGGCCGAGCCGCGAACGCCGACAAGGCTGGCGCGCACAACGCCGCCATCGCGCGCGATCCGGTCGCGGGCCACGTCAATCCAGCTTCTCATCATTTGTCTCCGAGCGCGATCCCGGGGCCGCCAAGCCGGCGCGCCGCAAGACAGAGCCGTTCCGGGGTGGCCGGCGCGTCCAGCATCGGATAGTCATCCCCGACCGATTCCAGCGCGTGCGAGAGCGCCATCAGAACCGAGATGGCCAGCATCAGCGGCGGCTCGCCAACAGCCTTGGATTTGTGGATCGTGTCCTCGGTATTCTCGCCATCATCGAACAGCGCCACATTGAAGACGGGCGGCCGGTCGGCGCAGGCCGGGATCTTGTAGGTCGAGGGCGCATGGGTTCGCAGATGCCCCGCCTCGTCCCAGACAAGTTCCTCGGTCGTCAGCCAGCCCGCCCCCTGGACAAAGCCGCCCTCGATCTGGCCAATATCGATGGCCGGGTTCAGCGAGCGTCCCACATCATGCAGGATGTCGGTGCGAAGGATCCGGTTCTCGCCGGTCAGAAGGTCGGTCGCCACCTCGGTCACCGCCGCGCCATAGGCATAGTAATAGAAGGGCCGGCCGCGGCTGCGCGTCTTGTCCCAATGAATCTTCGGCGTCGCATAGAAGCCGGTCGCTGACAGCGATATGCGGCCCAGATAACAGGCCTTCACCGCCTCGGCAAAAGACATCTGCGCACCGCCGGCGCGGACCCGGCCATTGGCGAAAGTCACCGAATCCGGCATGCATTGATGCTGTTCGGCGAGGAACTCCCGCATCCGCGACTTGATGGTGCGCGCCGCCGCCTGCGCTGCCATGCCATTGAGGTCGGTTCCCGATGACGCCGCCGTGGCCGAGGTATTGGGAACCTTGCCTGTATTGGTGGCGGTGATCTTGACCGCCCCGAAATCGATCTGGAATTCATGCGCCACGATCTGCGCCACCTTGGTGTTCAGCCCCTGGCCCATCTCGGTGCCACCATGGTTGAGATGCACCGACCCGTCGCTATAGACATGGACCAGCGCCCCAGCCTGATTCAGAAAGGTGGTGTTGAAGGAAATCCCGAATTTCACCGGCGTCAGCGCGATGCCGCGCCGAATCATCCCGCCGGTGCGGTTGAACGCCTCGATCTCGGCGCGCCGCGCTTCATAATCGGCATCGGCGGCAAGGCGCGGCACGATATCCTGCAGGATGCAGTCCTCGACGATCTGGCCATAGGGAGTGCGCCCCCCGGCCCCGTCGGCGCTGAATTTATGCGGGTAGAAATTGCGCTGGCGAACCACCAGCGGGTCAAGCCCAAGATGATGCGCCACCTGGTCGATCACACGTTCGATCCCGACCATGCCCTGCGGCCCGCCAAAGCCGCGGAAGGCGGTGTTCGACTGCGTGTGCGTGCGACATCGATGCGAGACAACCCGCATGTGCGGAATGTGATAGGCATTGTCGGCATGGCACATGGCGCGCGCCGCGATCGCCTCCGACAGATCCCATGACATACCGCAGCGAAGCGCCTGTTCGAACAGCACCGCCTGAATGCGGCCCTCGGAATCAAACCCGACATCATAGTCGATCCTGAAATCATGCCGCTTGCCGGTGAGCATGAAATCATCATCCCGGTCATAGACGGTCTTCGCCGGGCGACCAGTCCGCCGGGCGGCCAGCGCCGCCAGTAGCGCCGGCAGACTTCCCTGGCTTTCCTTACCACCGAAAGCCCCGCCCATGCGACGCGTCTCGACGGTCACCGCATGGTTCGGCACGCCAAGACAATCGGCCGCCTTGTGCTGGATTTCCGAGGGATGCTGGGTCGAGCAATGCAACGTCATGTCGCCATCCTCGCCCGGGATCGCCAGCGCCGCCTGGCCCTCGAGATAGAAATGCTCCTGCCCGCCAATCTCGATCCGGCCGGACAACCGCAGCGGCGCGCCGGCTAGGGCGCTGTCCGGACTGCCGGATTCCATTGTCACCGAGGGGCCGAGCCAGGACCCGGCACGCATCGCATCCTCGATGGTCAATACCGCGGCCAGAGGATCGTAGTCGATCTTCGCAAGTGGCAGGGCGTCGCGCGCCGCGCGCATCGTCTCGGCGACGATGGCAAACACCGCCTGTCCGGCATAGCTCACCACATCCTCGGCGAGGATCGGATCATCGCCATAGACCGGGCTGCAGTCATTGCGCCCCGGAATGTCGGCATGCGTCAGCACCGCCACGACGCCATCCGCGGCGGCGACGGCCGACAGATCGATGCCGGTGATCCGCGCATGGGCATGCGGGCTCTGCCCGATCAGCACCACCAGCGTATCATCGGGAACACGGATATCATCAACATAGACAGCCGTTCCGGACACATGCTTGTGGGCGCTGTCATGTTCACGCGCCGTCCGGATGTCACCTGCGATGCCCTTGCCGGCCATCAGCCTGTCCCCGTCGGGGCGGCGCGCAGATCATCGGCCGACAGCCCGGCACCGGTCAGGCGCGGCACCGGCGCGCCGGTGACATCAAGCCCGTATTTCAATATCAGATTGGCCGCCACCTGAAGGCGATACCCGGCCGAGGCGCGCATGTCGCTGATCGGGGTGAAATCGGCGGCCAGCGCCGCGGCAGCAGCTTCAAAAGCGGAAATCTCCAGTGCCGCGCCGGTCAGCGCCGCCTCGGCTGCCGCGGCCCGTTTCGGCGTTGCCGCCATGCCGCCGAAGGCCAGCCGCGCCGAGGTGATACGCCGCTGCGATACGGTCAGGTTGAAGGCACCGAGAACGGCCGAAATATCCTGATCGAACCGTTTCGAGATCTTATAGGCGCGAAACAGCGGGGTTGGCGTCACCGGCACCAGGATGGCGGCAACGAACTCATCCGCATCACGGTCCTGTCGGCCATAATCGATGAAGAAGGATTCCAGCGGCAGTCGCCGGTTCGAGGCCGGACCGGCAAGCTCAATCTCGGCCGCAAGCGCGATCAGCATCGGCGGCAGGTCGCCAATCGGCGATCCATTGGCGATATTGCCGCAGACCGTGCCACTGGCCCGCACCTGGGCCGACCCGAAACGCCGCATCACCTCGCCAAGATCGGGGCATCCGTCGGCAAGCGTCGCCATCGCTGTCTCATGTGTGACCGCCGGCCCGATTCGCCAATGCGCGCCGGACCGCTCCACCCTGTCGAACCCTCTGACGCGGCCGGTCCAGATCATGTTCGGCAGGTGACGGTTCTGCTTTGTCACCCACAGTCCGACATCGGTCGCGCCGGACACGATCGTGGCGCCCGGCGTTTGCGCATAGCTCTGCGCGAACCCCTCAAGGCTTGTCGGGGCGGTGAAGCTGCGGCGCCCGTCGCTGAGACACACCGTCTCGTCATGCGCGATGGCGGCCATCAGGCTGGCCTCGGTCTCGCGGCGCTGACGCTCGAACTGTGGCGGAATGGCCCGCACCTCCAGCGCCGCCGCGGCATCGACAATCGGCCGGTAGCCGGTACAGCGGCACAGATTGCCGGCAAGGGTGGTGTCGATATCCGGGGCCACAAGGCCGTCGCCATTGCACCAGGCGGCGAACAGCGACATCACGAAGCCGGGGGTGCAGAACCC
The DNA here is from genome assembly GCA_038138545.1 of Rhodobiaceae bacterium. Lineage (GTDB taxonomy): Bacteria > Pseudomonadota > Alphaproteobacteria > Puniceispirillales > Puniceispirillaceae > UBA8309. The sequence continues at coordinate 42,432 of JAYQDX010000004.1, read as the reverse complement.
GCATTGCGAGCCATGATGGTCGACCATCACCTGCTGACAGGGATGCAGCTGACCGTCCGGAAGACCGCCGCCGCCGGCGCCCGCGCCTTGCAACCCCTCGATTGTTGTCACCGACGCCCCCTCCAGCATCCCCATGAACTGGATGCAGGCATTGACCGGATGCCATCGCATATTTCCATCGGCGCGGCGGCGCGCCACCACCACCGTGCAGGCGCCGCAATCACCCTCGCCGCAGCCTTCCTTCGATCCGGTCAGGCGTTTCGTCTGCCGCAGCCAGTTCAGCAGCGTCGTGTCGCCGGCGAGGCCGCTGACCTGCTCGACCTGGTTGTTGAGAACGAATGTGATCCGGTCACGCATCGCCTGCCCCGCCCCGCCTCAGCTTCCGCGATAGGTCGAATAGCCGTAGGGCGACAGCAACAGCGGCACATGATAATGCTGGTCCGGCCGGTCGATCCCGAAGGCGATGACGATTTCGTCGAGGAACGGCATGTCGGGAAGATCCGCGCCACCGGCCCTGAGATAGGCACCGGCATGGAACACAAGCTGATAACGCCCACCTGCGAAATCGTCCCCCTCGAGAAGCGGCCCGTCGACCCGGCCGTCATCATTCGTCGTCACCGAGGTGATCAGCCGCCGCGCCGCGTCATCGCAGCCATAGAGGTCGATCCGCATCGCGGCGGCCGGACGGCCCGCGGCGGTATCGAGAACATGCGTTGTCAGCCTGCCCATGACGGGTCACCCTTTCCGATATTTCCCGTGTCCAGATTGGATGAAGAGTGCCAATTAAATATTGAAGACGCAAACAAATTTGACCAAGATCCCAGTGTCGGAACAGTCGGCGTCGGACCAGTAAAATATCCACCCCGGAAAGTGACAATACACCATGTCGAATCAGCAGTTCACAATATCACCGGACGGTCTGAAAGAGACTGAATTCATGGCGCAATTCGGTGGCATCTACGAACATTCACCCTGGGTGGCCGCGACGATCTGGTCCGAGGGACTTGGCGCGGGAGACCGTCACTTGTCGCAATTCGCGTCACGAATGCGGGACATTGTCGATGCCGCCGGACCCGCGCGCCAGATGGCGCTGCTGCGCGCGCATCCCGAACTTGCCGGCAAGCTGGCCATCGCCGGCGGCCTGACGGCGGAGTCCAGCGCCGAGCAGGCAGGGGCCGGCCTCGACAGCTGTACACCGGATGAATTCGCCAGCTTCTCCGATCTGAATGACCGCTATGGGGCGCGCTTTGGCCACCCGTTCATCATCGCCGTGCGGGGGCTGGACCGGGCCGCCATCCTCGCCGCCTTCGCCGCCCGGATCGACAATGACCCGACAACCGAATTCGCCACCGCGCTTGCCGAGGTTCACAAGATCGCGCGGTTGCGGCTGGAGTTGCTCTGCGGCT
>JAYQDX010000004.1:0-40926 GCA_038138545.1 Rhodobiaceae bacterium | reverse complement strand
GCGCTTGCCGAGGTTCACAAGATCGCGCGGTTGCGGCTGGAGTTGCTCTGCGGCTGAGGCGCGCCGCCGCCATAATCACCGGCTATGTTCACCGGCTATGTTCACTGGCGGCGCTGTGCTAGCCTTTCGCCCAACGATCCGATGAGGAATCATATCGGCTTGCCAGACAGGGAGACCGGCGATGAACGACATGCGACTGACCGATCTTGCGACGCACTTCGCCGCCATCTGCGGCGCGGCGCATGTCCAGCGCGGCGAGGATATCGACCGGCGCTATCAGAGTGACTGGCTCGGCACCAAGGAATCGGCCCCGGCCATCGTCGTGCGCCCGGGCGAGACCGGCGAGGTTGCCGCGGTGATGAAGCTGTGCGCCGAGACCCGCACGCCGGTGATCCCCTTTGGCGGCAATTCCGGCCTCGCCGGCGGCACCGTGGCGCGGGCCGAGGACCGGGTCGTGCTGCTGTCGCTGGAGCGGATGAACAGGGTCCGCCGGATCGACCGGGCGGGCATGTATATGGTCGCCGAGGCGGGCTGCATCATCCAGAACCTGCACCAGGCGGTCGAGGCGGAGGGGCTGATGTTCCCGCTTGTCTTCGGTGCTAAGGGAACAGCGCAGATCGGCGGCGCGCTCGGCACCAATGCCGGCGGTCTGAACGTCATCCGCCATGGCAGCGCGCGTGCCCTGTGCATGGGGCTTGAGGTGGTCACGGCGGCCGGCGAGGTGATGGATCTGCTGCCGGCGCTGAAGAAGAACAATACCGGCTATGACCTTGTCAATCTGATGGTCGGCTCGGAAGGCACGCTTGGCATCATCACCGCGGCCAGCCTGAAGCTGGTGCCGCCGCCGCTGGCCCAGGCCACGGCGATGGTGAAGGTCCGCGATGTCGAGGCGGCGCTGGAGCTGATGAACATGACGCAGGCCCGCACCGGCGGGCGGATCGAGGCGTTCGAGCTGATCGGCAGGCTGATGTATGAGCTGCCGGTGACATATCTCGACCATGTCACCGCGCCCTTTGACGAGGCGCCGGATCTGGCGGTGCTGATGGAAATCGGCGCGGCGACACAGGAAGATGCCGAGATCGGCGCCGACGGCACGGTGGCGCTGGAGGCGCAGCTCGAGGGCATCCTCGCCGATGCCTTCGAGGCCGGGCTGGTGCATGACGCGGTGATCGCGCGCTCGGCCGCGCAGCGGGCGAATTTCTGGGCGATGCGCGAGGGCACGCTGGAGGCCATGCAGAAACATGGCAGGTGGGTGATGAACGACATCAGCTTCCAGGTATCGGACCTGCCCGGCGCCATCGCCGACATGGAGGCCGCCTTTGCCGCCATCGCGCCGGGGCCGTTCTGCGTCGCCTTTGGCCATATGGGCGACGGCAATCTGCACATCAATGCCCGCCCCTATGACAAGGACCCGTCGGAAAGCCCCGAGGAGGTGAAGGCGATCAAGGATGCGGTGCGCGACACGGTGATCAAATGGCGCGGGTCGATCAGCGCCGAGCACGGAATCGGCACCGACAAGCAGCAGGATATGCGGCGGCTGAAGGACCCGGTGGCCTATGCGATGATGAAATCGATCAAGACCGCGCTCGACCCGCATAACCTGCTGAACCCGGGCAAGGTGTTGATGTAGCACCCCGTAAAAAGGCCGCCCGGCGGGTGCGGGGCGGCCCTTATAGTGACGTTTCTGTTTGATCCTGCGGGATATGATCAGGTGATCAGATGATCAGACGTCGCTTCCGGCGCTGAAATTGAACACCGCGCCTTCCTTGATGCCGCTTGGCCAGCGCGCCGTCACCGTCTTCAGCCTGGTGTAGAAGCGCACGCCCTCCATGCCGTGGATCGAATGGTCGCCGAACATCGACGCCTTCCAGCCGCCAAAGCTGTGATAGGCGACCGGCACCGGAATCGGCACATTCACCCCGACCATGCCGACATTCACATTGTTTGTGAAATCGCGCGCGGTGTCGCCGTCACGGGTGAAGATGGCGGTGCCGTTGCCATATTCATGGTCGATGACAAGCTGGCGCGCCTCTTCATAGGATTGCGGGCGCAGCACCGACAGCACCGGCCCGAAAATCTCGTCGCGATAGACCGACATGTCCGGAGTCACCTTGTCGAGCAATGTGCCGCCGACAAAAAAGCCGTCCTCATAGCCCTGCAGGCGCAGGCCGCGCCCGTCGACAACCACCTCGGCGCCGTCCGCCTCGCCCTGGTCGATATAGCCTTCGATGCGCTCTTTCGAGGCGGCGGTGATGACCGGGCCCATCTCGACCCCCGGCTCGTCATACTGGCCGATCTTCAGCGCCCGCACCTTTGGCGCCAGCTGCGAGACGAACCGGTCCGCCGTCTCGTCGCCAACCGCCAGCACCGCCGAGATCGCCATGCAGCGCTCGCCGGCCGAACCGTAGGCCGCGCCCATCGCCGCGTCGACAGCCTGGTCCATATCGGCGTCGGGCATGATGATCATGTGGTTCTTCGCCCCGCACAGCGCCTGCACCCGCTTGCCGTTCGTACAGCCGCGCGAATAGATATACTGGCCGATCGCCGTCGAGCCGACAAAACTGATGGCGCCGATATCGGGATGATCGAGGATGGCGTCGACCGCCTCCTTGTCGCCATGCACGACATTGAACACGCCGGCCGGCAAGCCGGCCTCGGACAGCAGGCGGGCCAGCATCATCGGCGCGCCGGGGTCGCGCTCGGACGGCTTCAGGATGAATGTGTTGCCGCAGGCAAGCGCCATCGGGAACATCCACATCGGCACCATCGCCGGGAAGTTGAACGGGGTGATTCCGGCGACGACGCCGACCGGCTGGCGCATCGAGAAACTGTCGACCCCGCCGGCGACCTGCGGCGAGTATTCGCCCTTCAGCGCATGCGGGATGCCGCAGGCGAACTCGACAACCTCGATGCCGCGCGCCACCTCGCCCTTGGCGTCATCGAAGGTCTTGCCATGCTGCGCCGAGATCTGCGTCGCCAGCTCGTCAAGGTTCGCCCTGATCAGATCGCGGAAATTGAACATCACCTGGGCGCGCTTGGCGGCCGGTGTGCCGGCCCATCCGGGAAGCGCGGCCTTTGCCGCCGCGACAGCCTGACCCACTTCCGCGGCGCTTGCCAGCGGCACCGAATTGGTGGCCGCGCCGGTTGCCGGATTGAAAACATCCTGTTCGCGCCCGCTTGTTCCGGCGATTTCCGCGCCGGCGATATAATGCATCAAGGTCATGAGTCGATCCCCCAGATTATGCCATGGTTCACCTGCGGTGAATGTAGCCGCTTTTTGTGAAATCGCAAGCTGCGGCGTGGGGATGCGGGGTACCGCAGGGTCTAGGGCTCACCGCTGCCGATCTCAGCGCGGCGGTGCGCGATATAGGCCTGCATTTCCTCGATGCGTGCCGGGTCCATCGGCGGCGGCTCATAGGCCTCGACTACCTTTGGCCAGATCTCCATCGCGCGCTCGGTGGTTGTCCGCGCCCCGGCATCGCGCCAGTTCTCATTGTTCGACCAGTCGGACAGGAACGGGCTGTAGAAGGCCGACTGGTAACGCTCCATCGTGTGGGCGGTGCCGAAGAAATGCCCGCCTGGCGCCACCTCGTCATGCGCCGCGAAGCCGAAATCGGCCTCGCTGAAGGCTGGTGGCGTCAGGAATTGCGCCATCGCCTGCAGCATTTCGCAATCGACGATCAGCTTCTCGAAATCGGCGACAAGTCCGCCCTCACCCCAGCCGGCGGCATGGTAGATCAGATTGCCATGACCGGTGACAGCCCCCCACAGCGCCATCTGGGTTTCCCACACCGCCTGCGCGTCGACCGCGTTCGAGGCGCTGCAGGCGCTGGTCCGGTAGGGAAGGCCATAGCGCCGCGCCAGCTGGCCGCCAGCGATGTTGGCAAGGGTGTTTTCCGGCGTGCCAAAGGCCGGCGCGCCGGTCTTCATGTCGACATTCGAGGTGAAGCCGCCATAGACGACCGGCGCCCCGGGGCGGACAAGCTGCGTCAACGCGATGCCGAACAGCGCCTCGGCATTCTGCTGCGTCAGCGCCGCCGCGATGGTGACCGGCGTCATCGCACCCATCAGCGTGAAGGGCGTGATTACCGTCGCCTGGCCCATCTCGGCCATCGCCATGGCGGCGGAGGCCATTTCAAGGTCGAACTTGCGCGGCGAGTTGATGTTGATATTGGTGATCGCGGTGGGATCGGTGGCCAGCTGGTCCATCGTCAGGCCGCGTGCGATCGCCGTCAGCCTGGCCGCGTCACGGACCCGCGCCGCGCCGATCGACATCGACAGGAACACCTTGTCGGTCAGCGTCAGATTGACAAAGGTCGTGTCGAGATGACGTGTGTTCACCGGCAGATCGTTCGGTGCCAGCGACTGGTTGCCGAAAAAATGGATCACGTTGAAACTCTGGCCAAGCTTCATCAGCGTCTGGTAATCGGCGAAATTGCCACTGCGCCGGCCACCGCGAAGGTCGTGCGCGTTCGGCGCCCCGGAAACCAGCCCGAAATGAATATGGTTGCCACCAATGGTCAGCGCATGTGCCCGGTTGGTCGGTGTCAGGGTGAAGTGCGGCGGCGCGCTGGCGATGGCCGCCTCGATCAGGCCGCGGTCGGCGCGCACGATCTGCGATGCCTCATCGACCGTGGCCCCCGCCTTGCGGAACAGCGCGCGCGCCGGCGCGCTCATCACCTCGATGCCGTACTCCTCGAGCAGCCGCAGCGAGGCAAGATGGATGGATTCGATCTGGTCGTCACTGAGCGGGGCCAGCGGGGCCATATGGTTGCGGACATCCCGCCAGTCCGGCTGCACCGGCAGATTGTTTGCCGGTCGTGTCTTGCGGCCCCGACGGGCCGGTCTTGATGGCGCGTTCATCAGGCGCTGATCCCTTCTCCCCGCAGGCTGATGCCCGCCACTCATGCTTGCGCAGGCACCTCGGCCCCGTGCAAGGAAACCGTCCTTTTCTGTCCTGTTCCTGCCATTCTGAAAACATTTGCTCTGGCCACATTTACAAGGTGCCGCCACGAGCAGGATGCAAAGAAGTTGCAAACCTGCCAAATTTGCGAAAATCTGATCGCGAAAACGGATGATCGCGCTTCGGGGTGATCAGGGGACAACGGTCCGGGGCCGCCGGTTTGAGGAGGAAGAGATCATGCCGCTGACGATGAATCGCGAGGTCTTCATCACCTGCGCCGTAACCGGATCGGGCGATACCACCGGCAAGTCCGACAAAGTGCCGGTCACACCGGCGCAGATCGCCGAATCGGCCATCGATGCCGCCAGGGCGGGGGCCGCTGTCGTGCATTGCCATGTCCGTGACCCGCAAACCGGCCAGCCATCGCGCGACCCGGCGCTGTTCCGCGAGGTGACCGAGCGCATCCGCGACAGTGAAACCGATGTCGTTCTGAACCTGACCGCCGGCATGGGTGGCGATCTGGTTCTTGGCGGCGTCGAGACGCCGCTGCCGCCAAGCACCGACGGGACCGACATGGCCGGCGCCACCGAACGGCTGGCGCATGTCGCCGACTGCCGGCCGGAAATCTGCACACTTGATTGCGGCACGATGAATTTCGGGCATGGCGACTATATCATGACCAACAGCACGGCCATGCTTGTCGAGATGGCGAGACAGATGCAGGCACTTGGCGTGAAACCTGAAATCGAAGCCTTCGATACCGGCCATCTGTGGTTCGCCAAACATCTTGCCGAACAGGGGCTGATTGACAGCCCGGCGCTGGTCCAGCTGTGCATGGGCATTCCCTGGGGCGCGCCGGATGATCTGAACACGCTGATGGCGATGGTCAACAATGTGCCCGAGGACTGGATCTTTTCGGCCTTCTCGATTGGCCGCAACGCCATGGCCTATCCGGCCGCGGCGGTGCTGGCGGGCGGCAATGTAAGGGTCGGGCTGGAGGACAATCTCTATCTGTCACGTGGCGTTTTCGCCACCAACGCCCAGCTTGTCGAGCGGGCGGTGAATGTCGTCGAAAATATGGGTGCCACCATCATCGGCCCCGATGCGGTGCGCACGCGGCTTGGCGTGACCAAACGCGCGCCAATGGCAGGCTGACAGGGGATCCGGAGGGCATGATGGCGCACGCAGCAAAGCCGGCACGCGCCGCGGTGATCGGCGGCGGCGTCATCGGCGGCGGGTGGGTCGCCCGCCTGATCCAGAATGGCGTCGATGTCGGGATTTTCGATCCTGACCCGCAGGCGGCCCGCAAGATCGGCGATGTCATGGCGAATGCCGACCATGCGCTGGCGCGGCTGACCATGGCGCCGCTGCCGGTCCGCGGCGAGATGCGGTTTGCCACCAGCATCGCCGAGGCAGTGGACGGCGCCGAGCTGATCATCGAGGCGGTGCCGGAACGGCTCGACGTCAAGCAGGCCGTCTATGCCGAGATCGAGGCTGGCGCCGCCACGGACGCGGTGATCAGCTCGTCGACCTCGGGCATCCTGCCAAGCGATCTGCAGGCGAGGATGCGGAATCCGGAACGGCTTCTTGTCGGGCATCCCTTCAATCCGGTCTATCTGCTGCCGCTTGTCGAGCTTGTGGGCGGCAATGCCACCGCCAGCGGCACCATTGACCGCGCCGCGGGTTTCTTTGCCGGGCTTGGCATGCATCCGCTGCCGATAGCCAAGGAGATCGAGGCCTTTGTCGCCGACCGGTTTCTCGAGGCGGTATGGCGCGAGGCGCTGTGGCTGGTCAAGGACGGCATCGCGACAACCGCGGAAATCGACGACGCCATCCGTTTCGGCTTCGGGCTTCGCTGGGCGCAGATGGGGCTGTTCGAGACCTACCGGGTTGCCGGCGGCGAGGCCGGCATGGCGCATTTCATCGCGCAGTTCGGCCCCTGCCTGAAATGGCCCTGGACGAAACTGATGGATGTGCCGGAACTGACGGACGAGCTGGTGAAGACAATTTCCGACCAGTCCGACGCGCAGTCCGGCCAGCATTCCATCCGCGAGCTGGAACGGATTCGTGATGACAATCTCGTCGCCATCCTGCATGCCCTGAAGGCCAATGACTGGGGCGCCGGCCGATCAGTCGCCAACTGGGAAAAATCTCTGTATGACGCCGTGCCGGCACGCACCGAAACGGCCATCGACCGGCCGCTGGAGACGATGCGCCAGCAGGTGCCGGCAAGCTGGACAGACTATAACGGGCATATGAACGAGGCACGCTATCTGGACTGTTTCTCGATGGCCACCGACGCGGTGATGCGCTGGATCGGAGTCGATGCCGCCTATCTGGCCGAGGGTGGCAGCTATTTCACGGTCGAGACGCATATCCGGCATCTTGACGAGGTGACCGCCGGAACGCAGATCTTCGCCACCTCGCAGCTTCTGCGTGGCGAGGGCAAGAAAATGCAGCTGTTCCATCATCTGTACGCTGTTGAAAAAGATGGCGGGTCGCGGTGTCTTGCCACCGGAGAACATATGCTGATCCATGTCGATATGAACAGCCGGTCGGCCAGCCTGCCGCGCGGCGATGTCGCGGCGCGGCTTGCCGAGCTGGCGGCCGCGCATGAAGCCCTGCCGCGCCCGGAGGGTGCCGGCCGCGCCGTCGGAGGAGAAAAATAGCATGCAGTTTGGATTGACCGAGGAACAGGACCTGATCGTCTCGACCGTGCGCAGCTTTGTCGAGACCGAGATCTATCCGCTGGAGGACGAGATCGAGGCGCGTGGCGCGGTGCCGGCCGAGATTGGCCGGCAGATCAGGGACAAGGTTCTGGAGATGGGGTTCTATGCCGCCAATTTTCCGGAATCGGTCGGCGGCGGCGGGCTGAACAATCTGGAATTCGCGCTTCTGGAACGTGAGCTGGGGCGCGGGTCGATGGCGCTGACACATTTCTTCGGGCGCCCGCAGAACATTCTGATGGCCTGCGAGGGGGACCAGATCGACCGCTATCTGATGCCGGCCGTGCGTGGCGAGAAGATGGACGCGCTGGCGATGACCGAACCCGATGCCGGGTCCGATGTGCGCGGCATGAGCACGACAGCCCGCCGCGACGGCGGCGACTGGGTGCTGAACGGCACCAAACATTTCATCTCCGGTGGTGATCATGCCGATTTCTTCATCGTCTTTGTCGCCACCGGCGTCGATGACACACCGCACGGGCCGAAGAAGCGGATCACCTGTTTCCTTGTCGATCGCGGCCATCCCGGGTTCGAGGTGCTGCCGGGATACAAATCGGTCTCGCATGCCGGCTATCACAATGTGATCCTGAAATTCGAGGATTGCCGACTCGCCGACAACCAGGTTCTTGGCGCCGTCGATGGCGGGTTCGAGGTGATGAACACCTGGCTTTACGCCACCCGTATCACTGTCGCGACGATGTGTGTCGGCCGCGCCCGCCGGGCTTTTGATCTTGCGCTGAGCTACGCTGTCGAGCGCAAACAGTTCGGCAAGCAGATCGGCAAGTTCCAGGGTGTCGGCTTCAAGCTTGCCGACATGGTGACCGAGATCGACGCCGCCGACTGGCTGACCCTGTCGGCGGCATGGCGGCTTGATCAGGGGCTGCCGGCAAACCGCGAGATCGCCTCGGCAAAGCTCCATGCCTCGGAAATGCTGGCCCGCGTCACCGACGAGGCGATTCAGGTCTATGGCGGCATGGGGCTGATGGATGATCTGCCGCTGGCCCGGTTCTGGCGCGATGCGCGGGTGGAACGGATCTGGGACGGCACCTCGGAAATCCAGCGTCATATCATCAGCCGCGAGCTGCTGCGCCCGCTCGGGGGCTAGCGATGCCGGACCTGTCACGCCTGTTCAGACCGCGCTCGATCGTCGTGTTTGGCGGCTGGTGGGCGGAAAATGTTGTCACGCAATGTCTGAAGTCAGGGTTTGACGGCGATATCTGGCCGGTCCATCCAACCCGCGATGAGATTGGCGGTGTTCCCTGTCTGCGTGATCTTGACGACCTTCCGGCGTCCCCCGACGCGGCCTTTCTGGGTATCAACCGCACCGCCGCCATCGAGGTTGCCGCACGGCTCTCGGCGATGGGATGCGGCGGGGCGGTCTGCTTTGCCTCCGGCTTTGCCGAGACCGGCGATCATGATCTGCAGCGGGCGCTTGTCGCGGCAGCCGGCGACATGCCGCTGCTGGGGCCGAACTGCTATGGCGTTCTGAATTATCTCGACGGTGCGATGCTGTGGCCCGACCAGCATGGCGGACGCACGGTCGAACGCGGCGTCGCCATCATCAGCCAGTCATCGAACATCGCCATCAATCTCAGCATGCAGGCTCGCGGCCTGCCGGTTGCCTATATCGCCTGCGTCGGCAATCAGGCGCAGACAAGCCTGACCGACATGGCACGAAACCTTCTTGCCGATGACCGGGTGACGGCGGCCGGCCTCTATATCGAGGGCATCATCGACCCGGTGGATTTCGCCGCCATGGCCGAGGAGGCCGCCGCCATGGGCAAGTCCATTATCGCCATCAAGGCCGGCAAGACGGCCGCCTCGCAGACCGCCGCCAGCACGCACACCGCCGCGCTGGCGGGTGATGCTGCGGCCTCGTCGGCCTTCCTCGCCCGCTGCGGCGTGATCGAGGCCGCCGCACCGGAGGACATGCTGGAGGTGCTGAAGCTTGTCCACATGCATGGCCGGTTGCCCGGGCGGCGCGTGACGGCGATGTGCTGTTCCGGCGGCGAAGCCGGGCTGATGGCCGATCTGGCGGCGGATCATGATCTTGAATGGCCGGCCATCCCGCAACCGAACCTTGACCGGCTTGCCGATAATCTGGGGCCGCTGGTGGCGCTGGCCAACCCGCTCGACTACCACACCTTCATCTGGGGTGATGAGCAGAAGATGACCGACGCCTTTGCCGCGATGATGGGTGACTGGGTCGATCTGTCGGTTCTGGTGATCGATTTCCCGCGCGCCGACCGCTGCAGTGACGAGGCCTGGCATCCGGCGGTGGCGGCGATGAGGCGCGCCGGCAAGATGACCGGCACGAGCGTGGCCTGTCTTGGCAGCCTTGCCGAGGGCATTCCGGACAGCTGGGCCATTAGCATGATGGAGGCGGGGATCGTCCCGCTGAACGGGTTCGCGAACGGGCTTCGCGCCATCGAGCTGGCGGCGACTCCACAGGTGCCCGGCGGCTGGCGCCCGCATGTGGCGATGCCGGCGGGGGCAGACCGCGTGCTGGTCGACGAAGCGGCGGCAAAAACCATCCTTGCCAGTGCGGGAATCACCGTGCCGGCAGGCGCCCGCGCCGACGCGCCAGCGGACATCCGCGCCGCCGCCGTCGGCCTGATACCGCCCTATGCGCTGAAAGGGCTTGGCCATGCCCACAAGAGCGAGGCCGGTCTTGTGCAACTCGGCCTGACCGCGGATGAGCTGGTGGACGCCGCGCGCGACATGCCGGCGGCAACCGGCTTTCTGGTCGAGGAAATGGCCCCACCACCGGCGGCCGAACTGCTTGTCGGACTGCGGCGCGACCCGGTCTACGGGCTGACGTTGAGCCTTGGCACGGGCGGCACCGCCGCCGAGCTGCTGCGCGATGTCGTCACGCTTGTCCTGCCGGTCACCGCAGACGAAATCAGGGCGGCGCTGCTGCGATTGCGGCTGGCACCGCTTCTGACCGGCTATCGCGGGCGCGACCGGGCTGATATCGACGCCGCCATCGACGCGGCGCTGTGCCTGTGCGAGATCATGATGGCCACGCCGGAATTCGACGAGATCGAGGTCAACCCGCTGATGCTGGCATCGGCCGGGGGCGGGGCGCTGGCCCTCGATGCGGTGATATGGAAGACTGGAGCAAGTGAGGAGACATCATCATGAGCGAGACAACAGAGCAGAACGTCACCACCCGCACCGAAGGCCATGTCTTCGAGGTGACCCTCGACAGGCCGAAGGCGAACGCCATCGACCTTGTGACCTCGCAGCATATGGGCAAGCTGTTCCAGTCCTTTCGCGACGATCCGGAGCTGCGGGTCTGTATCGTTCGCACCGCCGGCGAGAAATTCTTCTCCGCCGGCTGGGATCTGAAGGCCGCGGCGGCGGGTGATTCGGTTGTCGGCGATTACGGCGTCGGCGGCTTTGCCGGGCTGCAGGAGCTTCGCGATCTGAACAAACCGGTGATCGCCGCCGTCGAGGGAATGTGCGTCGGCGGCGGGTTCGAGCTGGCGCTGTCCTGCGACCTGATCCTCGCCACCGAGGCGTCAAGCTTCGCGCTGCCGGAGATTCGCGCCGGCACCCTTGCCGATGCGGCGACCATCAAGCTGCCGAAACGGATTCCCTATCATGTCGCCATGGACCTGCTGCTGACCGGCCGCTGGATGGATTGCGCGGAGGCGCATCGCTGGGGGCTGGTGACCGAGAGGCTGGCCGACGGGCCGGCGCTGTATGAGCGGGCCTGGGAGCTGGCGCGGCTTCTGGCCTCGGGACCACCACTTGTCTTCGCGGCGATCAAGGAGGTGGCGCGCGAGGCCGAGGCGATGAAGTTCCAGGACGCGATGAACCGGGTGACGAAGATGCAGCTTCCGACGGTCGACAGGCTGTATAATTCCGAGGACGGGATGGAAGGCTTCCGCGCCTTTGCCGAAAAGCGCGACCCGGTCTGGAAGGGCCGCTAGTCCCCTGCCGCCAGTCCCCTGCAGCTAGTTCCCTGCAGGGCGGTTGATCAGATCAATTCGCGGATCGTCAGGTCAGCTCACGAATTGTCTCGACAAGCGCCGCATTGATCGCGCGCGGGCCGGTATCAAGCCGGTTCTGATGCCGGCGTGCGCCCGGAACACGCACCCCGTCAAGGCCGGCCAGCCGGTCCATGAAGCCCTCGACATGCGATTCCCACCCGTCGCCGGCGATCAGCGCGGGTGACAGCGCGATCACCATTTCACCGCCGCGTGGCGGGCCACCATCACCATTGTCATGTTCTTTCGCCTCATAGCTGAACCTCTCGCCGGTCAGGCCGGCGGCCAGCAATTCAACCATCAGCGCAATGGCTGATCCCTTGTAGCCGCCAAAGGGCAGCAGCACACCCTTGGCGATTGCGGCCGGGTCGGTCGTCAATTTGCCATCGGCGTCCAGCCCGGTGCCAAGCGGCACCTCACGGCCATCACGCGCGGCGATCTGAAGGTCGCCCATCGCCATCGACGCTGTGGCCATATCATAGCAGACAGGGGTCTTGCCGGGCCGCGGCCAGGCAAAGGATATCGGGTTGGTGCCGAACAGCTTCTCGGTCGTGCCGACCGGCGCCACCATCGGCATATAGGCCGTGCAGGCAATGCCGACGAGCCCGCGATCGGCCAGATATTCGGTCTCCGGCCAGAGCGCCGCGAAATGATGGATGCCGGTGAGTGACAGCGCGGCAACGCCAATCTCGGCCGCCGCCTCGGCAAGCACCGGCAGGGCCGTTGCCTGGGCGATCGGTGCGAAACACCCATGCCCCTCGCACTGGATGACAGCCGGTGTCCTGCGCGTCACCGTGGGGCGCGCAGTGCCATCGACCTTGCCGCTCCGCAAGGCCTTGACATATCCCGGAATGCGGAACAGCCCGTGCGAATGCGAGCCATCACGCTCGGCCCGCATGACGATGTCGGCCAGCGCGTCGGCATTCGCCTCATCGCAGCCATTCTTCACCATCGCCGCATGCGCAAGCGCATGGATTTCATCGAGTGTCAGGCTGATCCTGCTCATTATGTCTCACTCCAAATCTTAGACTCAGTGCCGGTAATCCGGCTCTTCCTCATCCAGAATATCACGGATCGCCTGCATGTGCTTGAGCGGCCCGCCCTCATAGTTCTCCCATTGCTGCGCGGTCTTCTCGGCAACCGAATCATCGAGGACCGACAGTTCAAGGCCGCTTGCCAGCGCGGTCATATAGGTCCGGCAGCCACGTTCATAATGATAGGCAAGATCAAACGCCACTGCCGGCGAATCACCGACCGTCATGAAGCCGTGATTGCCCATCATCATCATCATCCTGTTGCCAAGAAGCGTCGACAGCCGTTCGGCCTCGTCACCAAGGCCCATGCCGTCAAACCCGCTGTCGATGGCGACGCGGTTGTGGAAGCGGGCGGTGGTCTGGTCAACCGCCGGCAGCACCGGCGATTTCACCGCGCTGAGCGCGGTGGCGTAATGTGAATGGAGATGCACGATACAGCGCGCCTGCGGGTTGTTGCGATGCATCGCGCCATGGATTGCCCAGGCGGTGGCATCGATATGCGGGCGTACCGAATCATCAAGCTCGCGGGCATCGACAAGCAGCATGTCGCTTGCCTTCAGCTTCGAGAAATGAATGCCGTAGGGATTCATCAGGAACATCTGGCCGTCATCCGAGACAGCACAGGAGAAATGGTTCGAGACGCCCTCATGCATGTTCTCGCGCGCTGTCCAGCGAAAGATCGCCGCGAGGTCGCAGCGGGTTTCGTGAATGTCGGCGTCGGTTCCGGACATGGCGGTCTCCCGGGTCTGTCTTCCGGTCAGGATTACGTAGCAAGCCTGCCGCAGGCCACCTGTCTTCGCAACGCAAAACTCGCCGCTCCGACATGACTGCCCTGAGGTGACTGCGTTTTAGCGGTTGCGCCGGGACCGGTGGCAGGGTGAAATGACGGCACGAGAAACAGGAGCGCGCGATGCAGATCTGCAGATCCCTTGTCGGCGGCAAAGAAGTCGCCGGTGCCGGCCCCACCATCGACAAGATCTATCCGGCCACCGGCGAGGTGATCGCCAGGATTGAGCCGGCCGACGGGACCATTCTGGAGTCTGCGGTCACTGCCGCCAGCGCCGCGCAGGTGGAATGGGCGGCCCGCGGCGGCCATGAGCGCGGCCGGATTCTGGGGCGCGCCGCGCAGCTGTTGCGCGAGAATAATGACGAGCTGGCGCGGCTTGAGGTGATGGATGTCGGCAAATGCCTCGGCGAGGCGGTGTCGGCCGATGTGCCGAGCGGCGCGGACGCGATGGAATATTTCGGCGCGCTGGCGCAGACCGGCACCGGCGACATGCGGCGCTATCCCGACGCCATCGCCTATTGCGAGCGGGTGCCGCTTGGCATCTGTGCCGGTATCGGCGCCTGGAACTACCCGGTGCAGATTGCCTGCTGGAAAGCGGCACCGGCGCTTGCCGCCGGCAACGCCTTCATCCTGAAACCATCCGAGATGACGCCGCTGACAGCGCATATGGTGGCCGACCTGCTTGCCGAGGCCGGGCTTCCCGACGGGCTGTTCCAGATTGTTCATGGTGATCACAGCATCGGGCGCGCCATCTGCGCGCATCCGGGGATTGCCAAGATCTCGCTGACCGGCGGTGTCGATACCGGCCGCCTGATCATGGGCCAGTCGGCCGACACGCTGAAGAAGGTGACGCTGGAACTTGGCGGCAAATCGCCCTTGATCGTCTTTGCTGATGCCGATTTCGACCTTGCCGTGCAGACTGCGCTCGATGCGAATTTCTACACTGCCGGCGAGGTCTGTTCGAACGCCACACGGGTCTTTGTCGAAGCCGGCATCGCCGCCGATTTCGAGGCGGCGCTTGTCGAGCGCGCCCGCGCCATGCGGGTCGGCGACCCGATGGCCGAGGATGTGCAGATGGGCGCCCTGATTTCCGAGCCGCATCTTCTGAAGGTTCTCGACTATGTCAGCGGCGGTATGGCCGAGGGCGCCACGCTTGCCGCC
Source organism: Rhodobiaceae bacterium (assembly GCA_038138545.1). Lineage (GTDB taxonomy): Bacteria > Pseudomonadota > Alphaproteobacteria > Puniceispirillales > Puniceispirillaceae > UBA8309. Next base: position 26,320 of record JAYQDX010000004.1, on the reverse strand, counting down.
GGTGGCCAACGTGTCCATCCGCAGGGGTTCGAGAACGGCTATTTCATGGAGCCGACCATCCTCACCGGCTGCCGGGATGATATGCGGCATGTCAGGGAGGAAATCTTCGGACCGGTGATGTCGGTACTGACCTTCACGGATGAGGAGGAGGCCATCAGCCGCGCAAATGCCACCAACTTTGGACTTGGCGCCGGGTTGATGACAAGCGATCTGGCGCGCGCGCACCGCGTCGCCGCGCGGCTTGAAAGCGGCAATGTCTGGGTCAACACCTACAATATCCTGCCACCGGGGCTGCCCTTCGGCGGGGTCAAGCAATCCGGCTTCGGCCGCGAGAACAGCGCCTACTCGCTGGAAGCCTACAGCGAGATCAAGACAACCTATATCCAGCTCTAGACGGACGCCGCGTGACGACATCTCTATCATCTCCGCCGCGCACCGACCTGCGGCTGTTCCAGACAATGGCAGGTGCCAGGCATGGCGGTGCCGAGCTGTTCTTCGAACGGCTTGCCATCGCCTTTCAGGGGACCGGCATGGCGCAGCATCTGATGATCAAGCCCGACAGCGATCGCGTGGCCCGCCTGCGCATGGCCGGGCTTGACGTGGTGGAGTGCGGGTTCTCACCGGTTCTGGCACCGCTGCATCGCCGCCGGATCGCCGCCGCCATCCACCGCGCCGCAGCCGATGTCGTTCTCAGCTGGATGAACCGGGCCACGATACTGACACCGCCGACAGGATGCCCGCATGTTGCGAGGCTCGGCGGGTTCTACAATCTGAAATATTATCGTGGCTGTGACTGGCTGGTCGCCAACACGCGGGATATCGCCGATTATCTGATCGCCGAGGGCGTGCCGAAGAACCGTGTTCACCATCAGATCAATTTCGTTCCGGACGGCGCCGAAGGCCCGGTGTTCGAAGGGCCACGCCACGACGGGCCGGTCATCGCCGCCCTTGGCAGGCTGCACGAAAACAAGGCTTTCGATACCTTGATCCGCGCCTTCGCCACCCTGCCCGAGGGCGTGCTGTGGCTGGCCGGCGACGGGCCGCAGCGCGGCATGCTTGGCGATCTTGCGGATGAGCTTGGTGTCGCCGAACAGGTGGTGTTTCTGGGCTGGCAGGAAGACCCGCAGGCCGTCATCCGCGGCGCCGATATTCTTGTCTGCCCGTCCCGGCACGAACCTTTCGGCAATGTCATCGCCGAGGGGATGGCCTGCGGCAGGCCGGTCATCTCGACCCGCACCAATGGTGGGTGCGAATTGATCGAGGACGGCGTCAATGGCCTGCTGGTGCCGGTCGATGACGCCGCGGCCATGGCGGATGCGATTGGCCAACTGATGACCGACACGACATTGGCGGCGCGTCTGGCAGAGGGGGGGCGCACCCACTGGCAGGCCACCCTGTCACCCCGCAAGGTGACCGGGGACTGGATCGCGTTTCTGGAAAGGGTTGCCGGCTGATGTGCGGCATTGGTGGCTATTTCCTTCGCCCGGGCGGCGTCGCGCCGACAGGCGCTCTGGGCAGGATCGAGGGCGCGCTGGCGCACCGGGGCCCTGACGGCAGCGGACGTTTCACCGACAGCCATGTCGGATTCATCCATACGCGCCTGTCGATTGTCGATCTGGCAAAGGGGGCACAGCCCTTCATCGCGCCTCCAGGCGAAGGTGGCGCGGTGCTGATCGCGAATGGCGAGATCTACAATCACGCGGCGCTGCGACAATCGCATTGCGATGGCTATGATTTCGCTTCCGGCTCGGATTGCGAGACCTTGCTGGCGCTCTGGTCACGCCACGGCACCGCCGCCCTGCGACAGCTTCGCGGCATGTATGCGGCGGCGCTTTATGATCCGGACAGCGGCGACGGGCTGCTGATCCGCGATCCGTTCGGGATCAAGCCGCTCTATATCTGCGAGACCGCGGACGGGCTGTTCTTTGCCTCGGAGATTGCCGCGCTTCGCGCCATCGGCGTTGCCGAAACCGCGACAGACAGGGCCGCACCCGACCCGCTTCACGCCGCCTGCATCATCGACCGCCAGTTCGCGCCGGACGATCTGCCGGCCTTCCCGGCGATCCGGCGTGTTGCCCCGGGTCAGATTCTGGTCATCCGCGACGGGCAGATCGCCGAGGCAATGACGGACGCACCGCTTGAGACGAGCCTGATCAACCCGGCCGCACCGACGATAGAGGCGTTCGGTAAGCAGCTCCATGACAGTGTCGAGGCGCATCTGATGGCCGATGTGCCGCTGGGACTGTTCTTTTCCGGCGGCGTTGATTCAACGGCCATCCTCGCGGCGCTCGCCGATCTGCGGTCGCGCGACGGGGGCGGCGAACCGATCCTGACCTATACGGTGCGTTTTGACCGCGACGCGGATGATGAAACAGCCCTCGCGGCATCACTTGCCGCCGGCGAGGGCGCCGAGTTTGTCGATGTTGCCTATGGCAAGGCCGACTTCCTTGCCGATGCCGGGCTGGCGGCGCTGGCCTGCGACGACGCCGTGGCCGATTATGCCATTTTGCCGACGCTGCATCTGGCCCGCCGGGCGGCGCGCGATGTCAAGGTGGTGCTGTCCGGCGAGGGCGGCGACGAGTTCTTTGCCGGCTATGGCCGTTATCGGGCCGGCCTGCGCGCCATCGGTGCGAAATTCCCAACCCGGCCCGGCCCGGCATTGCGGGCCGGATTGTTCGGTGATGAGGTGACACGGCGTCTGTCAACACGCTATGAGCGCGCCGGCACCACCATGCCCGGCCTCCTGCAACGGCTGGCAGACCGGCACGCCGCCCTTGCCGCGCTACAACGCCACGATATCGATGACTGGCTGCCGAATGATCTGCTGATCAAGCTTGACCGCTGCCTGATGCGTCACGGTCTGGAGGGGCGCACACCGTTCATCGACCGGCACCTGTCCAGCTGGGGGTTCCATCTTCCGGTGGCGGCGAAGATCGGACGTGGCGGTGGCAAGCATCTGGTCAAATCCTGGCTTGCCGAACGCCTGCCGGCCTGCCGGCCCTTTGCCAGAAAGCGCGGTTTCACGGTGCCCGTCGGTGGATGGATCGCCGAGGAATCCCGCACGCTGGCACCGCTTGTGGCGGCGCAGGAAGGTGTCGCCGGGCTGATCAGCGCCGGCACGGCGCGGGCGGTCATCGACTCTGCCGATGGCCGCGGCAATGGTCGGGGCGGGCTGCTCGCCTGGCGGCTGCTGTTCTACGCGCTTTGGCACCAGATCCATTGCCGCGGTGTCAATGCCGAACAGCCTGTCGCCGAGATTCTGGCCGCGCGCGGCTAGGATGCGGGGTCGGCAGCGATCGGCAACGCCGTTGTGAATTTGATTTCCTCCATCGCGAAGGATGAGCTGACATCGGTCAGCTGCACCTTGCTGATGAGGTGCCGGTAAAAGGCGTCATAGGCCGCCATGTCGGCGACGACCACACGCAGCAGATAATCAACCTCGCCGCTCATCCGGTAGAATTCGACAACCTCGGGCATGTCGGCAATCATCGTCGCGAAGGATTGCAGCCAGTCGGCGTTATGCTGGTCGGTCCGCAGCGCGACGAACACCGACATCCCGACCCCGACCTTTGTCGGATCAAGAAGCGCGACGCGCTTGCGAATCACGCCGATCTCCTCAAGCCGCTGGATACGTCGCCAGCAGGGTGTCACCGACAGGCCTACCTTGCGCGCGATTTCGGCCACCGGCTGCGCGGCATTCTCCTGAAGATGACCAAGGATTTTCCTGTCGGTTGCGTCCATGGCCGCCATGGGACATCCTTTCGCGATAGATTGCCAACGGGCATGAGGCCCGGCATTCAATGGGGCTGGTGTAAAGCAACTCGCTTCAACTCCCAACCATTTTTAGAAATATATTCCAATTAACCTGTTAAACGACTTTCATTGAGCGAAATTTTCGCGCTGTTCAGATGCTGATCAAGGCCAATCAACCGGGGTTGATTTTGCCCGGCCAAGGCGGCATGGTCCGCGCATGAGTGATGCCGAAACCCCTGATCCATCCGCTGAAATGCCCGCTGGTGCTATCCCGCAGCCATGTCTTCTGGCTGCCGATGACTGGCAGGATTACGCGCTTCTCGACAGTGGCGACGGGCGCAAGCTGGAGCGTTTCGGCACTTTCACCTTCGTTCGTCCGGAACCGCAGGCAATGTGGGCGCCGCGCCTGACGAATGCCGACTGGCAGGCCGCCGACGGGCGGTTTGTGGCCAGCCAGGGACGCGGCGATGATGACGAGGATTCTGGCGGCTGGACCCTGTCGCCCTCCTTGCCGCCACATTGGCCGGTCACCTATGACGGGCTGCGGTTCCTGGCGCGGCCGACCCCGTTCAGGCATCTTGGATTCTTTCCCGAACAGGCACCGCACTGGAACTGGTGCGCTGAATTGATCGGCGATTTCATCTCGCGGCGCGGGCGGGCACCGCGTATCCTGAACCTGTTCGCCTATTCCGGTGTCGCCAGCCTTCATGCCGCGCGCGCCGGCGCCGAGGTGGCGCATGTCGATGCCAGCCGCAAGGCCATCGCGCAGGCTTTTGAAAACCGTGACGAGGCCGGCCTTGGCGACGCGCCGATCCGCTTCATCACCGAGGATGCCGGCCGGTTCGTCGAGCGCGAGATCCGGCGTGGGCGGTCCTATGACGGCATTCTTCTCGACCCGCCGAAATATGGCCGCGGGCCGAAGGGCGAGCGCTGGCAGATCGAGACCGACCTTGTCCCGCTGCTGCGCGGTTGCCGCGACCTGCTGTCCGATACGCCGCTGTTCCTGCTGTTGACCATCTATGCCATCCGCGCCTCGTCGCAGGCGGCGCATTATGCGCTTGCCGACATGATGGCCGGGGTTGCGGGAACGGTGTCGTCCGGCGAGCTTGTCAGCGTCGAGACAGGTGGTGATCCACGCGTCATAAGCCAGGCCAATTTCGCACGCTGGAAGGCAGGCTGACGCGCCGCGCGCCGGTCTTTACCGGCGCAGCACCTCATAAAGTGCAAGGCCGCTGGCCACCGCCAGATTCAGCGAATCCGACCGGCCCAGCATCGGCATCCGCACAAGCTGGCTGCAGGCCGCCATCAGCGCCTCGGTTAGGCCGGCCTGTTCATTGCCCATCAAGAGAATCAGCGGCCCGCTATAATCCGCCTCGCGATAATCGACGCTCGCCGGCAGTGCCGTGCCGACAATGCGCCCGGGCCAGCCGGCGGAAAAGGCGAGAAACTCCGCCTCCGACATATGCGCCAGCTCGACATTGAACACCGCGCCCATGGAGGCGCGAACCGCCTCCACCGAATAGGGGTCGGTGCAGTCACCGATGAGAATCACACCGCGCGCGCCGGTAGCATCGGCGGTGCGCATGATGGTCCCCAGATTGCCCGGGTCACGCACCCGGTCGAGCGCGACCCAGCATCGCGCCGGATCCGGAACCACCTCATCGGCGCCACGCCAGCGCTGCTCAAAGGCACCAAGCACCATTTGCGGATTGTCCTTGCGGCTGACCCGCGCCAGCAGAGATTCGGTGACGGGCAGGGCCCGTCCACCATCACGCGACAGGGCCTGCAGCAATGCACGCACCTGGCGGTCATCGGCGCGCGACGCCAGATAGGCAAGCCTGTGCATGCGCCAGCCAAGCGCCACCGCCTCGGTGCAGATTCGCATGCCCTCGGCCAGAAACCAGCCTGTCTGGCGCCGGAATTTGCGTTCATGAAGCGACCGCAGCCGTTTCACCTCGGCATTGCCGGCGCTGATGATGATATCCGGGGTGGCGTCATTCATGCCGGCTGTCCTAGCAAAAACCGTCTCGTGGCCCAAATTTTTTGTTTCAATTCCGACTTTTTTCGTCGTACAAAAATTTCAGGACATGCAAAGAGCCACCCTGTCTACCGGGTTTTCGGTTCTGCTTGTAGGGGATATCTGCGATGAGTGTGCAGACCATCAAGTCACTGCTACAGCATGACAGCAGCACATCGCCGCAGAAAATCGGATTTCTGCTTCTCAATGATTTTTCGATGCTGGCCTTCGCCTCGGCGATCGAGCCGTTGCGCGCCGCCAACCGGCAGAGCAACCGCGACCTCTATGCCTGGGTCATCGCCAGCCCGACCGGCACGCCGGCAGTCGCCAGCAACGGTGTCGAGGTGGCCTCGGACGGTGACGCGACGGTGCTGCAGGATTGCCGGATGGTGTTTGTCTGCGCCGGGCTGAATGTGCGCGGAAACACCGACCGCAACGTGCTGAACCTGGTGCGACGGCTTGACCGGAACGGCGCTGTCATCGGGGCCATCTGCACCGGCACCTATGTCATGGCGGCGGCCGGCCTTCTCGACGAGCGGCGCTGCACCATTCATTGGGAGAATATCGACGGCCTCGCCGAGGAATTTCCCGAGCTGGAGATCACCAATGATCTGTTCGAGGTGGACGGCACCCGGGTGACCTGTTCCGGCGGCACCGCCTCGCTGGACATGATGCTGAACCTGATCGCCCAGTCGCACGGCGCCGCGCTGGCGGCCGAGGTGTCCGACCAGTTCATTCATGACCGGATTCGCGAACCGACCGACCGGCAGCGCATGGAACTGCGCTCACGGCTCGGGGTCAGCCATCCCAAATTGCTGGCCGTCGTGAAGACGATGGAGGACAATCTGGAAGAGCCGCTGGCGCAGACCGACATCGCGCGCATGACCAACCTGTCGACGCGGCAACTCGAAAGGCTGTTCCGCAAATATCTGAACACGACGCCGACACGCTATTATCTGAATTTGCGGCTGGCGCGGGCGCGTCATCTGCTGCGCCAGACATCGATGTCGATCCTGTCGGTGGCGCTTGCCTGCGGCTTTGTCTCAGCCTCGCATTTCTCGAAATGCTACCGCGAATGCTACGGGCGCACACCACGCGCCGAGCGCGCGCCCGCCTGACCAGCAAGGATGACCGGCAAGGATGACCGGTCAGGGTGCACGGCTGGCAAAGTCAGCCGGCCGCCGCCTTGATCGCTGTCAGCATGCTGGCAAGGCCGGTCTTGCGGGTCGCCGACAGATGTGAATCAAGCCCGATCTCGGACAGGAATTCAGCCTCGGTGTCGCGGATTTCCTCCGGCGTCCGGTCCGAATAGACACGCAGCAGCAGGGCGATCAGCCCCTGGACGATGGCGGCATCCGATCCGGCATGGAAGGTGATCTCGCCATCCCTTGTCTCGGCCGCGAAATGGACCACGGACTGGCACCCGCGAAGCCGGTACTCCTCGGTCTGATATTCAGCCGGCAGCGGTGGCAACCGGCGCCCGAGATCGATCAGCAGCTGATAGCGGTCCTCCCAGTCGTCGAGAAAGCCGAATTCATCGATGATTTCACTGGCAGCTTCGGCGGCGCGGTTCATGGGGCGGCTCCTGATAATGGGTCGGTGCCGGTATCAGGCACTTGCCGCGATATTGCGACGACGCGCGAGAAGATCAAGAAGGCGGCTTGCCGCATCGGTCGATTTCGTCCCCGGCGGGAACACTGCCGCCGCGCCGGCCGCGGTCAGTGCCGCCACATCCCCCGGCGGGATCACCCCGCCGACGACAAGTTCGATATGACGACCTTCGCCGGCGTCGAGTCGGCGGCGCAGGCTCGGCACCTGGCTGAGATGCGCCGCGGCGAGGGTGGAAATGCCGACAGCGTCGACATCATGCCTGATCGCCATGTCATAGACCTCATCGGGGCTGGCGAAAAGCGGTCCGATGGTGACGTCGAAACCAAGATCGGCAAAAGCCGAGGCGATCACCTTCTGGCCGCGGTCATGACCATCCTGGCCAAGCTTGGCGACCAGCAGGCGCGGCGCGCGCCCGGCCGCATCGGTGAAGACCGCCACGCGGTCACGCAGCATCTCCAGATCGGCGTCGGCGGCCATACGCGCCTTCCAGATCCCCCGCACCCCCTTGATCTCGGCCTTGTGCCGTCCCCAGACGCGGCTCAGCGCGTCCGAGATTTCGCCGACAGTTGCACGACATCGCGCCGCCTCGATCGCCAGCGGCATCAGATTGTCCGTGCCCTCGGCCGCGTCTGACAGCGCCGCCAGGGCCGCGGTGAGCCGAGATTCGTCGCGACCGGCACGCAGCGTTTCCAGCCGCTCGAGCTGCTGCGCGCGCACCAGGCTGTTGTCGATCCGGCGGACCTGCACTTCCTCGCCGCCATTGGCGGATGACGCCGGCTGACAGCTGTTGACACCGATGATCCGGCGGCGGCCGGAATCGATTTCCGCCTGCGACGCGGTGGCGACCTCCTCGATCCGCATCTTTGGAATGCCGGCCTCGATCGCCGCCGCCATGCCGCCAAGCGATTCGACCTCGGCGATATGGGCCCGCGCGCGGGTGACAAGCAAGCGGGTCAGTCTTTCGACAAGGTATGAGCCGCCAAACGGGTCGATGACATGCGCCAGGTTGCCTTCGGTCTGCAGATGAAGCTGCGTGTTGCGGGCGATCCGCGCCGAATAGTCGGTCGGCAGGCCAAGCGCCTCGTCGAGGGAATTGGTATGAAGCGACTGCGTATGGCCGGCCACCGCCGCGCTGGCCTCGATACAGGTGCGCGCCACATTGTTGAAGACATCCTGCGCCGCCAGCGACCATCCGGAGGTCTGGCAATGCGTTCGCAGCATCAGCGATTTCGGGTCCTGCGGATCGAAATGCGACTTCATCAATTCGGCCCATAACAGGCGCGCCGCGCGAAGCTTGGCGACCTCCATGAAATAATGCATGCCGTTGGCGAAGAAAAAGGACAACCGCGGCGCGAAGGCGTCCACATCCAGACCGGCGGCGACCCCCGCCCGCACATATTCCAACCCGTCGGCAAGCGTGTAGGCAAGCTCCAGATCGTTTGACGCGCCGGCCTCCTGCATGTGATAGCCGGAGACCGAGATGAAATTGAATTTCGGCATGGCGGCAGCGCAATAGCCGAAAATATCCGACACGATCCGCATCGAGGGCGCGGGCGGATAGATATAGGTGTTGCGCACCATGAATTCCTTCAGCACGTCATTCTGAATGGTGCCGGCAAGCGCGCCTGGCGACACGCCCTGTTCCTCGGCGGCGACGATGAACATCGCCAGCACCGGCATCACCGCGCCGTTCATTGTCATCGAAACCGACATCCGGTCCAGCGGAATGTCCCGGAACAGTAACGCCATATCAGCGATGGAATCGATGGCCACGCCGGCCATGCCGACATCATCGGCGACCAGCGGATTGTCCGAATCATACCCCCGATGCGTTGGCAGATCGAACGCCACCGACAGGCCCATCTGGCCGGCGGCAAGATTGCGGCGGTAGAAGGCGTTCGATTCCTCGGCGGTCGAGAACCCGGCATATTGTCTGATGGTCCACGGCCGGGTGGCATACATCGTGGCATAGGGCCCACGCAGAAACGGGGCAATGCCCGGAAGCGCCGCCGCGGCCGCGGCCTGCGCCGCCGGATCGGGCGTGACAAGCGGCGGGATATCGATCCCCTCATCGGTTGGCATCGGACCCGGAAGGTCGGGCAATGACGCTTCGCGGACCGGCGGCAATGGCAGCGCGGTGAAATCGGGAAAGCTCATGACCCGGCCTCCTCGCGTCCGGCCAGCCGTGCCAGCGCCGCCAGCCTGTCACCGGCATGCAGCAACACCCCGGCCGACAGGAACCGCGCGGCGGGAATGCCTGCCGGCGGCGCATCGACACCGCAGCCGATCACCCAGTCTGGACGCGCCGTCTCAATTCCCGCATCACCTTCCGGCAGCGTCACCGCGGCAAGTCCGGCGATGGCCAGAGTGCTGCGGACGGCGCCTTCCTGCGTCGCGTCGTCGCCGCGGAGGATCAGCACTCGTGGTGTGTTCGCGGCGGCGGCACGACGAATATCCTCGATCACTGCGGCCGGACGCCTGATATCGGCGAATTCCGGCAGCAGCGCCGGCACCGCTTCGCTGCGCGGTTGAAGCGTTGCCCCCAGAATGTCGCTGTCGCCACGTTGTATCGCGGTGTCGCGCGCATCGGCGGCATCGCTTGCCCAACCGGCAATGAGCCCCTCTGCACGGGCCGCGGCCAGCCCGCCTGCCTGTTCAATCTTCTGGAAACAACGCCAGCCTTCATCGGCAAGTGCGGCGGTGCGCGATTCGACAAAGGGCGCGCCGGCGGCCGGATCGAGGCTGGCCGCGATATGTGATTCGGCCATCATCATCACCTGCGCAAGACGCGCCATGCGGCGCGCGCCGGCACTCTCGCCGGTCAACAGATCATGCCCATACCCGGCCATCGCATCGGCACCGCCGATGGCACCGCCAAGAAGCGCCGTCGTCATCCGCAGCATGTTCACTTCCGAATCAAGCACCGACATCATCCGCAGCGAGGCATGGCCGCTGACCGGCAGTGGCATGGGGTCGATCCCGCAGCCGGCAAGAAGCCCGTCCCAGAGTCGCCGCGTCGCCCGGCAGATGGCAATGCCGGCGAACATGTCGGCCGGCAGCGCGATGCGGGCCGACATCCGCCGCGCCGCCGCAATCATATCCTCGCCCGCCGCATCGGCGGCGCGCAGCACCGCCGCGCAACCGGCGATGACAATCCCAAGCTCCTGCGCCGCCGTCACACCCCGGTTGTGCCAGTGCCAGCCATCACTTCGGAACAGACAATGCGATGGTTGTGCGTCGCCATGGAGCGCCATACCGGCGACAAACCCGTCCACCGGATCAAGCCCCAGATCAATCCGCGTGCTGGCGGCCTGCGCTCCGGCAACTGCCAGAAGATGCCGGTAATGCGCCGGTGTCGCCGCCGCGCCATCAAGGCTGATCGCGACCGCCGGCACTATGACGCTGGCAAGCTGTGCCTCCAATATGGCCGGATCGCCGGCTGTCAGAACAAGACCCGTCGCGCCGCTGGCCAGCGCATCGAGGATATCGGCATTCGACATGTCCTCAGGCACGGTCTGCAGCACCTGCCACCCCTCGGCAAGACGGGCATGCGGGGCGGCGGGGAGCTGGCGCACTGCCGACGTCGCGGCCGCGTCGACCGGGTACAGGGCGTGGGTGACGAGGCCGTCCTCATCGATCCGGTCAAGACTGTCAGGAGCCGCGCCTTTGAGGATCCGCTCGACCATGGCGGTCCATTGCGCCATGTCGGCTGGCTCGAAATCCGCTTCGGTGCTGCGCATGACCATCGGTTTCTTTCTCAAGCTCACCGGGCTATAGTTCCAGCTGAAAGCCGCCAGGTGAAATGCAACTCCGAGGATAGCCAATGCCGGCGGCCAGCGCCATATCTGATTCCGCAGAGGCCGGCAGCTGGACAGGTCCGGACCGGTTGGTTCTGGTCCTGATGGTGGCGGCGGCGGCGCTTCGCAGCCTCGCCATTGTCCTCAGCCCGCTGGAACTTGGCGTCGATGAGGCGCAGTACTGGCTGTGGAGCACCGAATTCGATTTCGGCTATTATACAAAACCGCCGCTGACAAGCTGGATCATCGGCGCCGCGCATCAGATGTTCGGACACCATGTCTGGGCTGTCAGGCTGCCGGCGCCATGGCTTCATCTGCTGACCGCGCTGGCGCTGTGGCGCGCCGCCTTCTGGTATGCCGGCGCCGGCGCCGGCCGCTGGGCAGCGCTCATCTGGACCTGTCTGCCGGCGGTCGCGCTTGGCAGCTTCGTCATCTCGACCGACACGCCGCTGCTGCTGTTCTGGTCGCTTGGCCTGTTGGCGCTGGTCGGCGGCGTGACCGGCCGCGTTGCCACCGCGCGGGCGATGGCGCTTGCCGGTGGTGCGTTCGGCCTGGCACTGCTTGGCAAATATGCCGCCATCTACGGCCTTGTCGGGATTGGCCTGTTCTGGATGTTCGACCGGGTGGCCGGTGGTCGGCATGTCAGCCCGGCATCGCTGCTGGTCTTCGCCATCGCGATGGTGGTCACGGCCAGCCCGAATCTGCTGTGGAATCTGACGAATGATTTCACCACCGTCCGTCATCTTGGCGACAATGCCAATCTGGGCCGACAGAGCCATGACCCGCTGAACAGCCTCAGGTTTCTCGGCTCACAGTTCGCCACCGCCGGTCCGCTGGTCTTCGCGCTGATGTTCGGAATCCTGAAAGGGGGTCGCGATCCGGTGGCAAGGCTGCTGCTGTGCCTGTCACTGCCGGTGATCGCCATCATCATGGTCCAGGCCTTTCTCAGCGAGGCCAATGCCAACTGGGCGCTGGCGGCGATGCCGGCGCTTGTCGTGTGGCTGGCGGGATGGCTTGCCGGCGGGGAGTCGTCGGTGCGGGCGCGGGTCGGCATGGCCGCGCTGACCATCAATGCAGGGCTGTCACTGATCGTCCTGGCGGTAACGCTTGCCGGATCTTTGGGCCCGCTGACGCCCGGGTCCGATCCGTTGCGCCGACTGCGGGGCTGGAGCCAGCTTGCCAGCGACAGCGCGGCGGCGCTGAGCGGTCATGATGCGACAACGATCATCGCCGACAGGCGCGCGGCGGCGGCCTTGCTGAGCTGGCATTTCCACGGCACCGGCATCAACGTCCTGGTGCATGATGAAGATGGCATTCCCAGCAATCATTTCGAGCAGAATCTGGCCTGGTCACGCCATCCTGACCCTGGGCAACCGGGGCGGCGTCTGATTGTGCTTGGGGAAAACCCGGTTCCGCCGACCATGGATGGGGTCACCTGGGTCACGGCACCACCACTGGTCTCGACAGCCAGGATCAGCCACAACGTCACGCGCCGCGTATATCTTCATCAAGGGATTGAGGACAAGGTGGGCGGCTCGAACTAGAGCCGGCCCTGTTCGGTGATCCTGGCAAACACCGCCAGCGTTTCCTTGCTGACATGATGTTCAACCCCCTCGGCATCCTCTTCGGCGATGGCGACAGGCACCCCGATGGTGACCAGAAAGTCACGCACAATCCGGTGCCTTGCACGGCTTGCCGCGGCCAGCGCCTGACCCGCCTCGGTCAGGAAAATCGACCGGTAGGGGCGGGTCTCGACGAGGTTCTCGCGCTGCAACCGCCGGATGATGGCATTGACAGTCGGGCTGGTGACCCCGAACCGCGCCGCCAGATCGACGGTTCGCGCCTCGCCGGTCTCGGCAATCAGGTCAGAAATCATCTCGACATAATCCTCGGCCACCTCGGACTGGTGAGCCCGCCGGATACGGTCGAATTTCGCCGCGCTGTCGGCGACATCTGGCTGGTTCGTGCTGTCTGACATGAAAGACCTCGGGAGTTTCGCCATTCATAAAGCCAATCAATAAATTTAGCCACATCAAAATTTTCTCAATGCCTTTACATTTCCCGGTGAATCATCGCGCCGGCGGTGGCGTCGAAAGCAGCTGTTGCATGGCCAGCAAGGCGGTTGCCTATGCGGCGCGGTTTGGATACAGTCCGGTCGATACCGAATGCTGGCCATTGGGACCGCGCCATCAGCTTTGCGACCAGTGAGCCATCAGCTTTGCCACCAGTGGGGTTTCCATGGACAAGTCAACACAGACCGAACTTGAGGCCGCCGCGTTCCGGCGCCTTGTCGGGCATCTGCAGGAGCGTACCGACGTTCAGAATATCGATATGATGAATCTGGCCGGGTTCTGCCGCAACTGCCTGTCGCGCTGGTATCGCGAGGCGGCCGGGGAGCATGGGCTGGCGATGGATGACAAGGCGGCGCGCGCCACTGTCTATGGCATGGATTACGCCGAATGGAAGGCGAAATACCAGACCGAGGCGACGGCCGAGCAGCGGGAAAAATACGACGCCATTCACACTCACGGCGACAAGTAGCGCCGCAGCACATCCACAGGGACAACAGGCCATGGCACTTATCGCAGGCACCGGCGCCGGCGCCGACCAGCTGACACAATATATCGAGCGGATCGAACGTCTCGAGGAAGAAAAACGCGCCATGATGGCCGATATCCGCGATGTCTATGCCGAGGCGAAGGCGACCGGATTCGATCCAAAGATCATGCGCCAGCTTGTCAAGATGCGGGCCATGGACCGCGACCTGCTGCAGGAACAGGACGAGCTGCTGCAGACCTACCGCGCCGCGGTCGGCCTCGTCTGACGGCGGGACGGCGCATGGCGGCGGACCATTTCGGCACCAGGCTGACAAACGCCATTCGCGGTGCGGGAACCCCGCTTTGCATGGGGATCGACCCGCATCCGTCACTGATGCCGGCGCTGTTCGGTGATGTCAGCGATGCCGGCAGCCCGTCGGCATTGCGCGCCATCGAGGATTTTGTAATGGCCTGTCTTGAGATGGCGACCGGCCGGGTCGCCGCCATCAAGCCGCAGGCCGCCTTTTTCGAGGCACAGGGGCCGGACGGGATGCATGTGCTTGCCCGCCTTGGCCGCGCCGCGATTGATGCCGGTGTCCTTGTCATCATGGATGCCAAGCGCAATGATATCGGCAGCACCAACGCCGCCTATGCCGAGGCCTGGATCGGCCATGATGCCCCCTTTCCCAGCGACGCGCTGACCGTCAATGCCTATCTCGGGCTGGATACGCTCGACCCGCTTCTGGCGCGCGCCGACAGGACGGGGGCCGGGCTGTTCGTGCTGACCCGCACCAGCAATCAGGGGGCCGGCGATCTGCAGGATCTGGAAATCGGCGGCAAGCCGGTATTCCAGCATCTGGCCGCCGGGCTGGCACCGCTTGCCGCCGAACGTGTGGGGGAGCTTGGCCTGTCCTCGCTTGGCATCGTTGCCGGCGCCACCTGGCCGGACGAGGCACGGGCATTGCGCCAAATCCTGCCCGGCGCACCCTTCCTGGTGCCGGGCTTCGGTGCGCAGGGCGCCGGTGCCGGGCAGGCACTTGCCGGGTTGACCACGGGCCCTGGCGGTCCGGAAGGCGGTCTGGTCAACAGCACCCGCGGCCTGATTTTCCCGGCCGCCGCGGCGGATGCACGATCCGCCGGCGACTGGCGGGCCGCCATCGGCGACGCCATCGAGGCCAGCCGGGCGGCGCTTCACACCGTCTGAGGCTTTCAAGACCCTTTCACCGAATTCACATGCTCGTGACCCGGGATTTTCATCCTTCGGCCCGGGTCTTAACGCACGGCATGCTTGACCATCGGTGTGGAGGCAAATTTGGTGGTGCCTGTCACGCCCGGCGTAATGTCCTCGGGTCCACTGTGATCACCGGACCGGGACAAGGCGGTTACCGGTGTCGTGTACAAGGCTGCCCAGGAAAGATGACAATGACAAAGGATGTGGCAACCCGCGACACGTCGCAGGATATCGAAATCAACCAGGGACAGCTGGTCTGGTACAATGAACGCAAGGGCTACGGGTTCGTCAGGATCGGCGAGGAGGAAGTGTTCCTTCATCGCTCGACGCTTGACCGGTTCGGGCTTGTCCGTTTGCTGACGGGCGACCTGATCACCGTCTCGCTCAGTTCGAATGAACATGGGCGGGTGATCAAGGATCTGCTGTCGGTCGAGAGGCCGGTGACGCCGGCCCCGCCGGTGGCGTCCGAGCCGGAAGAGGGCGAGGTGCTTGCCGTGGTCAAATTCTTCAATGACCTTCGCGGCTATGGCTTCGTGACGACCGATTCATCGGATGAGGATGTCTTTGTACATTCGCGGGTTCTGAATGACTGCGGCTTTCATTCGCTGATTCAGGGCCAGAAACTGCTGGTCAAGGTGGATTCGTCAAGCCGTGGCCTGCAGGTGAATTCCGTGCGCTTGCTGGCCGATTAGGCAGACGAGCAGCCAGGACAAGTTGTCGGCGCGGTCGGCGCGGTCGCGCCCCGCATTGACCCGGTATGGCGATTTGGCGGTATGGCGATTTGGCGGCGCGGGTGAGAAAGCGGTTCGTTTTTCCGTAGCGGGAAGCTAGGCTCGGACTTTACAGTGATGCGCAGAGGAGTGGTGCGCAAACGAGTAATGCGCTGGCGAGTGATGCGCTGGCGGCGTGTCCGCCAGTCACTGCGCCACAGTAGCACCGCGCCGGAGCAGCATCTTTACCATGACAATGTCCTCACAAGATGCGCCTTCACAAGATGCGGACTCCCGGAAGGCCGGAAGACCCGATATCTGGCTGCGGGTCCTCATCGCCGGCGCCGCGCTTGTCACCGTCACCTTCGGCATCAGGCAGGTATTCGGGCTGTTTGTCGTGCCGATGTCGGATGCGCTTGGTAGCGGCGTGCAGCTGGTGGCGCTCGCCATCGCCGTCCAGAACCTTGTCTGGGGCTTTTCCTCGCCGCTGTTCGGTGCCCTTGCCGACCGCATCGGCGCCTGGAAGGTGGCCATCCTTGGCGGTGCGATCTACACCGCCGGGCTGCTGGCAAGCGCGTTTTTCGTCACCACCTCGGGTTTGTTCCTTGGCCAGATGCTGATCGGGCTCGGGCTTGGCAGTGCCGGCATTTCGATCGCCATCGGGGCGGTGGGCCGGGTTGTACCACCAGGGCGGCGCTCGCTGGCCTTCGGGCTTGTCACAAGCTTCGGGTCATTCGGGCAATTCGCGCTGTTGCCGGTAACGCAGATGCTGATGAGCGCGCATGGCTGGCAGACAGCCCTGTTGCTGCTGTCCTTCCTGACCGCGGCGGCGATGGCGATGGCGCTTGGCCTTCGCGGGGCGCCGACGGCGAAGAGCGCCGATGTCGCCGAGCTGACAACAGCCGAAGCGCTTCGTGTCGCGGCGGGAAGTCGTGACTATCTGCTGCTGACCGCCGGCTTTTTTGTCTGCGGGCTGCAGCTGGTATTCATCACGACGCATCTGCCGGCATTTCTCGGTGACCGCAGCGTGCCGCCACATATCGCCAGCTGGGCGCTGGCGCTTGTCGGGCTGTTCAACATTGTCGGCGCGTTCTTCTGCGGCTGGCTTGGCGGCCATGTTTCCAAGCGCAAGGCGCTTGCCACGGTCTATCTTCTCCGCGGATTGGTCATCTGCGGCTTCCTGCTGCTGCCGGTGACCCCGGTGTCCGCGCTCATCTTCGGTGCCGCGATGGGGCTGCTCTGGCTTGGCACGATCCCGCTGACAAGTGGTCTCATCGTCGTGTTCTTCGGCCCGAAACATCTCAGCATGCTGTACGGGCTGGTCTTCGCCTCGCATCAGATCGGCTCGTTCCTCGGCTCCTGGCTTGGCGGCGTGCTTTACGATATCACCGGCAATCACGACCTGATGTGGTGGCTGAACGTCGCGGCGGCGCTGTTCGCATTCGCCGTCAACGTGATGATCCGCGAGCAGCCTGTCGCCAACCCGCAAGCGGTGACAGCCTGATCTCGGCCATATATTTTTCAGACCATGTGTCCTCAGGCCTGTTCGCCAAGCCACCTTTCGGCATCAAGCGCGGCCATGCAGCCCATGCCGGCGGCGGTCACGGCCTGGCGATAGATCTTGTCGACACAGTCGCCGGCGGCGAACACACCCTCAACCGACGTGCGGGTGCCACCGGTCTCGGCACGGATATATCCCTCATCATCAAGGTCGAGAACACCGTTGAAGGCGGCGGTGGCGGGATCATGGCCAATGGCCACGAACATCCCCTGGACAGCGATATCCAGATCATCCTCACCGACGGTCGAGGCCAGCCGCAATCCGGTCACACCGCCATCATCACCAAGCACCTCGGCAACGGTGCGGTTCCATTCCACTGTGATCCTGTCATGGCGCAGCAGCCGGTCCTGCATGATCTGTTCGGCGCGAAGCGAATCACGGCGGTGAATCAACGTCACCGACTTGCATATATTGGCCAGATACAGAGCTTCCTCGACAGCGGTGTTGCCGCCACCGATGACGGCGACGTCGCGTTCCTTGTAGAAAAATCCGTCACAGGTGGCGCAGGCCGACACGCCGCGGCCATTGAAGGCCTGTTCCGAATCCAGCCCGAGCCAGCGCGCCTGCGCGCCGGTCGCCACGATCACCGCATCGGCGGTCATCTCATCACCCGAATCAAGCGTCAGACGGAACGGGCGGCTGGAGGCGTCGAGCGCCGTGACAATATCATAGACAACGCGCGCGCCGACATTCTCGGCCTGCTGCTGCATCTCGGTCATCAGCCACGGCCCCTGGATGACGTCGGCAAAGCCGGGATAATTCTCGACATCGGTGGTGATCGTCATCTGCCCGCCCGGTTGCAGGCCGGCGAGAATGACCGGCGACAGATTGGCACGCGCCGTATAGATGGCGGCCGTCAGGCCAGCCGCGCCAGCCCCGATGATGACGACTTTCTCATGCGTTGAATTCGACATTATACCTTCTTTCGGCCAGTCGGCCTGATCTGATGACAATATGGTGATGGTTGGCCGGCCCGCTACCGAGCCTGTTTTGACGTGCCAAAAATGTCGGGTGATGGTAGCCTCGCCTCGTGATGATTCCAAGCCCGTTCACCATCATTCTGGCCTGTATGGCCCTGTTTTTCACCCTGCCGACAAGCGCGCAGCAGGATCATCTTCCCGATCCCGTGGCCGGCCTTTCATGGATGTCCGGCGGCGCCATCGAGGGTGGTCTGATGGTGGCGCGCGTCGCGCCCGAGGTGAAACTTTCCCTTGATGGAGAGCGCTTGCCACTGACCGCTGACGGCCATGCGATGATTGGCTTTCACCGTGACAGCGACGTGCCGGCACGCCTTGTTGTCACAAATCCGGACGGCACGCGGCATATCATCATTCTTGAGGCCAGGCAGCGCGACTATGCCGTGCAGCGGATCGACGGGTTGAAGCGTGACCATGTGACCCCGCCACCGGAGGTGCTGGAGCGCATCGGCGCCGATTCCGCGGCGGTACGAACCGCACGCACGCGCCATGATGCCGGCCGGCTGGCGGGCGACTTCCTGAATGGCCTCGACATGCCGGTCGAAGGGCAGATCACCGGTGTCTATGGCAGCCAGCGAATCCTGAATGGCAAGCCGCGCCAACCGCATTACGGCATTGACATCGCGGCGCCGCGCGGCACACCGGTCATCGCACCGGCCGGCGGGCGGATAACACTTGTCAGGGATCTGTATTTCTCCGGCTGGACGGTACTGATGACACATGGTCTTGGCCTCAACTCGGCCTTCCTGCATCTTGACAGCGTCAGCGTCGCCACCGGCGATGAGGTGGAACGTGGCGGCATCATCGGTACCGTCGGGTCGACCGGCAGGTCAACCGGCCCGCATCTCGACTGGCGGCTTGACTGGCAGGGGCGGCGACTTGATGCGGCGCTGGTACGCCGACAGCTTGCCGGCCTGCGGGACGAATAGACCGGGACCCGGAACGATGGCACGCACGATTTTCATCTTCGGACTTGGCTATGTGGGACGCCCGCTCGGGCACCGTCTTGCCGCCGCCGGCTGGCGGATCCGCGGCACCACCCGCACCCCCGAACGGCTGGCCGCCGAAACCGCGGCAGGCTGGCAGATCCACCGCTTTGCGGATGACCGGCCGCTTGCCGATGCCGCCGCCGCCCTCGACGGCGTCGACGCCGTGCTGTCGACCATCACCGCCATCGGCGGCAGCGACCCGGTTCTTGACGCGCATGAGGATGTGCTCGGCGGTTTCGCAGGCTGGTCAGGCTATGTGTCGGCGACATCGGTCTATCCCGACCGGCCGGACGGGTTCTGTTACGAGGACACGCCAACCGACCCGGCCACCGCGCGCGGCCGCGCACGTGTGGTGGCGGAGGCCCGCTGGCTGTCACTGCTGCAAAGTGAAATCTTTCGGGCCGCCGGAATCTATGGGCCGGGGCGAAGCCCGTTCGACGCGCTTCGCGCCGGCACAGCCCGCATCATCGAGCATCGCGGCCAGGTCTTCAACCGTATCCATGTCGATGACATTTGCCGGATTATCGAGGCGGCGATCAACTCCCCGCGCCCCGGAAGGATCATCAATCTTGCCGACACGCGCCCGGCCGCGCAGGGCGAGGTGATGCGGCATGCCGCGGCGCTGATCGGCGTCGAGCCGCCACAGCCGCAATCGCTTGAAGATGCCGACCTGTCACCGATGGCGCGAACCTTCTATGTCTCGCGCCGCCGTGTCGCCTCGCGGGTGATCGGGGCGGAACTGGGGATCGACCTTCTCTATCCCGACTATGAAAGCGGTCTTGCCGCGATTCTGGAAGCCGAGCGCGACACCTAGCCGACCGCAACGCCTAGCCGGCGACGTGCCGCCGGCCAACCTCCTCGACCTCCTCGACCGATCCGAAGACAAGCGGCACCCGCTGGTGAACCGCTGTCGGGGTGAGGTCGAGGATATCGCGGGTGCCGTCGGTGGCGCGCCCGCCGGCCTGTTCGGCAAGAAACGCCATCGGGGCGGCCTCATAGACAAGGCGCAACCGGCCATCGGCAAATCCGTCCCGCGAGTCCGCCGGGTACAGGAACACACCGCCACGGCAGAAAATCCGCCAGGCTTCGGCGACAAGCGATCCGACATAACGCTGACTGAAATTCCTGCCGCGCCGGCCGTCCGCCCCGGCAACACAGTCGGCGACATAGCGCTGCACCGGCGGCAGCCAGTAACGCTGATTGCCGGCATTGATGGCGAATTCACCTGTCTGTTCGGGGATCCGGACATTGTCGTCGATCAGCTGGAAATCCCCGTCTGCATCCATCCTGAAAGACGCCACACCGGCCCCGACCGTCACCAGAAGCGTTGTCTGCGGCCCATAGACGAAGAATCCTGCGGCAAGCTGCGCCAGGCCCACGACAAGCCCGTCACCTTCGGTCGGCAGCACTGAAAAGATTGTCCCGATCGAGACATTGACCCCGATATTGGACGACCCGTCGAGCGGGTCACTGGTGATGATGAAGGGCCCGTCCTCGGCCAGCGGGATCGCCGCCTCGCGCTCTTCCGACATATAGGCCGCCGCGCCGGCCTGCCGTGCCGCCTCGAGAATAATCTCGTCGGCAAGAACATCCAGCGCCTTTTGCGCATCTCCATCGGTATTGACCTCGCCGGCGACGGCATCCAGCGCGCGGTGCGGGGCACGGATCTCGCCGCTGATCCGCGCCGCGGCACCGGCCAGTCCAATGATCGCCGTGGCAAGATCGGTTCCGGCGCGGGAATGCAGATAGGCGGCAAGATTTGTCATGAAGGACGGCTCCTGTTCACTCGGGCGACATCACCGGAATCGAAAATATAAAAAAGCGCGCCCGACCATATGGCCGGGCGCGTTTGTGAATTCCGTCATGCTGTGTCTGGTCGGAACGGGTCTATTCGCGATTGCCGAACAGATGCAGGATGAACATGAACATGTTGATGAAATCGAGATACAGCGTCAGCGCGCCAAAGATCGACTTCTTGGTCCGCTCTGCCTCGCTGTCACCAGCCATGTACATCAGCTTGATCTTCTGCGTATCCCAGGCGGTCAGGCCGGCGAAGATCAGCACACCGAGGACCGAGATCATCAGATCCATGGCTGTTGACGCCACGAAAATGTTCACGATCATCGCGATGATCAGCCCGAACAGCCCGATGATCATAAAGGATCCCATGGCCGAGAGGCTGCGCTTTGTGGTGTAGCCATAGAGGCTGAGACCGGCGAACGCGCCGGCGGTGATGAAGAAGGCGCGGGCGACGCTTGCGGTCGAGAACATCAGCAGCACCGAGGCAAGCGAAATGCCCATCAGCGCCGCATAGACGTAGAAAAGGTTACGCGCCTTTGATGCCGACATCGACTGGATACGCGCCGACAGCCAGAAGACAAGGCCAAGCGGTGCCAGCATGACCACCCATTTCAGCGGTGTGCCATAGACAAGCTGGCCCACCCCGGCGACATTCATGACCGCAAATTTCATCGCATAGGCGAAGAAACCCGTCATCAACAGCGCGGTCGTCATGTGGTTGTAGACGCCAAGCATGTAGCTGCGGAGTCCGACATCAACCTGTGTCGCCTCGGCAGCCGCAGTATTCAGAAAGCGATTATCAGCCATTGTTACCCCCTGATCGATAATCCGTTGCTAAGAATGTAATCGCCGAAACGCCTGTTTACAAGGCTTTGCGACCAAGATGACAGAGGTTTATCATGTCGCCTCTCCAACCATCCCGGATATCGGCCTGCCGGTGCCGGTCGGCTGGCGGCGGGCCCGTTCGGAAGCCGATTTCAACTGCCCGCAGGCGGCCAGAATATCGCGCCCTCGCGGCGTGCGTACCGGCGAGGCGTAGCCGGCCTTCAGCACCTTTGACGCGAACGCCTCGATGCGCCGGTCGCCGGAACATTCATAGGGGCTTCCGGGCCAGGGGTTGAACGGGATCAAATTGATCTTTGACGGAATGCCGCGGATCAGTTTCAGCAATGCCGCGCAATCCTCATCGCTGTCATTGACCCCGTCCAGCATCACATATTCCCAGGTGATGCGGCGCGCGTTCGACAGGCCGGGATAATTCCGGCAGGCCTCGATCAGTTCGGCAAGCGGGTATTTCCTGTTGATCGGCACCAGCTCGTCGCGAAGCTCGTCACGAACCGCGTGAAGCGAGATCGCCAGATTGACCCCGAGCTCGGCCCCGCAGCGCGCGATCTCCGGCACCACGCCGGATGTCGACAGAGTGATCCGCCGTTTTGAAATCCCGACCCCTTCGCCATTCATGATGATGCGCATCGCGGCGGCGACATTGTCATAATTGAACAGCGGCTCGCCCATCCCCATCAGAACGATGTTGGTCAGCCGCCGGCCCGGCTTGCCGGCAGGCCAGTCAGCAAGCTCGTCCATCGCCAGCATGACCTGGCCGGTGATCTCGCCGACCGACAGGTTGCGGACAAGTTTCTGTGTGCCGGTATGGCAAAAGCTGCAGGTCAGCGTGCATCCCACTTGCGAGGAAATGCACAGCGTGCCGCGATCCTTGTCCGGAATATAGACGGTCTCGGCCTCGTTGCCGTCAGGAAAGCGAAGCAGCCATTTGATGGTGCCGTCGCTGGAGGTCAGGCGCCGCGTCACCGCCGGACGGTCAAGCGTGAACATCTCGGCAAAGGCCTGGCGCACCGGCTTGCCGAGATCGCTCATCTCCTCAAACGAGGTCAGACCATGCCGCCAGACCCAGCGCCAGAGCTGGCGGGCGCGGAATTTCGGCAGGCCGGCGGCGACAACCGCGGCTTCAAGCTCGGCCGTTCCCATGCCGAGGAGATCGCGGGGCGCGTCCGTCTCGGCCTGAATCTGGAGTTGGGCTGCGTTTGTCATCATCCCTGGCCCGGCGCCCGGCGCCATCTTGCGGTCAACATGGAAGTGCCTGCAGAACTGCCTGCGCGCGGCCGGGGCCGGTTCATTTGCAGGTCTTGTCGATCAGATTCTTCGTCTTGGTGAAGCCCGACAGTGAATAGGTGTCGGTGGTCTTCGTGCCGCGGCTCGAGGTGCCAACGACCGACATCCTCTTACCGCGCTTCATCGCCCTGATCATCGCGATGTCATCCTCTTCGGATTCGGCATAGGCACGTCCCTCGATGGTGAAGAGGGTGAATTTCTTGCCATCGATATTCACCGTCACATCGGAATGTTTCTTGTGCTT
This sequence comes from Rhodobiaceae bacterium, assembly GCA_038138545.1. Taxonomy (GTDB): domain Bacteria; phylum Pseudomonadota; class Alphaproteobacteria; order Puniceispirillales; family Puniceispirillaceae; genus UBA8309. The sequence continues at coordinate 2,963 of JAYQDX010000004.1, read as the reverse complement.
GTACCCGGCGACGAACTGCACGACATTGCGCTCGGCCTTGTTCGGGCCGTGCGAGACGAATACCCGCACCTCGCCACGATTCTCGGGGTCGTATTTGCCGGCCGATTTGGTCGGCACCGAACTGATGAAACAGGTCCGCCCCTTGTCCTCGTCGACGCGAAAGGCCTGCCAGTCGCGTTCGGTCAGCATGCGTTGCGGTTCCGCCGCCATCGAGATTGTGCCGAACAGCGCCGTCATCATTGCCGATACCATCAAGAAAACGAAACTTCGCTTCACCGTCATAGTCCGATCATCATCCTTTTTTGCAAGCCACAGGTTCCGGATAGCACGCCAAAACCACATCGCGATTCGTCTGCTGAACGGTGCCGCCGGACTGTGGCAAATTTATGGACGCAGCCAGCCATGCCGCATATCCGCGGCACTTTAAGACACCTCGCAGGGCGATGCAAAGAAATTTGGGAGGCGGTCGAAATCACTTCTCGAGTCGCGCCAGAAGCCGTTCGACAGATGGCAGGATGCGACGGCTGATTTCGATGATTCCCTGGCGGTTCGGGTGCAGCCCGTCATCGAGATTCAACGCCGGGTCGAGCGCCACCCCATCAAGAAAGAACGGATAGAATTCGATATCATGCCGCCGCGCCAGCGCCGGGTAGATGGCATCGAACGCCTCGACATAGGCAGGTCCCAGATTGCGCGGCGCCATCATGCCGGCAAGCAGCACCTTTATGTCCTGATCGCGAAGGCGGGTGATGATGGCATCGAGATTGGCCGCCGTGCCTTCCGGCGGCAGGCCGCGCAGCATGTCATTGCCGCCAAGAACGATGATCACCGCGTCCGGATTGTCGGCAAGCGACCAGTCGAGGCGCGCCAGCCCGCCTGCCGTCGTATCGCCGGACACACCGGCATTGATCACCGTCACCGGCATCCCGCCTGCGGCCAGATCGCGTTGCAGCTGGTCGGGAAGCGATTGCCCCGGAGGCAGTCCATAGCCGGCGACAAGCGAGTCCCCGAGTACCAGCAGCCGTGGCTGATCGGCATACGCCACGGCCGGAAGCAGAACCGGCAGCAGAAACAGCAGGCGAAGGAAAATGCCTCTCACGAGCCGGTTGATTGATGTGGGGCTGTTGATTGACATCAGGGTGACCACCATATGCGTCGCATCGCCACGGCAAAATGATCGTTCGGAGTGAACTGCCGCGACGTCACTTTATGTAGCTGGCTGATGATAGTCCAGATCAACAGGCCCGCCATGCCGGGACCGGGTCAAGACAAAGGCCGTTCACCGATGGCCGGCTTGTCAGGAAGGATCGACATTCGTGTCAGAACAGACCACATCCCGCGGTCGCGTTGACAGCACCGCTGACAGCGACGCCATCATCGCACTCGACAATGCCTGCCTGTCGCTGGCCAGCGCCGACGGCATGGTCGATATCCTGCGCAGCATCTCGCTGCGAATCGGCAGCGGCGAGACGGTCGGCGTGCTGGGTCCAAGCGGTGCCGGCAAAACAAGCCTGCTGATGATCATGGCCGGGCTTGAAAGCCTGACCGGCGGCAATATCCATCTTGCCGGGCAGAATATCACCAGCATGGGCGAGGACGCGCTGGCGGCGCTTCGCCGCGACAAGGTCGGGATTGTCTTCCAGGCCTTCCGCCTGATTCCCTCGATGACGGCGCTGCAGAATGTCGCCGTGCCGCTGGAACTTGCCGGACGCCCCGACGCGGCGGATCTGGCGGCTCAGGCGCTTGAATCGGTCGGTCTCGGTCACCGGAAGACGCACCTTCCCGACCAGATGTCGGGCGGTGAGCAACAGCGGGTCGCCATCGCACGCGCCATTGCCCCGCGCCCGAAAATCCTGCTTGCCGACGAGCCGACAGGCAATCTTGACAGCGGCACCAGTGAAAAAGTCATCACAACCCTGTTCGAGGCCACGGCGGTGGCCGGTGCCGCGCTGGTCCTTGTCACGCATGATCCCGGGCTTGCCGAGCAATGCAGCCGCGTCCTGACCATCGAGGATGGCCGCATCGTCGAGGACCGCGCCGCGGCCCATCGCGCCGCGTGACCGGGCCGATGGTTGACGACGTCATGACTGGTGGAGATTCCGGCTGGCGCCTTGCCTGGCGGATGGCGCGGCGTGAAATCCGCGGCTCGGTGGCGCGCTTCCGGGTGTTTCTCGGCGCGCTGATGCTTGGCGTTGCCGCCATCGGCACGGTCGGGTCGGTTGCCGAGGCGATGCGCACCGGCATTGCCGGCAATGCGCAGCTTCTTCTTGGCGGCGATGTGGAGCTGCGAAGCCTGTACCGGCCGACATCACAGAATGTCACCTCGATCGCGGCGCAATACGGCACCTTGTCGCGAAGCCTCGAGATGCGCGCGATGCTGCAGACAGATGACGCACGCAAGCTGGTGGCGCTGAAGGCGGTTGAGGGCAATTGGCCACTTGTCGGCACGGCGACGCTTGGCGGCGGCGGGGCTGTCACCGAGGCGCTCGGTGACGGCATGATCATCATCGACCCGCAGATGGCGCGCGCGCTTGAGATCGCGCCCGGGTCGCGGGTGCGGATCGGCGAGGCGGACCTGACGGTCAGTGACACGCTGACCTATGAGCCCGACAGATCGGTCAGTTTCGTGACCTTCGGGCCGCGTGTATTAATGTCGCGCGCCACGCTCGATATGACCGGCCTCGACCAGCCGGGTGCCATGATCACCCACCGGACAAGGCTGCTTCTCGAAAATCAGGGCGACCGCGCGGCGGCGGTCACCGCGCTGCGAGCGGCGGCGCGTGAAGATGGGGTGCGCGTGCGCGATGTGATGAATGCCGCCCCCGGATTTGATGTCTTCATCGACCGGACCGAAGTGTTTCTGGTGCTTGTCGGGCTGACGGCCCTGTTGATCGGCGGGCTTGGCGTCGCCGGCGCGGTGCGGGCCTGGCTTGGCAGCCGCATGCCGGTGATCGCCACCTTCA
>JAYQDX010000003.1:3938-51232 GCA_038138545.1 Rhodobiaceae bacterium | reverse complement strand
CGCCGCGACACGCAAACCCGCGCCAGCATCAGCCTGCAGATTGCCGGTCAGGCGGTAAGCCGGAAATTTGAGGATTTCAGCCTTGCTATCAGCGCGGCAACAACGAAGAACGATTCAAATCTCAAACAGAATGACTACAAGCGCTCGGACGCCTCGATCACTGTCACTTACCGGCTTGCCGACTGACCCGCACGGCACTCAGACCATGCCAAGATCGACCATGCCCTTGGCAAGGAGACGCAGGCCAGCCAGTGTCACAAGCAGACGAAACACCATCCGAAACCGCTGCTCGGGGATTTTAGCGCCAAGACGCCGTCCCATCAGCGTGCCGGCGACACCGGCGATCGCGCCAGCCAGAATATGCGGCCAGTATTCGGCGTAGCTGAACCCGAAGCTGACATAGCCGGCGGCTTTCATCGCCTCGAGACCAAGCAGACAGACCGCCAGCGTTCCGGTTATCTGCTGGCGATTCAGGCCGGTTCGCAGGATCGCCGGTTGCAGGAACAGGCCAACACCGAAAATCGTCCCGAAACACCCATGCAAACCACCAACATACAGGAACTGGCGCGGCAGGCTGAGGGTGATCCCCTTTGGCACAAGCCAGACCAGCGCCAGCAGCAAGGCACCTAGCATCAACGCGATGGCCCCCTCATCAAGCGATACGAAAATCCGCGCCCCGACGACCACGCCAACCGCCGCTGCCGGTGCGAACATCAGAAAGATCGGCCAGTTGATATGCCGCCAGAAAGTGACGATCCGTGCCACCAGTGAGGGGGCGGCAAGCGCCGACTGCATGGGAATCGCCGCCGCCAACGGCAACACCGCCGAACTGGCCGCCAGCATGATATAGACGCCGCCTGTCGCAACCGCCGCATTGACCAGCGCGGCCAGGAAACACCCCACAGAAATCACCAGAACCTCAACCAGCATGAGACGCAGCATAGACCCGGTTGACCAGCCTGACCATCGCCATGACCACATCACATTGGCCACGCCAACAACGCCTTGTACCTTGCCTGTCTTGACCGTGTTCGGACGGTGGCGCATGGTGCGGCATGATCGCTGACCGCCCGATAATCGGCATTGCCTTCATGCTGGGATTTTGCGTCTTTGCCCCGATGGGCGATGCGGCGGCTAAATCCATTGCGCTGGCCACCCCGCTTCTTGTGCTGCTGCTGGCGCGGTATCTCGTGCAGTGGCTGCTACCATTGCCGCTGATCCTGTTCAGCGGACGCGATATGAAGATGACCCGCAAAATGGTCAGGATCGTCCTGGCGCGAAGCGTGGTGCACATTGCCGGGGTGGCGGTGATGTTCACCGCTTACCGCTATCTGCCGCTTGCCGATGCGCTGGCCATTGCCTTTGTCTACCCGTTCATCATGCTAGTCATGGGCAAGTTCTTCCTTGGCGAACAGGTCGGCGTGCGGCGGCTTGGCGCCTGCACGATCGGGTTTCTTGGCACATTGCTGATCATCCAGCCAAGCTTCGCCGCTGTCGGCCCGCCGGCCCTGCTGCCGCTGCTGGTGGCCTTCCTGTTCGCCTTTCTGGTACTTCTCACAAGGCAGATCGCCAAGGATTACGACCCGGTCTGCCTGCAGTCAGCCAGCGGGTTTGCCAGCGCGCTGATCCTGCTTGCGGCATGGGCGGCAACACGGCATTTGCAGATTTTCGACCTGCAATTCATCATCCCGACAGCGGATCAGACACAGACACTGGTCCTTGTCGGCATTTTCGGCACATTGGCGCATCTTGGCATGACCTACGCCGTTCGCTTTGCCCCATCAGCCACGCTGGCGCCAATGCAATATGTCGAACTGCCTGTCGCCACCGCACTTGGCTGGATGATCTTCAACGAACTTCCCAACGGCCTTGCCGCGCTGGGGATCCTGATCACCATTTTTTCCGGCCTTGCGGTGATCTATTTTGAACATCAAGCGCAGACGCGCGAGGCGCGTACCTGACAAGGGGCTTGCGGCTTGCGGCCCGGCGCCAACTCACCTAGGGTCGAAGCGTTTTTCAGGGGCGCCGTTTCATATGCGATATGTCGACATGTTCAGTTTCGAGACCCGAAATGTCGGTGACGTCGACATCGCCTTTCGCCGTGCCGGTGACGGTCCGCCATTATTGCTGCTTCACGGCTTTCCACAGACAAACATGATGTGGCACCGGATCGCGCCGTCGCTTGCCGAGAGGTTCACGGTGATTGCCGCCGACCTTCGTGGCTATGGCGACAGCTCTGCTCCGGACAGCGATGCCGAACACGCCGCCTATTCAAAGCGTGCCATGGCGTCTGACATGGTTCGGCTGATGTCCGACCTTGGCCATGACAGCTTCATGGTGGCGGGACATGACCGTGGCGGCCGTGTCGCCCACCGCATGGCCCGCGACCATGCCGGGCGCGTCCGCAGGCTTGCCGTTCTCGACATCGCGCCAACAGCGGCGATGTACGGCCAGACCGACATGCGCTTCGCCACGGCCTATTACCACTGGTTCTTTCTGATCCAGCCAGCCCCCCTTCCCGAGCGTATGATCGGTGCCGACCCGGATTTCTATCTGCGCAGTAAATGCGGACAGTGGGGCCGCACCGAAGGTGCCATCTCGGACGACGCCTTTGCCGACTATCTGCGCTGCTTCCGGCGGCCCGCGAACATTCATGCCATGTGCGAGGATTATCGTGCCGCGGCGACCATCGATCTTGCTCATGACGCAGCCGACGCAGACCAGAAACTGGCCCTGCCCCTGCTCGCCCTGTGGGGCGAGGCGGGCTTTGTCGGCACGCATTATGACGTGCTGGCCGAATGGCGACAGGTGGCAACGGATGTCAGCGGTCACGGCGTTCCGGGCGGCCATTATCTGCCAGAAGAAGCACCGGATGAAACGCTCGCCGCGCTCATGAATTTCTTCACCTGACAAAACACCGGGTCCACATGTCGCCAAACAATTTCATTTCGGGGGCGCCGCGCCCCATGACCGGGCTTGCGATGGCGCTTGCCGGGGCGCTGCTGATCACGCCGGATACATTGCTGATCCGTCTGTCCGGGCTTGAGGAATGGGGGCTGACCTTCTGGCGCGGCATCCTGATCGGCGGCAGCCTGTGCGTTCTGTGGCTGCTGTTCGAGGGGCGGCGCACGCTGAGCCGGATCCGCGACCTTGCCACGCTGCCGGCGCTGGTGATCATCATCGCCAATTTTGTCAACGCCATGGCCTTCAATTTCGCAACCATGGAAACCTCCATCACCGTTGTCGTGACAGCTCTCGCCACAGCACCGCTGATCGCGGCGGCGCTTGCCTATGTCATCCTGAAAGAGCGAACAACGCGGCGCACCTGGATTGCCATCGCGCTCAGCATGATCGGCGTTCTGATTGTGATCATGAATGGTGATGGGGCGCTGCAGGCGCCGCAGGGCAATGTCTGGCTTGGTGGCTTTCTGGGTTTTCTGGCGGCGCTGGGGATCGCGATAGTCTTTGTCACCACGCGCCGCCATCCCGACATACCGGTCCTGCCGGCAACCGGCATTGGTGCCATTCTGTCTGGTCTTGTCGGCCTTGTCATGGCGCCGGCAGGCGCGATCCTGACCGGTAACGCGCTGGCGATCGGACTGATGGGGTTGTTCGTGATGCCGGTATCATGGGGGTTGCTGACACTGGCACCGCGCCATACCAGCCCCACCATCGTCAGCCTGTTCATGCTGCTGGAAATGGTTCTGGCACCGTTCTGGGTCTGGCTTGGCACCGGCGAGCGGCCAAGCCTGCCGATGATCGGCGGGGCCGCCCTTGTCCTGGCAACCCTGATGATCTATTTCATCGCCGCCGCACGCGAGGCCAGACGGGGATTGGCAGTCAGCTCTGCCGGAGATGCGCCGTAACGGCCAGATCCGGACCGACAAGCCGGTAAGCCCGGGCAAAGCCGAGCACCATCACACCGCCTGTCGGGCGCAGCCGCAACAGATGAAAATCAGTGAAATCCCGGATCAGCCCCATGGTCGGGCCATGACGCGCTGCAAAACCATCACAAACAACATCGAAGAGAGTTGAATCACGATTTATTTCAATTAGTTCTGAATCAAACTTTATGCGTTTTCTTGCCCATATATTCTGTGCGCTTTCCTCATCCTCGATGACAAGACAGGCCGCCTTCCCAGCGTCCAGCATGGCGCGGACATGCGCGGACAGGCGGCTTGGATAGATGAACATGTCACCATCATGGCGAATGACCGGCGTCACTCCCATTTCGGGAATCTCCCCCTCGCCAAGGGCGGCCATCAGGATCGTCCGCGCCTTTGCCAGCAGGCTGTCACGCTCTGCCTCAAGGCCTGCTGTGTCGATATCATCCATGATGCATCCTTCCGGCATGGCGGTGTCATGATCTTCTTGCGGCAGTGCCGCTTCGCCTGTATCTGCTTAGATATGACGTATCGCCGGGCGTGCAAGCCGGGCAAAAGTCGTCACTCATGGACGAGACAGGCGAATGCAGGACCAGTCAGCCACGACAGATCTGAGAAGCGTATCGGTGGAGATATTCGCCGATGTGATCTGCCCATGGTGCTATATCGGCAAACGCCGTCTCGACATGGCCTTCGAGTCGCGACGCGATGTCAGGCCATCCTATGTCTGGCGCACCTTCCTGCTAAACCCGACCATGCCGCCCGAAGGTATGGAACGGCTGGCCTATCTGAGCGCGAAATTCGGCAATTCGGCGGCCGCGGTCTATGGGCGCATCGCGGCTGCCGGGCTCGACAGCGGGATCGAATTCCGTTTCGACGCCATCTCAAGGACGCCGGACAGCCGGCCAGCCCACCGGATGCTGATCGCGGCCGGGCCCGACAGTGCCGAGCTGTCAGAAGCCATCTACCGCGCCTATTTTGTCGATGGGCATGATATCAGCGATCCGCTTGTCCTGAAGACCATCGCTGATGAATTCGGACGCCCCGACCTGATAGAGGCGGCGGCGGATGACGCGGTCGCGCGCCAACTCGACACGCATCTTGCGACCGGCAACCGGATGCGGCTTGACGGCGTGCCGTTCTTCATCTTCGGCGGTAAATACGCCATTGCCGGAGCGCATCTTCCCGAGCATCTGCTGCCGGCCATCGATGCCGCGGCGGCGCTGTGAGGGTCACGCGCCAAGCGCGATGAGTTCCTGCACAATCTGCTTGCATATGGCAGGCCGGTCCTCGGCGACCGGCATCGCGCGCTGCATGACAAGCTTGTGGTCCGCGCGAAGCTGCACCTCGCCCGCCTTGCCGGCGATCCAGGCGACAAGCTGTTCCGGCCGGGTGAATTCATTGTTGCGGAAGGCCAGCGACAGCCCCTTCGGCCCGACATCGATGCGCTCGACACCGATATGGCGGCATAGCTGCTTCAACTCGATCACCGCCAGAAGATTGCGTACCGAATCCGGCACCGGCCCAAAGCGGTCGACAAGCTCGGCGATCAGACCGTCAGCCTCGGCCGCGATATCGAGACCGGCGATGCGGCGGTAGAGCGAGAGCCTGACTGTCAGGTCGGTGACATATTCCTCGGGAATCCGCACCTCCAGCCCCAGATTGAGCTGCGGCGTCCAGTCAGGCTCGGCGCTGTCGGCATCACCGCCGGTCCGTGCCGTCTCGACAGCCTGACGGAGCATTTCCTGATAAAGCTCGACCCCGACCTCGCGGACATGGCCGGACTGTTCATCACCAAGCAGGTTGCCAGCGCCGCGGATATCCATGTCATAGGAGGCAAGCGTGAACCCGGCACCAAGCGTGTCCAGCGTCTGCATGACCTCCAGCCGGCGCCGCGCATGCGCGGTCAGCAACCGGTTCGGATCCGATGTCAGATAGGCATAGGCGCGCTGCCGCCCGCGCCCGACCCGCCCGCGGAGCTGGTAGAGCTGTGACAGGCCGAACATGTCGGAACGGTGAATGATCATCGTGTTGGCGGTCGGGATATCAATCCCCGACTCGACGATGTTGGTCGACAGCAGAATGTCGGCATCACCATCGGCAAATTTTGTCATCACACTGTCCAGCTCGGCCGCCGGCATGCGCCCGTGCGCCGACAGGATCCTGGCATCCGGAACAAGCACCGTCAGCCGGTCGTAGACACGCTGCAAATCCTCTATTCGCGGGCAGACGCAGAACACCTGACCGCCGCGGAACATCTCGCGCTTGATGGCCTCACGCAGCACCACGCCATCCCACGGGCCGACAAAAGTCCGTACGGCCAGCCGGTCGACAGGCGGTGTGGCGATCAGCGACATCTCGCGAACGCCTGACAGCGCCATCTGCAGGGTGCGCGGAATCGGCGTGGCGGACAATGTCAGCACATGGATATCACCGCGAAATTCCTTCAGCCTTTCCTTCTGCCCGACCCCAAAATGCTGTTCCTCATCGACAATCAGCAGACCGAGATTGTTGAAGTTGATGGATTTCGCCAGCAACGCATGTGTGCCAATGGCGATCTGCACGTCGCCGGTGGCGATATCGGCGCGGATCTGCCTGGCCTCGGTGGACGGTGTCATGCGCGACAGCACACCGATCCTCACCGGGAATCCGGCAAAACGCTCGGCAAAGAGCCGCCCGTGCTGGCGTGCCAGCAATGTCGTCGGTGCCACAAGCGCCACCTGATAGCCCGACATGGCGGCAATAAAGGCCGCACGCAGCGCCACTTCGGTCTTGCCAAAGCCGACATCGCCGCAGATCAACCTGTCAGTGGCACGGCCCGAGGCAAGATCGCCAACAACATCCTCGATGGCACCAAGCTGGTCATCGGTCTCGGCAAAGCCGAAGCGGGCGCAGAATTCGGCGAAACTGCCGGCCTCCGGCTGCAGCGGTTCGGCGCGCGCAGTCTCGCGCTGTGCCGCAATATTGATCAGCTGCTCGGCCATGATCCGCACCCGGCCCTTGATCCGCGCCACCCGTGCCTGCCAGGCGGCGCCGCCGAGCCGGTCCAGCTGCGCGTCGGTGCCGGCGCTGCCATATCGCGACAGAATCTCGATATTCTCCACCGGCAGGTAAAGCTTGTCACCGCCAGCATAGACAAGCTGCAGGCAGTCATGCGGGCCCCCGGAGGAATCGATGATCACAAGCCCTTCATAGCGCCCGATGCCATGTTCGGCATGGACAACAAGATCACCCTCTTCAAGCGCGCTGACCTCGCGAAGGAAATCCTCGCCGCGCCCGCGCCGCGCCCGCGGCCGTGACAGGCGCTGGCCGAAGATGTCGGTTTCGGTAATGACGAGCAGCCGGTCGGTCTGGAACCCGGCCTCAAGCGGCCAGTCGATCAGGTGAACCGCGCCGGCCTTCAGCTCATCAAGACTGTCCACATGCCTGACCTCGCAGCCAAGATGCGCCTGCGCCAGCTCGTCAAGTCGCGCCATCGCCCCGTCGCCGGCGCAGGCAATCACCACCGGGCGGCCCTGCGCCCCGCGTTCCTCGGCGATGATACCGGCGATTTCGAGCATGACAGATTGGCTTGTCTGCGAAGTGGTGAGCACGACGCCGGCCCGCCCGCCAGCGTCATTACCGCCCCCATCATTACCGCCAGCATCATTACCCCCAGCATCATGGCCATCCGCGCCGCGATCCGATGCGTCCGGCGGGGCCGCATAGGGCATCAGCCGGGCCGCCAAGGCCAGCACACTGTCCAGCTCCTTTGAGTCAAGATACAGCCGATCCTCGGGAAGCGGACGGTAGGCCATATTGCCATCCTCATCCGCCGAATCCCGCCTTGCGGCATAGAAGTCACCAATCTGCGCCAGTCGCGCGGCAATGGCGGCATCGGCCTCATGATCGAGGACAAGCTGCCATTGCGGACAGTAATCGGTCAGCCTCGCCAGCCTTTCATGGAACAGCGGCAGCCAGTGTTCGGCCCCGGGGTGCATCCGCCCGGCTGACACCGACTCATACAACGCATCGCGGCTTGCCAGCGCACCGAAGGCGGCGCGATAGCCGGTCCGGAAGCGTTCCACGGCGATATCATCAAGCTGAAATTCGGCGACAGGTCGCAGAACCAGCCGTTCCATCCGCGCACCGCCACGCTGCGTCGCCGCATCAAAGCTGCGAAGCGTTTCCAGCTCGTCACCGAAGAAATCAAGCCTCACGGGCGCTTCACATCCGGGCGGGAAGATATCCAGAATGCCGCCACGAAGGGCAAACTCACCGGTCTCGCGAACCGTATCCGTGCGAAGATAGCCCTGCCCCGCCAGAAATTCGGCAAGACGGGCCGGGCCTCCGGCATCACCCGGACGCAATATCATCGACCTGTCGGCGAAATAGCCGGGTGGCGGCACACGCTGCATCAACGCATTGACCGTTGTCACAACAAGCGCCCCGCCCGTGGTGCTGTCCTGGCCCTCGGCAAGCCGTGCCAGTGTCTCGACCCGCTGACCAACAAGCGCGTTCTGTGGCGACAGCCGGTCATAGGGAAGACAGTCCCAGGCCGGAAAGACATGAACCGGGGCCGACGGGATCAACCGTGCCATGGCATCGCGCATCGCCATCATCCGCGCATCGTCACGCGCGACATAGACAAGACGGCGTCCGCCTGAGAGCCAGGTTTTCAGGGCCAGCATGCTGGCCCCGTCAGGCACCCCCCATACCATACCTTCAGGTCGAGTTGAGTTCAGTAATTCAGACACTTGTCAATCGTTCCTGAACTTTTGTATTAATTCAAGAACAGAGGTATTATACCGGGCCGGCACCGGCTCGGTGCCGCTGACCCAGAGATAAATCTGACCGTCACCCGCCTCCAGAAGCGCCTCATAGTGATCAAGCTCCTCATCACTGAGACCGGCAAGGTGATCCTGCGCGAACCGGCCGAGAAGAAGGTCGGTTTCCTTCATGCCGGTATAGCTGGACTGATAGACCAGTCGGCGGATCCTTGTGTTGCGGGTCTCGGTCATGGTGCGCGGCTTCCGGAGATGGTTCATGGCGGACAGGCTCGGCAGCGTGCCGGAATTGACCCGTTCGGGCAATATGGCGTTGTTCGGTAACAAAGCAATGGGTTTTGAGCGATAAAGGCGGCAGGCGGGCGGGAAATTTCCGATCGCGCCCCGTCATCACATTTTGTCACGGCGAGGCTTTCCTGTAATCTGCCAGATGATCTGCGCGTGAATGAGCGGCCATGCACCCAAAACGACCAACAGAGATATTCGGCCTGTTCGCCGCCACCACGGTTCTCCCCGGGGTCGGGCCAAAACTGGCCGGCATTCTTGAAAAAAGGATCGGTGCGCATGTCATCGACCTGCTTCGCCACCTGCCGGTTGGCCTGATCGACCGGCGTGCGCGGCCGTCGCTGGATGACGTTGTGGATGGCAGCATCGCCACCTTCGAGGTTCTTGTTGTCAAACATGACCGCCCCCCGCCCGGAACACGCCGTCCTTGGCGGGTTATTGCCGAGAATGAAACCGGCAGGCTCGAGATCATCTTCTTTCACGCCCGCGATGATTATGTGGCGCGGGCACTTCCTGCCGGCGAGAGGCGGATCGTCAGTGGCCGTGTCGAGATACGTCAGGGCCGCGCGCAGATGGCGCATCCCGACCATATCGTCGATCCGGACAACAGCGCCGAGATGCCCCTGATCGAACCTGTCTACCCGCTGACCGCCGGCCTGACCCCGAAAATGCTGCGGCGCGCGATCGAGGGCGCCCTGACCCGCCTTCCCGATCTGCGCGAATGGATCCCGCACACGGTGATGAGCGAACGCAACTGGCCTGATTTCGCCACCGCCATGCGCGATGTTCATCACCCGCGGACAGCCGATGAGCTGCTGCCACAGACGGCGACGCGCAGTCGCCTGGCCTTCGATGAATTGCTGGCCAACCAGCTTGCCCTGGCGCTTGTCCGCCACGCCGCCGCCGAGGCGATGCCGGGGCGCCGCTTTGGCGGCACCGGCACGTTGACAGCGGCATTGCTGAACAGCCTTCCCTTCACCCTGACCGGCGCGCAGCAGCGCGCCATCGGCGAAATCCGCGCCGATCAGCAGGCAGATACGCGGATGCTGCGGATGCTGCAGGGCGATGTCGGGTCAGGCAAGACACTGGTGGCGCTGTTCGCGATGCTGCATGCTGTTGAAACAGGCGCACAGGCGGCGCTTCTGGCACCGACCGAGGTTCTGGCGCGCCAGCATCATGCCACGATCAATGCGTTTCTGGCGCCGCTCGGCATGCAGGCGCGACTGCTTCTTGGACAGGGGCGCGGCGGCGCGCGCGGTGGGGCGCGCAAGGCCGTCATCAACGAGCTTGCCGACGGCACCGCACAGATTGTCATCGGCACGCATGCGTTGATCTCCGAGGGGGTGAGCTATCATGACCTTGGACTTGCCGTGGTCGATGAACAGCATCGTTTTGGCGTGCGCCAGCGGATCCTTCTCGGACAGAAGGGCCACGGCGTCGATGTCATCGTGATGACCGCAACGCCGATTCCGCGATCACTGGCGATGACAGCCTATGGCGATCTGAACCAATCGCGGCTTGACGAGAAACCGGCCGGCCGGCTGCCGATCGACACCCGCGCCCTGCCCCTCGACAGGCTTGCCGATGTGGTGAACCGCCTGCGGGCGGCGCTTGCCGGCGGGCGGCGCGCCTACTGGATCTGTCCGCTTGTCGAGGAATCGGAGAAGATCGACGTTGCCGCCGCTGAGGACCGCCATGCCGCGCTGTCACAGGCGCTGCCCGATATCGACGTTGCGCTGGCGCATGGCAAGATGAAAGCCGCCGAGCGGGATGATGCCATGCAGCGTTTCCGCAGTGGCGCGGCGCAACTTCTGGTGGCCACAACGGTTGTCGAGGTCGGAGTGGATGTGCCGGAGGCCAGCGTCATCATTATCGAGCATGCCGAACGTTTCGGCCTGGCACAGCTTCATCAACTTCGTGGTCGCGTCGGGCGAAGCGATACCGCGTCATCCTGCCTGCTGCTCTATCAAGGCCCCTTGTCGGAAACGGCGACGGCACGGCTGGATGTGATGCGCGAGACCAATGACGGCTTCGTCATCGCCGAGCGTGATCTGGAATTGCGCGGCCCGGGTGAATTCCTCGGCCAGCGGCAGTCCGGCGTGCCAGAATTCATTCTTGCCGACCTTGCGGCGCATCAGGATCTGCTGGCGCTGGCGCGCGAGGTGGCGCGCGACATGATCGGGCCCGACAACCAGCCTGTCGACCGCAAACAATGTGATCTGTTATTGAGCCTGTTCGAGCGTGACAGCGCTGTCAGGTTCCTTGCCTCGGGCTAGCGGTCTGATCCCTTTTTGGCCGGCCGTTTCCCGGCCGGGCGGCGTGAGGCGGTTGTCTTGGCACGGGTGCGCCCAGTGGTCCCGGCTTTCGCCGCACCTTTCTTCGCCGCACCTGTCTTCGCCGCACCTTTCTTCGTCTTGGCACCCTTGCCATTGCCGTTTTCCGGCGGGTGAACAATGCCGCCCGAGACGACAAGCTTCACCGCATCCTCGACCGACATTTCCAGATAAATGATTTCATCCCGTGGGCAGAACAGCAGGAATCCCGAGGTCGGGTTGGGTGTCGTCGGGATAAAGACATTCACCATTTCGATGTCGATATGCTCGGCCACCTCACCTCTGGTGCCACCCGTCACAAAGCCGATGACCCACAACCCACGGCGCGGATATTCGACAAGAACCGCGTCACGAAACGCATCAGACTGCGTCGAGATTACCGTTTCAAGGATTTGCTTGCTGGCACCATAGATCGTCCGCACGACCGGCATGCGGTTGAGAATCGCCTCACCAAGCTTGATGATCCAGCGGCCGAGGAATCCGGCTGCGATCGCGCCAATGGCGGTGATCAGGATCAGGCCGATGATCAGGCCCGCGCCGGGGATATTGGCGAAAACAAGCTGATTGAAACCCGGCAGGATGCTCGCCACCTGCCCGTCGATCAATTCGATGGCCGCCCAGGTGATATAGACCGTCAGCAGAACCGGCGCGGTGACCAGAAGGCCGGTCAGGAACCATGCGCGCAGGCGTCCCAGCACCCCGGGGCGTTTTACCGGTGTCTGTCCGGATGCGTCGGTCATGGCAACTTCCTTTCAAGGGCGTGATGCGGACGATAATGCTGAGAAAAGGCATTTCACGCAAGAGAATGCCACGATATGGTCAGACATCATTGCCGGCCCCCGGCAAACAGGCCAGAATATCGCCTCCACATCAGCAGGAATTTCCGCCAATGACAGCCAGCCAGCCAGCCGTTTCCGCCCCGGAGATGCTTGAACAGCTTGACCGGATCATCGAGATCATGCGCCGGCTTCGTGACCCCGAAACCGGATGCCCGTGGGATGTCGAGCAGGATTTTGCGAGCATCGCGCCCTATACCATCGAGGAGGCCTATGAGGTCGCCGACGCCGTGCAGCGCGGAAATGTCGATGACATCCGCGACGAGCTTGGCGACCTTCTGCTTCAGGTGGTTTTCCAATCCCGGATCGCCGAGGAGGCAGGGCTGTTTTCACTGGCCGATGTGGCGCGTGGCATTTCCGACAAGATGGTCGACCGCCACCCGCATGTCTTTGGCGACGAGGCACGGCCAGAGGCCCGCCAGCAAAGCCGTCGGTGGGAGGATATCAAGGCCGCCGAGCGCGCGCGTCGCGGCCAGACAGGCGTTCTGGATGATGTGGCGGCGGGCCTGCCGCCAATGCTGCGGGCATTGAAGCTTCAGAAGCGCGCCGCGCGGGTCGGATTTGACTGGCCCGATATTGACCCGGTCATCGACAAGCTTCATGAGGAGACGAGCGAACTTCGTGATGAGCTGGCGCAGGCGCCAGTGGATCAGGCGAAAGTCGAGGATGAGGTCGGCGACATCCTGTTTGTAGCTGTCAATCTGGCAAGGCAGGCCGGGGTCGATCCGGAAACCGCGCTGATGAAATGCAATATGAAGTTTGAACGCAGGTTCAAATATATCGAACAGCAAATTGAAAAAGAAGGAAAAGCACTGAAAGACACCTCGCTTGATGAGATGGAGTCCCACTGGCAGGCGGCAAAATCCGCTTTAAACCCCGCCCTATAGATCCTGATCCATCCGGGCTAGCGGATACAGGCATTGGTACTAGCGCCAGATCCGATCGCGAAGTGAGTCCCAGGCCTGCCGGTCGGGTGCGATCATGAAGGCCCGCGCATATTCAGCGTTGAAGGCCGCGTCATCATCGATCATCGCGGCATGGGCTCCAGCCTCGCGGCACAGCAGATCGACCGGCGCGTGATCCCATGGTGTGCAAAGCGAGTGCAGCATGAAATGCTGCCGCCCGCTGGCGATTTCCGTTCCCATGATGCCGCTGCTGCCGGCAAACCAGCGCCCGGGAAGATTGCGAAGCCGTTCGCGGATGATGTCACGGCGCGGCTCTGCCACCGCAAGGATATTGGCGCTGCCGGTCAGATCATCCGTATGCCAGTCCCGTGGCGTGAGGTTCAACCGCTGCCACTCGCCGTCATCCTCTTTCACAATGGCCCCATGACCCGCCATCGCGCTATAGAGACGCGCCTGCAGGGGAACATAAATCCAGCTGCGAATCGGCCTTCCCGCCTCCAGCAGTGCCACCATGCAGCAGAAACGCTCATTTCCCTTGACGAAATTGCCGGTTCCGTCAACCGGGTCAACAGTCCAGGCCACCGGTGCGGCGGCGCGTTGAAGAATGTCGGGATTTTCGGCGCAGGCCTCCTCGCCGATCACTTCTCCGTCAATCAGATCACGAAGGCGCGGCGTAAGGAAGATTTCCGCCTCGCGATCGGCAATGGTCACAAGGTCGGTCGGGCTGGATTTTTCATCGACTTCATCCTGCCTCAGATGGCCATATCGCGGCATGACGAACCGCGCGCATGCCTCTTGCAACAGCGCGCCAACCGCCTCATCGAGATCATCCCGGGAATATTTCACCGAAGTCGAAACCCGTCACTCCGCTTCCAGATCCGACGCACCCTCTCCATCATCCAGCTCATGAAGCTGGATGGGCGCCATCGGCATGATCGTCGAGATGGCATGCTTGTAGACAAGCTGCACATGCTGGTCACGCTTCAGCAGGATCGAGAAATTATCGAACCAGGTGATGATACCCTGAAGCTTCACCCCGTTGACGAGGAACACAGTGACCTGGGCATGGGATTTACGGACATTGTTCAGAAACAGTTCCTGAAGGTTCCGGCTCTTATCATTGGCCATTTATCGTCCTCCTGTCGTCAGTCTAGCCGGAACAGTGTCGCGGCACAATGCCGCGCTTCAGATCCGTGTCGACGATGGATGACGCGCAGGATCAGAAGAAGTCCAACCGCACCGACAGCAGTTTCTCGACTAGCGGTATCCGGCCGCGAGCGGCGAAAATCGCCACGGTATCACCAGCCTCGATCACAGTATCGCCTCGTGCGGGAATGACCTCGTCCCCTCGCATGATCCCGCCGATGGCCACTCCCTTGGGGATTTTCGCCTCACGAAGCGACTTGCCCACCAGAAGCGAGGATGGCAGGGCCTCCGCCTCGATCACCTCGCCGAGATCCTCGACCACCGGATGGACATCACGGATCTTGCCACGCCGCACATGTTCCAGAATCGAGGACACGGTGATCTGCGACGGGTTGATCACCGCGTCGACACCAAGCGCCGAGACAAGAGGGATGAAGCCCGGCGTGTTGACAAGCGCCACCGCATGCGTGGCACCGTTTCGTTTTGCCAGCAGCGCCGACAGGATATTGACCTCGTCATCATCGGTCACCGACACAAATGTCTCCGTACTGTGCACCCCGGCTTCCGACATGATGCCACTATCCAGCGCGTCGCCGTTCAATACACTGGTACCGTGCATGTTTTCTGCAAGAGTGCGGGCGCGGGCTGGATCCTTCTCGATGATCTGCACCTTCGTGTTCTGAAAATTCGCCTCTATGCGGGTGGCCAGCATCTGGCCGATTGCCCCGCCGCCGGCGATGATCACCGAACGCGCCTCCGGCTCCTCATGGGCGAACGTTGCCATGGCACGGCTCAAATGCGATGCGTCACAGACGAAATAGACACGGTCGCCTGCCGCCATCATCTCGGCACCATCACGGGGCAGAATCAACTTGCCATCACGGATGATGGCCAGAATCGTCATCGACAGATCCGGAAAGAGATTCGTCAGATGCCGGATCGGCGTGTCGAGGATCGGGCTCTCTTCGGTGCATTGAACGCCGACAAGATTCATCCGGCCACCGCACATATCCTTGACATCGAACGCGCCCGGAACGCGGATCTGGTTGCCGACGGCGGCCGATACCTCGGCCTCCGGCGAGATGATATGGTCGATCGGCAGCTGGTCCGGCGAATAGAGGTCACCATAGATCGGATCAAGATAGGGCTGGTGACGAATTCGAGCGATCTTGACCGGCGTATTGAAGATCGTGTGCGCCACCTGACAGGCAACCATGTTGACTTCATCGGATTCGGTCACCGCAATCAACAGATCAGCATCGCGCGCGCCGGCCTCGGACAGAATGTCGGGATAGGAGGCGGTACCAACCACGCCATGAACATCGACCTGATCGGTCACGCGCTGGATTTTCTCCGCCGACGCGTCAACGACCGTGACATCATTATGTTCCTCGGCGAGATATGTGGCGATCCCGGCACCAACAAGGCCGGCGCCGCAAATAACGATTTTCATCCCTCTCCACCTTCTTCAGAGGACGCTTTCCTGTCTGTCGATACACCCAGCGAGCGCAGTTTCCGGTGCAGCGCGGAACGTTCCATGCCAACGAAGCCGGCCATTCTCGACACATTGCCGTCAAAGCGCCGCAGTTGAGCGCCCATATATTCCGTCTCGAAGGCCTCGCGAGCTTCGCGAAGCGGCAACGCGATCAGCGCTTCCATATCAGAATTGCCACCGGCAGGCGAGATGTTCTGGATCTGTGCCGGCAGCGATTCAAGGCCAAGCGGTTCCGACCTGTCCTGCGGGGCCATGATGATCATGTTTTCGATCGTGTTCAGCATCTGCCGGATATTTCCGGGCCAGTGATAGCCCTGCATCGCCGCCAGCACCTCGTCACTGAACTTGATTCTGGCGAGGCCGGTCCGGCGTGAAACGACATCTACAAAATGCCGTGCCAGTGGCGGAATATCCTCGCGCCGGTCGGCAAGCGCCGGCATTGTCAGCGGCACGACACCCAAACGGTAATAGAGATCGTCACGCAGATGGCCTGCCGCGATCTCTGCCGCCAGATCGCGGCTCGAGGCCGAAATGACCCGCACATCGACCGACACTTCCTTGGTGCCACCAACACGCCTGAAACGCTGTTCGGCGACAGCACGGACAATCTTGCCCTGCGTTTCCGGAGGCAGATCGCAGATTTCGTCGAAATAGAGAGTTCCCTTGTGGGCCTGTTCGAACAATCCGACGACGCGCCGGCCGGCACCCAGATTTTCAGAACCGAACAATTCGATATCGGCGCTGTCGGCGCCGAGACGCGCACAGTTCGCCACGATGAACCGGGCATCCCGCCGATCCGAATGGTGATGGATCAGACGCGCGGCCAGCTCCTTGCCGGAGCCATTCGGTCCGCTGATCAAGACACGGCTGGCGGTTGGCGCGATCCGTTCAATGGCGGTCCGAATGGTCTTTATCACCGGCGACACCCCGACCAAAGTCGGTTCCGCATCCTCGCTGACCTTCTCGCGCAATTCGGCATTCTCACGTTCCAGCCGGCTGACCTCAAGCGCGCGCCTTACCATCAGCAGCAGCCTGTCTTCCTTGAACGGCTTTTCGATAAAGTCGAAGGCGCCGTTGCGAATGGCCTGCACCGCCGTCTCGATGGTGCCATGTCCGGAGATCATCAGGACCGGAAGTTCGGGATAGACGCCCTTGACCCATTCCAGCAGTTCGAGCCCGTCCATGTCGGAATCGCGCATCCAGATATCAAGAATGGCAAGGCCGGGAGGTTTTGCAGCGAGAATGTCACGCGCCTCACCGGCTGTCGCCGCCTCGACGGTCGGATAGCCCTCGTCACGAAGAACCGCGCCGATCAGCGATCGGATATCACGCTCATCATCGACGATCAGGATATCGCCAGTCGTCATCATACGCCTGCCTCCTGGTCTTCATGACATGGCAGGGTGATCACAACCCGTGCCCCGCCATTCTCGGCATCGAGAAGCTCCAATTCACCGCCATGGTCCTTGATAATCTTGCTGACAATGGCAAGGCCAAGGCCGGTACCCTTGTCGCGTTTGGTCACATAGGGCTCCAACAGGCTGGCCCTGTCAATATCCGGGAATCCGGGGCCGTTATCCGTCACACTCAGCATCAGGAACCCGTTCCTTTCGGCCAGTTTAAGATTGACGCATGGCTTGGCAATGCCGTGTTCAGCCAGACTGTCGAGCGCATTCTGGATGATGTTGGTCAGCGCCTGGCGCAGCAATCCCGCATCACCGACAATGAGATCATTGTCATCAGGCGATCCGGCATCGACCTCGAATGTCACCGCCTGACCGTCATAGAGACCGACCTGTCCAAGCACCAGATCACGAAGCGACAGCGGCGTCATGACCGGCTGCGGCATGCGGGCGAAGGCCGAAAACTCGTCAACCATGCGGCCTATATCATCCACCTGGCGGCCGATGATGGACAGATATTCGGAGAATTGCTCGCTCGCCTGCGCGTCATCAGGCTGGTATTTCCGGCGCAACCTGTCCGCCGCCAGCTGGATCGGTGTCAACGGATTCTTGATCTCGTGCGCAATCCGCCGCGCCACATCCGACCAGGCCGCCTTGCGTTGCGCCGTCAACAGGTCCGTTACATCGTCAAAGGTCACCACATAACCGATCACCCGCCCGTCGACCTTCTCGGTCGCGATCCGCGCGCGCAAGGTCATTCGCATGCCGTTGCGGGTCAGGATGATCTGTTCCTCGGCAAGCTTGCGGCGGCGCGTTGTTCCGACCGCGATCAGACTGGTGAATTCCGGCACAACATCTTCCAGCCGGTTGCCGATCAGCTCTGCATCGTCAAGCTGCAGAAGTTGCCGCGCCGCAAGATTCGGCAGCGTTACCTTGTGCGCGGCATCAAGACCGATCACGCCGGATGAGACACCGCCAAGCACCGCTTCGGTGAATTCACGCCGCCTGTCGATCTGCATATTCGCCTGGACAAGCTGTTCGCGGCTTCGCGTCAATTCATCAAGCATGTTGTTGAAAGACAGGCCAAGCCGCGCGATTTCATCCATTTCGAGGCCGGCTGGCACACGTTCCGACAGATTGCCGCCACGCACCTGCTCGGCCACCGAAATGACCGAGCCAAGAGGTTCGACGATGGCGTTGGCAAGATTCAGCCCGATCCACAGCGCGGTGATCAACAGCAGCGCCAGAATCAATCCAAACACGAAGGCAAAGCTCACCTGAAGGTCAAGCTGTCGGATGCCAAGCTGCTGGTAATCGGCTGCCGCGAGGCGCGTGCTGTCAACCGCATCAAGGACCGATCGGTCAATGAAGCGGCCGACAAACAGATAGGCATCGACAAAACTGTTCAGCTTCACCGCGGCACGGAGTTTATTGGTTTCGTCACCGCGCAGGATCACAACCTCGCCATTGCGCGCCTTGGCAAGCCAGTCACCGCCAATACTGGTGAAAGTCACCGCGAACGCAAAGCGCGATTGCGCCACCACCTGCCCGGTTCCATCAAGAATGATCGCCTCGGACAGATTGCGAAGCACCGTCTGGTTGGTCAGGTACTGGTTCAGCAGATTCGGCTCGGCAAGAAGCTTGAACGCCTCGCGGTTGACGTCATTGGCGATTGTCAGGACATCGCTGCGGATCGAGCTCGAATGTTCCTCGAAATAGGAATCGGCAACCTGAACCGAGCCGGTGACCGCGGTTGAAATCCGATCGGCGAACCAGCCACGCAACGAGTAATCGACGACAAACAGCGCAAACAGGGTGGTGATCACCGCCGGCAGCGCGGCGACACCGCCGAACAGCAGGGCAAGACGCCAGTGCAGCTGGTAGCCGGCCATCTTCCGGCGGCGCTCGGACAACAGCCGCAGGATTTGCCGGATGACAAAGCCGGCAACAATCAGGACGGCAAGAACATCGATCACAATCAGCGTGGTCAACAGGTTGCTGTCGGTATTGACCGGGTCGAACTGCGAGAGCTGGTAGATCGTCAGAATACCGATTCCAAGCGCCACCAGAACGGCGAAATAGCCGACCCGATTTTCCGAGAAACGCAGCAGAACGCCGCGCCGGGCTGTGCCGGCAACGCTGTTCATCGGCCCGACCATATGCCAAGCTCGCGGATGCGCTTGCGAAGTGTATTACGATTGATGCCAAGAATTTCCGCCGCCTTCACCTGATTGCCGCGTGTCATTTCAAGTGTCGCAACAATCAGCGGGAATTCAACCTCGCGCAGAATGCGGGCATGCAGTCCCGGCGGCGGTTGCGCCCCGTCAAGCGCGTCAAAGTATTTGCGGATGTGCTGATCAACCGAATTCGACAGGCTTTCAACCTCGATCGGATCGGCCTCGACCTCGCGCACGGCGGCAAGCTCGTGTTCGACCATCTCGGCCGAAATGACGTCCTCACCGACGAGCACCAGCAGGCGGCGCACAAGATTTTCAAGCTCGCGAACATTGCCGGGCCAACTCCAGGTAGCCAGCGCACGAATGCCGTCCGGCGCAAACCGCCTGACCGGAAGACCGCCAGCCGCGGCCTGTTTCAGGAAATGACCGACCAGCGGGCCTATATCCTCGACGCGCTCACGAAGCGGCGGCAGGCGCAGCGGCACGACATTCAACCGGTAGAACAGATCCTCGCGAAACAGCCCCTGCTGCATCAATTGCTGCAAATTGCGGTTCGTCGCGGCGATGATCCGCACATCTGCCTTCACCGGCCGATTGGCGCCAACCGGCAGGTACTCACCGTCCTGGAGCACCCGCAACAGGCGTGTCTGCGCTTCGGGCGGCATGTCCCCAACCTCATCAAGGAACAGACTGCCGCCCTCGGCCTGTTCAAACCGGCCGGACATGCGGCTATCGGCGCCGACAAAAGCGCCCTTCTCATGACCGAAAAGTTCGGACTCGACCAGATTGCGCGGGATTGCCGCCATGTTGATCGGTACGAACGGGCCGGCGCGGCGCGAGCCGAGATCGTGAAGCGCCCGCGCCACCAGTTCCTTGCCGGTGCCACTCTCGCCAGTGATCAGAACCGTCAGATCGGTGCCGACAACGCGGGCCATGGCCTTGAAGATATCCTGCATCGGTGCCGAGCGACCAACGAGCGGCCCGCCTTCCTCAAACGCCGGCGGTACGGCAACAGCCGGGCGGGATTGGCCGATGCTGCCAACGGCCCGGCTTGTCGCCTCGACAAGGCTTCGCAACTCGAACGGTTTCGGCAGATATTCGAACACGCCGGTCTGCTGCGCCTTGACGGCGGTGAGAAGCGTCGAGCGCGCGCTCATCACGATCACCGGCATATCCGGGCGTTTCTGCTGGATACGCGGCAACAGGTCCAGCGCGTCGCCGTCCGGCAGGCCGATATCGGAAATCAACACATCACCGCGTCCCGTCTCGATCAGCTTCCACAGGCCGGCGGCGGTGCCGCTGGACTGCACGGTATATCCCTGACGTGCCAGCGCCTGCTGCACGACAAGCCGCACCGACTTGTCGTCTTCCGCCACCAGAATATGCGCCGGTTTCGTGCTCATGCGACCTGTCCCTCACCGGTTGGCGGAAAATTGAACCTGAAGACGGTTCGACCGGGCACCGAGTCAGCCTCGACAAGCCCGCCATGATCGGCCACAACACTGGCCACCAACGCAAGGCCAAGCCCACTACCACCGGACTTGCCGGAGACGAACGGGTCGAAGATGTGATCACGCATGTCCGGCGCGATGCCGGGACCGTTATCGATGATCTCGATCTGGATTGGCACATGCAGCCGTGCCGAACCGGTGCCGTTCAGGCGACGTCCCCTGGAATAGGATGTCGTGACCGTCAATTCAGTTTTTTTATCAGTAGCTTCAAATGCGTTCTTAATAATATTTAGGAATACTTGGATGAGCAAATCACGATGCCCGTCAACCGGTGGAAGCGACGGGTCATAATGGCGGGTCACCGCCATGGCCTCACCAAAACTGGCCTGCGAGACGCGCAGGCAATGATCAAGCACCTCATGGATATTGACCGGGCGCAGCGCCACCTGCCCGCCACCGGCGAATCCTTCCATCCTGTCGAGAAGCGCGGTGACGCGGTTTGTCTCCTCGACAATCATGCTCGCGAATTCCTGGTTCTCCTCCGACAGGTCGGCCTGCAGAAGCTGCGCCGCCCCCTTGATGCCGGCAAGCGGGTTCTTCACCTCATGCGCCAGCAATGCTGCCATCGCAGAGATTGACCGCGCCGCGCCATGAAACATCGACTGGCCGCGAAGCCGTTCCGCCAGCGCCCGTTCCTGAAGGGTGACCAGCATGCGCCCCTCATGCGTGCGGCGGTCGCCAAACGGTGCGATCTGGACGTTGAGCAGCTTCAGTCCGATGCGCGGGCTGGCCAACTCGATACCCTGGTCGGCGACCGAAGCCAACTGTTTGCGGGATCGCGCCAGCAACGCCAGAAGGCTGGAGTCAGCCGGGATCTGGGCTGACAGGGCAGCGCCACGCAGCATCGCCTCGCTTGAATCAAAAAACATCTCGGCGGCATGGTTCAGGAACATGAACCTGTCCTCATGGTCGAGAAGAAACACCGGGTTCGGCAGGCTGGCAAGGATATGCGCCGCATCCGCATGCCAGGCCGGGGATGTCGCGTCATCCATCATGCCGCCGCCGCCTCTTCCCCTTCACGAAGACCGAGAAAGAATCTGTCAACGGCCGAAAATACCGCGTCGGCGTCTGTCGTGTTGTTGGCGACATCGCGAAGCTCCGCCGCCCCGGCAAGGCCATGCGCGTACCAGGCGATATGTTTGCGTGCCAGCCGCATCGCCGGAGTCCCGTAATGGGTCAGCATGTCGTCGAGGTGGCACCGCATCATTTCATGCCGTTCCGCGATTGTCGGGTCGTGGCGCACCGGCCTGCCGGCGAGCAGATCACCGGCCTGCGCCAGCAACCACGGCCGGCCCTGGGCGCCGCGGCCGATCATCACCCCGGCAGCGCCGCTCTGTTGCATCGCCGCCTCCACATCATCCAGCCCGCGGATATCGCCGTTCACGATGACCGGCAGCGCCACCGTCTCGACCACCCGGCGCACCGCGGCCCAGTCCGCCACGCCGTTATACATCTGGCAGCGCGTGCGGCCATGAACGGCAATCATGCGAATGCCGGCAGCTTCCGCCAGCCGCGCGATCGAGGCCGCGTTATGGCTGTCATCATCCCAGCCAAGCCGCATTTTCAGCGTTACCGGCACATCCACCGCCGCCACCACAGCCTCGAGGATGGCGCCGGCAAGCGGCTCGTCACGCATCAGCGCCGATCCGGACAGGCGCCCGGTCACCTTCTTGGCCGGGCATCCCATGTTGATATCGATGAAAGTGGCGCCAAGATCGGCCGCGATGCGGGCGGCCTCTGCCATGATCTGCGGGTCCCAACCGGCAAGCTGCACCGATAGCGGGGCCTCACTGATCGTGTCGGTGCGCAGCTTGCGCATTTCGGATCTGACCTCGCGCAGAATCGCCGCGCTGGCGATCATCTCGGTCACCACGAGGCCACCACCGGCGCGCCTCACGGCCCGCCGGAACGGCATGTCCGTCACCCCCGACATCGGCGCCAGGATGGCACCGTGCGGCAGTTCCGTCGATCCGATACCCAAGGTCATCGCTACGTTACCCCATGCGGCCAGGCGCTGAACACCCTGCCGCTGCTTAAATTTCAGGCAATATGCACCAATTCAAGGCAGGACTTCCAGCCCCTTTTGCGCAACAGGCCGTACCGATTTACGGCTCGCATGGCGGAGCTGCCGACTGCGCCGCCAATCACGGCTTGAATTGTCATGGACTTTGGCCTGACCTTTGGTGATAACGGGGCATGACGTCCCGGACTACCACAGAGACACCAGCGCGTCGGCTTGCCGCCGTGATTGTCGCCGCCGGCGGCGGCACGCGCATGGGCGATGGGCTGGAAAAGCAGTTTCGCAATCTCGCCGGGCGCAGCGTCCTCGCCCACTCTGCCACCGCCTTTCTGGCCCACCCGGCAACAGCACGCGTCGTCATTGTCGTGGCGGCCGGTCGCGAGGCGGACGCCATGACGGCTCTTGGCGATCTTGCCGGTGACGCGCGGGTGGTGATTGTCGCCGGCGGCGCCAGGCGCCAGGATTCGGTGGCGGCGGGCCTTGCCATTGCAGGCGGACCGGCGATCAGCCTTGTCGCCATTCATGACGCAGCGCGCCCACTTTTGCCGCAACGCGTCATCTCCGACCTTGTCGCCGCGCTTGACGCCGGCGCCGACGCCGCGCTGCCGGTCCTGCCTGTCTTTGATACTGTCAAGCTGATCGCGGGCTCGCAGGTGGCCGACACCATTGAGCGCGCCAGCCTTGGCCGCGCCCAGACGCCGCAGATGTTCCATCTTGACGATCTGTGCGCACGGCATGACAGCCTCGCGCCGGACACCGAGATCACCGACGACATCCGCCTGTATGAGGACGGATCGTCGCGGATCGATATCGTAACGGGAGATGAATGTCTGATGAAGCTGACGCGGCCGACGGATTTCGCCATCCTGTCGGCAGTGCCACATCCTGAAGGAGGACCAACCATGCCGGCCGCCCTGCCCCCGTTCGATATCCGTACCGGCAACGGCTATGACGTGCATAGGTTTGGTGATGATGAGGGGCCAGTGCGTCTTGGCGGGATCGATATCGCGCATGACCGCGGCCTTGCCGCGCATTCGGATGGTGATGTGGGGCTGCACGCCTTGTGTGACGCGATTTTCGGCGCTCTTGCCGATGGTGATATCGGATCGCATTTTCCACCCTCAGATGAGCGCTGGAAGAATGCCGACAGCGCGCAATTCCTTGCCTTTGCGGTGTCACGCTGCGCCGAGCATGGGGCCGCCATCATGCATCTCGACCTGACACTGGTCTGCGAGCGCCCGAAAATCGGCCCACACCGTGATGCCATGCGCGCCCGCATCGCCCAGCTTGCCGGGATCGACATCTCCCGCGTCGCCGTGAAGGCGACAACCTCGGAACAGCTTGGCTTCACCGGACGCGGCGAAGGCATCGCCGCTCAGGCAACCGCCACGCTGGTGATGACAGGGCAGCATAGATGAACACAAATCCCTGGATGATGCTGGCGACACTGGGACCGGTGGGACGGCTCCGCCCGGCCCCGGGAAGCTGGGGTTCGGCGGCGGCGGTTCTGATCGCGGCTGCGCTGGTGCAGCCTGGCGGCTGGGTCCTCGAGGCCGCCACTCTCGTCATCTGCATCCTCGGCGTCAGGGCGGCCGACATCTATGACCGTGTGACAGGAAGCAAGGATGCATCGGACATCGTCATCGACGAGGTGGCCGGCCAGTGGATCGCGCTTCTCGTGGTCCCGCTCGACTGGCGCTGGTGGCTTGCCGCCTTTGTCGCCTTCAGGCTGTTCGATATTCTGAAACCGGGGCCGGTCAGGCTGGCCGAAAATCTTCCCGGTGGCTATGGCGTGATGGCGGACGACATCGTTGCCGGCGCGCTGGCGGCGGCTTGCCTGCTGGGTTTGCAATGGGTGCTGTAATGACAACAGATCAGGACAAAGCGGATCTGGCCAAGCTTGCCGGTGCTGTTATCGAACGCGCCATCGCGGCGGATCTGATGGTGACAACAGCCGAATCCTGTACCGGCGGCATGGTCGCCGCCGCACTGACCGATATCGCCGGCGCCTCGGCGGTCCTTGACCGCGGCGTGGTAACCTACAGCAACGCGGCGAAAATCGATCTTCTTGCCGTTCCCGAGGCCGTTCTCGCAGCGCATGGTGCCGTATCGGCGGAAACGGCCGCCGCCATGGCTGACGGCGCGCTGCGCGCCGCCCCGCAAGCCGGCATCGCCATCGCCGTCACCGGCATCGCCGGCCCCGGCGGCGGAACAGCCGACAAACCGGTTGGCCTTGTCTGGTTCGGCCTTGCCATTCGTGGCGGCAGAACGGTGACCACGCACCATATCTTCACCGGCGACCGGGCGACAGTGCGGCACCGGGCGGCGAGCACGGCACTGACCATGATGAAGGACGGGATCGGCTGACCACTGTCGGCTCAGGAAGAGACAAGCCTCGTTGTGAGGGTGGCGTCGGGCTTGCCATAGAGGTCATCGGCGCGTTCCTCGAACGCCTTCACCATCCGTCGGACGGCCTCGGTGAATAATGTTTCAATGACCGATTGCAGCAGCCTGGAATTGAATTCGAAATCAACATAGAAATCGATTTCACACCCGTCAGGATGCGGAAGGAAGCGCCATTTATTTGTCAGATACTTAAATGGGCCTTCTGCATATTTTACATCAATTTCAAGGTTTTCAGGATCGAGATCAACGTGAGACGTAAACCTTTCACGAAACATCTGGAATCCGATGATCAGATCAGCGGCCAGCGCATGTCGGTCTTCATGCCGGATCCGTGCCGCCATGCACCAGGGCAGGAACTGGGGATAGCTGCGGACATCCGCAACGAGATCATACAGCTCCTGCGGACCGTGCCTGATGATCCGCCTTTCGGCATGGACCGTCATCTCATCCCGCCTCCAGCGCAGCATTGCGCGCCTGCTGCAATGCCGCGAAATCAGCATCGGCGTGATAGGACGACCGCGTGAGCGGCGTCGACGACATCAGCAGGAAGCCCTTGGCGCGGCCAAGCCTGGCATAATTCTCAAAGGTTGCCGGCTCGACAAACCTGTCAACCGGCGCATGTTTCGGCGTTGGTTGCAGATACTGGCCGATGGTCATGAAATCGACATCGGCGCTGCGAAGATCATCCATCAGCTGGCCGACCTCCTCATCACCCTCGCCAAGCCCGACCATGATGCCGGATTTGGTGAAAATGGACGGGTCGAGGGATTTCACCTGCTGCAGGATCGACAGCGAGTGGAAATAGCGCGCGCCGGGGCGGATCGACGGGTAGAGGCGCGGCACCGTTTCCATATTATGGTTGAACACATCGGGGCGCGCCGCGACGACGATCTCCAGCGCGCCGTCCTTGCGCAGGAAATCAGGCGTCAGCACCTCGATTGTCGTGCCTGGCGACAGGCGCCGGATGGCGTTGATGGTCTGCGCGAAATGCGTCGCACCCCCGTCATCCAGATCGTCACGGTCGACCGAGGTGATGACGACATGTTTCAGCCCAAGCTTCGCCACCGCCTCACCGACATGTTCAGGCTCATGCGGATCGAGCAGATCGGGCCGACCGGTGGCGACATTGCAGAAGGCGCAGGCGCGGGTGCAGACCGACCCGAGGATCATCATGGTGGCGTGTTTCTGCGCCCAGCATTCACCGATATTGGGGCAGGCAGCCTCCTCGCACACGGTGACAAGGTCCAGCTCACGCATCAGCGCCCGCGTGGCACCATATTCGGCCGAAACAGGCGCCTTCACACGCAGCCAATCTGGACGGCGCGGTTGCGGATTGTCCGGGTTGCGGCGCTTTTCGGGATGGCGCTCAGCGCCTTTTGTGGTGTTGACCTGTGGCATTGGCGGTGCAGATCATCCTCGCTTTGTCTGACTTACCGATGATATGCCAGATAACATGCCGGGCCACCCCTAGAAGTGGATGGCGCGACCATATGCATCAAGAACCGATTCATGCATCGCCTCGGACAGGGTCGGATGCGGGAAAATGGTCTGGATCAGTTCGGCCTCGGTGGCTTCCAGCGTGCGGGCGATGGCATATCCCTGGATCAATTCGGTGACCTCCGGCCCGACCATATGCGCCCCGAGCAACTCGCCTGTCGCGGCGTCGAACACGGTCTTGATCAGCCCCTGGTCGTCGCCAAGCGCGATGGCCTTGCCATTGGCCAGCATCGGGAACCTGCCGACACGCACCTTGTGGCCGGCCTCAATGGCGGCCGCCTCGGTCATGCCGACAGATGCCACCTGCGGGCGACAATAGGTGCAGCCCGGCACGGACCCGTCGGCAATGGCATGGACACCCGCCTCACCGGCGATCTTCTCGACACAGATAATCCCCTCATGGCTTGCCTTGTGGGCCAGCCAAGGCGGACCGGTCACATCGCCGATTGCATAGATGCCGGGCTCACCCGTCGCGCCATAGCCGTCGGTTACGATATGCCCACGATCAGTTTTGACCCCGGTGCCTTCAAGGCCAAGCGATTCGGAATTGCCGGTGATGCCGACGGCCATGATGGCGCGTTCGGCGACAACGGGTTCGATGCCACCCTCGAAGCTGGCGGTAACGCCGCCTGCCGATGGTTTCAGGCTGGAAAGGCGCGCGCCGGTCACCACCTTCATACCGCGTTTGACGAACGCCTTCTGCACGAAATCGGAAATTTCGGCATCCTCGACCGGCAGGATCCGGTCCATCGCCTCGATCAGCGTCACCTCGACCCCCATGTCGAGATAGAAGGAGGCGAATTCCGAGCCGATGGCGCCAGACCCGATGATGACAAGCGATTTCGGCATGGTCTCGGGAACCATCGCCTCGCGATAGGTCAGGATCGTCTTGCCGTCAGGCTCGATGCCGGGAAGCGAGCGTGCCCGCGCGCCGGTCGCCAGGATCACATGTTTCGCGGTCAGCGTGGCGCCGCCGGCAAGCCTGACCTCGCGAAGATCGCCGCGGCGCGCACCAAGCCTCGCCAGATCATCAAACACCGTGACCTTGTTCTTTTTCAGCAGGTGTTGCACGCCGGTCGACAAACGGCCCGCAACCTTGCGTGACCGCTTGACCACGGCCGGCAGATCGATGCTGACCTCGCCGCTGACGGTGATGCCGAATTCCTGCATCTCGTCGATGGAGTGGCGCAGCTCGGCCGCCCGCAGCAGGGCCTTGGTCGGGATACATCCCCAGTTCAGGCAGATTCCGCCAAGATGCTCGCGCTCGACAAGCGCCACCTTCATTTTCAGCTGCGATGCCCGGATGGCGGCGACATAGCCGCCGGGGCCACCACCAACAACGACCAGATCAAAGGATGTCTCGGTTGCCATGATTGGTCCTCCGGGCGCCCTAGAGCAACATTGTGACAGGGGCTTCGATATAGCCCTTGAAGGCCTGCAGCCATTCTGCGCCGACGGCGCCGTCCACCACCCGGTGGTCGGCCGACAGCGTTACTGTCATCACCGTCGCGACCGCCAGCTGCCCGTCATGCACCACCGGCCGCTCCTCACCCGCCCCAACGGCAAGAATCGCGCCCTGCGGCGGGTTGATGACGGCGGCGAATTCCCTGACGCCATACATGCCAAGGTTGGAGATGGTGAAGCTGCCGCCACTGAATTCCTCGGGCGCCAGATTGCCGTCGCGGGCCCGCGTTGCAAGATCGCGGCTGATCGCGGCGATCTCGGCAAGCCCTTTCTGCTCAGCCGCCCAGATGACCGGCGTCACAAGACCACCCTCAACGGCCACCGCCATGGCGATATCGGCATGGGTGAACAGCCGTGTATTGTCGCCTTCCCATGACGCATTCGCCTTCGGCACCTTGATCAGCGCCATCGCGGCGGCACGGATGATCAGGTCGTTGACCGAAATTTTCACACCCTCGGGCGCGCGATCATTCATCTGCCGGCGGGCCGCCAGCAGATTGTCGATCTCACAATCAACCGTCAGATAGAAATGCGGGGCCGTCGCCTTGGATTCCTGCAGCCGGGCCGCGATGATCTTGCGCATCTGGCTGTTCGGCTCGACCCGGCTGTCACCCTGAACGGCCGCGACTGCGGCGGTGCGTGTCGCGACTGCCGGGGCCGACACACTGGCAGCCTCGACATCACGGCGCAGGATCCGCCCATGCGGGCCACTGCCAGACAGCGCTGCAAGATCAACCCCGCGCTCGGCCGCGATCCGGCGCGCCAGCGGGCTGGCGAAAATGCGCCCGGTGTTCGAAGAGGCGTCCGACGCGGCAGCAGATGGCACGGCAGATGGCGCCGGGGGCGGCGTGACCGGTTCAGCTTGCGGTTGCGGCGCAGATGCAACAGCCGCTGTGTCCGCCACAGATTCCTGCGAAGGTGCCGCCTGCGGCGCGGTGGTAGCGGGTGCGGCGGCAGCGGCCGCTGCATCCTCTACAGTTTCACCATCCTCGGCAAGCCGGGCAATCGGCGTTCCCACGGCCACACCCTCGGTACCGGCTTCGACCATGACGCTCGCCAGAACGCCGTCATCCACGGCCTCGACCTCCATCGTGGCCTTGTCGGTCTCGATCTCGGCAATGACATCGCCGCTGCGAACGGTATCACCGACCGCGACCATCCATTTCGCCAGCGTTCCGGTTTCCATCGTCGGCGAGAGCGCCGGCATCAGAATATCGATCGCCATCCCTCAAGCCCCCCGGAAGCCGGCACAGGTGGCCTGAACCGTCGCCGTGATATCCTCGATCTGCGGCAGGGCCAACTTTTCGAGGTTGGCGGCATAGGGCATCGGCACATCCTTGCCGGTGACCCGCGCGATCGGCGCGTCAAGCCAGTCAAAGGCCTGTTCCATCACCTGCATGGCGATTTCGGAGCCGAGACCGGCAAACGGAAAGCCTTCCTCGCAGGTCACCAGCCGCGAGGTTTTCCTGACCGAGGTGACAATCGTCTCGATGTCGAGCGGGCGGATCGTCCGCAGGTCGATCACTTCCGCCGAAATCCCCAGCTCGGCAAGCTGGTCGGCAGCCTCAAGGGCGCGGCCAACCATGATCGAGAAGGCGGTGATGGTGACATCGCTTCCCTCGCGAACGATTTTCGCGCGGCCAATCGGCACCACCCAGTCATCATCCGACGGCACATCGAAACTCTGCCCGTACATCACCTCGTTCTCGAGGAAGATCACCGGATTCGGATCACGAATGGCCGCCTTCAGCAGGCCCTTGGCGTCCGCCGCCGACCATGGCGCGACAACCTTCAGGCCCGGGCAATGCGCGTACCAGCTTGCATAGCATTGCGAATGCTGCGCCGCCACACGGCTGGCCGCGCCGTTCGGCCCGCGAAAGACGATGGGGCACCCCATCTGGCCACCCGACATATACAGCGTCTTGGCTGCCGAATTGATGATCTGGTCAATGGCCTGCATGGCGAAATTGAAGGTCATGAATTCAACCACCGGCCGCAAATCGCCAAACGCCGCACCGACTCCAAGCCCGGCAAAACCCTGCTCGGTGATCGGCGTGTCGATCACCCGCTTCGGGCCGAATTCGGCAAGCAGCCCCTGGGTGACCTTGTAGGCGCCCTGATACTCGGCGACTTCCTCACCCATGACGAAGACGCGGTCGTCGGCGCGCATTTCCTCGGCCATCGCATCGCGAAGCGCCTCACGCACCGTCAGTGCGGCACTGTCGCCGGCTGCCACCGGTTCGGCCGCCACACTGTCCGCCACAGGCACAGGCTGACCAGGTGCCACCGCGTCAGGCATAGATTCGGGAGTTTCAGGCGCGGTTTCCGCGGATGCCGCCCGCGGCATCGCATCGGCACTGTCACCCTCTTCCAGAAGCATCGCGATCGGCGCGTTGACCTTCACACCCTCGCTTCCCTCAGCGACAAGGATCCTGCCAATCGTACCATCGTCAAGCGCCTCGACCTCCATCGTGGCCTTGTCGGTTTCAATCTCGGCGATGACATCGCCGCTGCGAACGGTCGCGCCCTCCTCGACAAGCCATTTCGCGAGCGTCCCCTCTTCCATCGTTGGCGAAAGTGCCGGCATCAATATCTCGATCGCCATGGATCAGGCCTCCTTCCGGCTGTCACGACCACCGGCCGGCAGCAGAATGTCGGTGAAGAGTTCGGACGGGTCGGGCTCGGGACTTGTCTGCGCGAATTCAGTGGCGCGAAGGACAACCGCCTTGACCTCGGCGTCGATGGATTTCAGCTCATCCTCGCTGACATCCTGCTTGCCCAGAACCTCGCGCAGCTGATCGATCGGATCATGCTGCTTGCGCATCGCATCGACCTCCTCGCGGGTCCGGTATTTCGCCGGGTCGGACATCGAATGCCCACGATAGCGATAGGTCTTCATTTCCAGCACATAGGGCCCCTTGCCGGACCGGCAATGCTCCAGCGCCTCGGCGCCGGCGGCACGCACCGCCAGCACATCCATGCCGTCAACCTGCATCCCGGGAATACCATAGGCGGCCCCCCGATCGGCAAGCGACCGGCCGGCCGCCGCGCGAGTCACCGCCGTGCCCATGCCATACTGGTTGTTCTCGATCACGAACAGGCAGGGCAGGTCCCACAGCGCCGCCATGTTGAAACTCTCATAGACCTGGCCCTGATTGACGGCGCCATCGCCCAGATAAGTCAGGCAGACATTCGGCTCGTCCCGGTATTTGTGGGAAAAGGCGAGGCCACAGCCGATCGGCACCTGCGCGCCGACAATGCCATGGCCACCAAAGAAATTCTTCTCGCGGCTGAACATGTGCATCGATCCGCCCTTGCCGCGCGAGTAGCCCCCCTCACGCCCGGTCAATTCGGCCATCACGCCGTCCGCATCCATGCCGCAGGCCAGCATATGACCGTGATCGCGATAGGAGGTAACGACGGTATCACCCGGCTTGCTGACTGATTGCAGACCAACGACAACCGCCTCCTGACCGATATAGAGGTGGCAGAAGCCGCCAATCTGGCCCATACCGTAGAGCTGCCCGGCCTTCTCCTCGAAGCGGCGGATCAGCAGCATGTCACGATACATTTCGACAAGATCGTCGCGCGCGGGCAGATCATTCATCGCCGTGGCACCGGACGCCGCCTTTGGTGGACGTCCCGGCTTGCGCTTGCGTTGGGCCTTCGCCATCTCGGCCATCAATTCCTCCCCGACCTGCAATAACAAGTGATCCGCGGATGTGTTACGCGGAATCACCGAAGGGTCCGGGCATGCCGGACCGATCACAGGGGGAAGGATTTACTGAAAAGCTATTTTTTTCAATAAATTTATTTTATTGATTTAATTTAATAATTTTTAAATAAACTTGATTTCAGTTTATTTCATTATTCGGCGTAATGTCTGAAAATTTCAATTTCGAGAGGTCAATTGAAATTATGACATCATTCGGCGAATAGAGGCCAAGCTCGGCCCGCGCCGTTTCCGCCAGCATATCGGCATCAAGCGAGTCAGCCTGCAAAAGGTGAATCCGGTGCGACAGAAAATCGTGATGACGGCGCAGCAGTGCCAGCTTTTCCTCGGCAAGCATGATCCGGCGATCAAGTTCCGGGCGGGCGAGAATGCCGCGGTCACCGGCAAGAATATGAAATCCGAAGAAGATCACAACCGAGGACAACAGCAGGGAACTGCTCATCAGCACGATCAGGCGTCGGCGCGCGGCATACATGTCTGACCCCTTTGGACAGGTGGACAACCCACATTTCAAGGGTCAGTGAATCAAAGCCGATTCATCAGGTCAAGAAAAAAGCGAATCGCCGGATTCCTTGCCATTTTGTGATTTGCCACCGATGTAATCGAGTCAGGCGCGCAGAATGCTGCCACCGGCATAGAGACCTGAGGCATCCAGCTCCTCATCGATCCGCAGCAGTTGGTTGTATTTCGCCAGCCTGTCGGAGCGCGACAGCGAGCCGGTCTTGATCTGGCCGGCATTTGTAGCCACCGCAAGATCGGCGATGAAACTGTCCTCGGTCTCGCCACTACGATGCGAAATGACCACGCCAAACCCGGCCTTCTGCGCCATCTCGACGGCTTGCAGCGTTTCCGACAAAGTACCGATCTGGTTGACCTTCACCAGGATCGCGTTCGCCGTTTCCTCGGTGATGCCACGGGCAAGCCGTTCGGCGTTCGTCACGAACAGATCGTCACCGACAATCTGGATTTTGTCACCGACAGCGGCGGTCAGCGCGGCAAAACCGTCCCAGTCCTCCTCATCCATCGGGTCCTCGAGCGAGACAATCGGATGGTTGGCGACAAGCGATGTCCACATCGTGACCATTTCCTGCGATGACAGGCTGCGCCCCTCACCCGCCAGATGATAGGCCCCGTCCCGGTAAAGCTCGGTCGCGGCGGCGTCGATTCCGATCACCACGTCATCGCCGGGGGTGCATCCGGCGGCCTCGATCGATTTACGGATGTAGTCGAGCGCCTCGTCGGTCGAGTTGATGGCCGGCGCAAAGCCGCCCTCATCACCGACGGCTGTGGAATGCCCGGCCTGCGCCAGAAGCGATTTGAGAGCGTGAAAAATCTCCGCACCCACGCGCACCGCATCGGGAAAATGGGGCGCGCCGACCGGCATCACCATGAATTCCTGAACATCCAGCGCGTTATTGGCATGCGCCCCACCATTCATGATGTTCATCATCGGGGTCGGCAGCAGATGCGCATGCACGCCGCCAAGATAACGCCATAGCGGCAGGCCGACAGAGTCCGCCGCGGCCCGCGCCGCCGCCATCGACACGCCGAGAATGGCATTGGCACCAAGCCGTCCCTTGTTGGCGGTGCCGTCAAGATCGATCATCGCCTGGTCAAGCCCGGCCTGGTCAAGAGCGTCGGCGCCCATCAGCGCGTCGAAGATCTCCATATTCACCGCCTCGATGGCCTGCAGGACGCCCTTGCCGCCATAGCGCGAGGTGTCACCGTCACGAAGCTCGACAGCCTCATGCGCGCCGGTCGACGCGCCTGACGGCACGGCGGCGCGGCCAAAGGCGCCGTCCTCGAGAAGCACATCGACCTCGACCGTCGGATTGCCGCGCGAGTCCAGTATCTCGCGGGCCTGGATGTCTTCGATGGCACTCATCTGTTGTTGTCCTTCTGCAGTTTGGTGGCGATGTGGCTTGCGATGCGACGGCTATAGCGCCGACAGCCTGAAATTGCAATTTTGCGCCGCTGTCAGCCGCGCCGCGCCTCGTCGATCCGGCGCAACTGGTCCAGTACGGCAGGCATGGCGTCAAGCGGCACCATGTTGGGGCCATCGGAGGGAGCGCTGTCCGGGTCCTGGTGGCTTTCCATGAACAGCCCGTTGACACCCACAGCAACCGCGGCACGAGCCAGCACCGGCACGAATTCGCGCTGGCCGCCGGAACTGCCGCCAAGACCGCCCGGCTGCTGGACCGAATGCGTCGCATCGAAAATCACCGGATGGCCAAGATCGGCCATCTGCGGCAGGGCGCGCATGTCCGACACCAGCGTGTTATATCCGAATGAGGTACCGCGCTCGGTCAGCATCAGGCGCTCATTGCCGGTGCCGGTGACCTTGGCTGCGACATGTTTCATGTCCCATGGCGCCAGGAACTGGCCCTTCTTGATGTTCACGACGGCGCCGGTGGCGGCTGCCGCGACGACAAGGTCGGTCTGCCGGCACAGAAAGGCCGGTATCTGCAGCACATCGACCACCTCGGCGACCGGCGCGCACTGGTCGGGAAGATGAACATCGGTCAACACCGGACAGCCGCAGGCGTCCTTGACCTGCTGGAAAATCCGCAACCCCTCATCCATGCCGACGCCGCGCGCCGCCCCGGCCGAGGTGCGGTTGGCCTTGTCGTATGAGGATTTATAGACAAATCCCATACCGGCGGCAGCTGCCATGCCGGCAAGCGCCTCGGCGCACATCATCGCGTGATCCAGCCCCTCCACCTGACACGGGCCGGCAATCAGCAGCAACGGGCTGTCACCGCCGCAAGGGACGCTGGCGATGTGAAAGCTCGACATATCACTTTCTCCCGATGACGGCTTGGCGACCATGATGTCAGACAAGCCGTGATTTTTCCATCGACGCGGCGACGAATCCGGTGAACAGCGGATGCGGGTCGAATGGTTTGGATTTCAATTCCGGATGGAACTGCACGCCGACAAACCACGGGTGATCCGGCCGCTCGACGATTTCCGGCAGCGAGCCATCCGGCGACAGGCCGGAAAAGGTCATGCCGGCGGCCTCCAGCCTGTCGCGATAGGCGATGTTGACTTCATAGCGATGGCGGTGCCGTTCGGAAATCTCGGCCGTGGCATAGAGATCGCGCGCCAGCGTGCCGTCCGTCAACAGGCATGGATAGGCACCAAGCCGCATCGTGCCGCCAAGATCACTGTCGGAACTTCGCTGCATGGTCTCGTTGCCGACTGTCCATTCGGTCATCAGGCCAACAAGCGGAATCTCGGGCTCGCCGAACTCGCTCGACCCGGCGCCGGGCAGCCCAGCCAGATTGCGTGCAGTCTCCAGCACCGCCATCTGCATGCCAAAGCAGATGCCGAGATAGGGAATCCGGTGGACACGGGCAAATTCGATGGCGCGGATTTTCCCTTCCGAGCCGCGTTCACCAAACCCGCCCGGGACCAGAATGCCGCTGACATGGTGAAGCGCCTCGATGGCCGCATCCTCTTTCTCGAACAATTCGGAATCGATCCATTCGATCCTGACCTTGGCGCTGTTGGCGATGCCGCCATGGACAAGCGCCTCGCCAAGCGATTTGTAGGAATCCTGAAGCGAGGTGTATTTACCGACAATGGCGATGGTCACCTCGCTGTCCGGATTGGCAAGCCCGTCGCTGATTCGCGCCCAGCCTGACAGGTCGGGCTTTTCATCAGGGAGGTTGAAGTGACGGATCACCTCACGATCCAGCCCCTGATCGTGATAGGACAGCGGCACCTCGTAGATATTGCCGACATCCATGCCGAGGATCACCGCCGACGGACGGATGTTGCAGAACAGCGCGATCTTCCCGCGCTGCTCGTCAGGAAGCGGGTGTTCGGTCCGGCATAGCAGGATATCGGGCTGGATACCGACCGACTGCAATTCCTTGACCGAATGCTGTGTCGGCTTGGTCTTCAACTCGCCAGCGGCGGCGATGAAGGGTATCAGCGTGACATGAAGAAAACAGGTCTGCTCGCGCCCGAGTTCGTTGCCAAGCTGGCGAATCGCCTCGAGGAAGGGCAGTGATTCGATATCGCCAACCGTGCCGCCGATTTCGCAGATGACGAAATCCTCATCATCATGGTTCGACTGGATGAACGCCTTGATGGCGTCGGTCACATGCGGGATGACCTGAATCGTCGCGCCCAGATAATCACCGCGGCGTTCGCGCGCCAGCACGTCGGAATAGATCCTGCCGGTGGTGATATTGTCGGTACGGCGCGCATGAACGCCGGTGAACCGCTCGTAATGACCAAGGTCAAGATCGGTCTCGGCCCCGTCATCGGTCACGAACACCTCGCCATGCTGGGTTGGCGACATCGTGCCGGGATCGACATTCAGATAGGGGTCGAGTTTACGAAGGCGGACCTTGTAGCCTCGTGCCTGAAGCAGGGCTGCAAGGGCGGCGGCACCAAGGCCCTTTCCAAGGGAAGAAACCACACCACCAGTGATAAAGAGATATCGAGGCATGGGCCATCTTACTACCGCAATATCCAGCGGTATGTAAGTGCCAAAATAACATTATCTGGTGGTTTTATTCGGGTTTTGGCGCTTGACAAAGCGGCGCGTTTTCAATCGCGCCCCTGCCATCTCCGCGCCACTGGCCCGGACAGGTTTATTCCGTTGTCGGGACGACAGGGCCGCTTGCCGGCGCCGGGGTCTCGCTGATCACTTCATCGACGATGGACACGGAATCGCGCTGGCTACCGGCCATGATCGCGAGGATCAGCGAGGTGCCAAAAAAACAGGCAGCAAGGATTGCGGTGACGCGGGTCATCATATTGGCCGTGCCGCGGGCCGTCATGAAACCGCCACCGGCACCGCCACCGCCGCCAATGCCAAGGCCGCCGCCTTCGGAACGCTGCAACAGGACCGCGCCGATCAGCGCCAGCGCAATCAGGATATGGATCGTCAGTATAAGCGTTTGCATGCCAGGTCAGCCTTGCCAGGGTCAGCGGTGCGATGGATGGCGATGTTATATGGGCTGTTTCGTGTTATTTCAAGGCCTGTGATTTCAAGGGATTCAAGACATTCACGACCTTGCGGCCGCAGCGCGCGCGCCGGCACTGCAGATACCGCTGAAATCCTCGGCCTTCAGGCTTGCGCCGCCGACAAGCGCGCCGCTCACATCCGGCACGCCGAAAATCGCGTCGGCATTGCCGGGTTTGACCGACCCACCATAGAGAATTGGCACGCTGGCAAGGTCACGTCCGGCAAGCCATTGCTGAATGGCGGCATGCATGGCGGCGATGTCCTCGACCCCCGCCACCTTGCCGGTGCCGATCGCCCAGACAGGTTCATAGGCCAGAATCAGCCGGGACGCCTCGATTCCTGCCGGAACCGACCCGTCAAGCTGCGCCGTGACCACAGCCTCGGCCGCACCCGCCTCGCGCTGGTCGAGCGTTTCCCCGACACAGATCATCACATCCAGTCCTGTCGAGAGCGCCGCCACCGCCTTTGCCGCGACAAGCGCGTCACCCTCGCCATGATCGGCGCGTCGCTCGGAATGTCCGAGAAGCACGACAGATGCACCGCAATCGGCAAGCATGCCGGCCGCGATATCCCCTGTATGCGCGCCCGAGGCGTTGTGATGACAGTCCTGGCCACCAACCTGCATGTCGGTGCCATCAAGCCGCACACCCATCTGCACCAGATAGGGTGCCGGCGGGAACAGTATCCGGGTAACGCCAGCAAAGCTTTGTGCGGCATAGGCCGCGGCAAGCGCGGCGGCATCAGCCAGCGGCGGGTTCATCTTCCAGTTCGCTGCAATTATCACGTCAATCCCCCTACCCCGAACCGATTGCATGTCTGCCGGTAATGGCACCGCCACGACAGCACGGCCAGACGCAGCGCCGTACCATACCCAATCCACGGATCGAATGCCACCATCTGGTACGCGGCAAGATGGCAGAAACCAGCGCCGCGCGCGAAATTGTCAATTGCCCCGGTCTGACTGAAAGTTTACAACTACGCGCGTAGCAATCTGGCATGTCGCTGGCCGGCCTTCGGAACGGACATGCGATCAAAAAGACAGACTCGCGGAACAACGAACGTCCAGAGACACAGAGATATAGGGACAATCCATGCTTCAGGCATTACGCGGCGGTGCCAAGTCGCCAATCATGAAGGTTTTTTTGGTCTTTCTGGCAGCCGGTTTCGCGCTCTGGGGAGTCGGCGACATGACCACCGGTCTGATCGGCGGCAGCGACAAGGCGATCAGCGCCGGCAAGCAGAGCCTGTCACCGCGTGAGGTTGCCGTGAAATTCGACCTTGCCCGCCGCAATTACCTGCCCAACGCCACGATGGGAGAGGCATTGGAGTCCGGCCTGCTGCCGGAACTTGCCGGCGCTCTGGCGCGTGATGTGGTGTTCCGCGCCGAGGCCGACCGGCTGGGGATTGCTGTCACCCGCGACATGCAGCGTGACGCGGTGGCGAATGAGCCCTCATTCCGGGATGAGCTTGGCAATTTCTCGCAGTCACGCTTCATCAGTGTGCTGGCCAATGCCGGATTGA
The DNA here is from genome assembly GCA_038138545.1 of Rhodobiaceae bacterium. GTDB lineage: Bacteria > Pseudomonadota > Alphaproteobacteria > Puniceispirillales > Puniceispirillaceae > UBA8309. The sequence goes on along the minus strand of JAYQDX010000003.1, from coordinate 12,866 downwards.
CTGAGGCCGAGTATCTGCAGGAAGTCGACACGGCGTTGCGGCGTACCCAGATCGTGGATGCCGTCGCATCCGGCGCGGCGCAGCCCGACGCGGTGGCGCGCATTATGACAGCTTACGAGCTTGAACGTCGCACCGCCCGCCTTGTCAGCGTACCGGTCGATGCCAGTGCCATCGCAGATCCGGATGACAGCGTGTTGTCGGCCTGGTTCACCGATGTGCAAAGCCGGTATGACGCTCCGGCACTGCGCACCGCCCGCGTCGGCATCATCGAGCCCCGGATGTTCGCCGCCAGCATCGATGTCAGCGATTCCGAGGTCGAAACCGCCTATCAGGACCGGATTGATGAATTCACCACCCCCGAAAGGCGGCGGCTTCGCCAGATGGTGTTTGATGACCGGGCCGCTGCCGACACCGCCTTTGCAAGGCTGACCGACGGTGAGGATTTCACCGCTGTCGCGACCGACACGCTGGGATGGACAGAGGGTGATACACAGCTTGGCCTGGTGGCCCGCGGTGATCTTGACGACGCCATCGCCGAGGCTGCCTTCGCGGCGTCGACGGGCGACGTGACCGGACCGGTCGAATCCGCCTTCGGGTTTCACCTGATCGCCATCGACGAGGTGGTGGCCGGGGGCGAGACCAGCCTTGCCGATGTCAGCGAGACGATCCGTGCCGCGCTGCAGGCTGAAGCCGCGATCGACATGATTTTTGAAAAAGCCAATATTCTGGAAGATTTTCTGGCGTCGGGCGCGACCATCGACGAGGCCATCAAGGAAGTTGGCGGCAGGCTTGTCACTCTCCGGGATATCGACCGGCGCGGCAATGATATTGACGGTGCGCCCTTTGCAGGGGACGACGCCGACCTGGCGCAGGACAGCCTTGTCCTCGACACCATCTGGTCGAACGAGATCGACGATCTGAGCGTGATCCAGGAAGGCACCAACGACATGTTCTTCGTCGTCGAGGTGACCGCTGAGACCGAGCCCCGCACACGCGATCTGACCGAGGTGCGGACAAGGGCCATCGGCGACTGGAAGCTTGTCGAGGCGATCAAGGCGGCGCGTGAGAAAGCCACCGCATTGAGCGCCGATGAAACGGCCTTCGCCGCATCTGCCGAAACCACCGCGTTCAGGCGCACCGGGACCGGCCTTGACCATGAGGCCGCACGGCTCATTGCCAGCGCTGCCTTCGGCCAGGATATCGGCGAAAACCAAATTGTCGAAACCGGTAGCGAGGCGATTGCCGTGCGCACGGAAAGGATTACGCCGGCAGAGGATTCGGAGCTGACAGAAACAGCACAGCTGCTTCGCAATTTCACCAGCCGGGCCATTCAGCAGGACATTCTTGGCACCCTGTCGGCAGACCTGTCACGAACGCATGACTTGCAGATCCGTCTTGGCGGGGTCCAGCAGCTGCTGATCGGCAGCCAGTGATCATGGCCGGTGACGACGATTTCGACCGTTTTGCTGAAGGGTTTGCCGGTGGCACCCCCCAGCTGGTGGCGCGAGAGCTCGTCGCTGATACGCAGACGCCTGTCTCGGCCTATCTTCGTCTCGCGGCAGGAAGCCGCAACACCTTCCTGCTGGAATCGGTCGAGGGCGGGGAAATCCGCGGCCGCTTCTCGATCATCGGCCTTGCCCCCGATCTGATCTGGCGGTGTCGCGGCACAACAGCCGAAATCAACCGCGCCCCGCAGGATAGCGATGACTTCGTCACCGATGGCAGGCCGCCGATTGAGTCGCTCCGCTCGCTGATGGCCGACTCCGCAATGACCGATACAGGCGCGCTGCCCCCTATGGCGGCCGGGCTGTTCGGCTATTTCGGCTATGACATGATCCGGCATATCGAGGCCATCCCGGATTCCAATCCTGTATCGATCGACACGCCCGACTCGATGCTTGTCAGACCGTCGCTCATCGCCATTTTCGACAGGCTGCGTGACAGCATCACGCTTGTTGTGCAGGTGCGCCCGTCGGAGTGGGATGAACCTGCATCCGCGTGGAATGTCGCGCAAACCCGGATCGCCAATGCGCTGAAGGCGCTCGACGCCCCGATGCCGGCAACCGAGGCCGGCGGCAGTCAGGCTGTGCTGCCGCGACCGCAATCGAATGTCGAGAAAGCGGATTTCCTGTCGATGGTCGACAAGGCCAAGGATTATATCCGTGCCGGCGACATCTTCCAGGTGGTGCTCTCGCAGCGCTTCTCCATTCCGTTCCATCTGCCGGCGATCAACCTCTATCGCAGCCTGCGCCGCCTCAACCCCTCGCCTTTCCTGTTTTTCTTCGATTTCGACGATCTGGCCATAGTCGGATCCAGTCCCGAAATCCTTGTCCGGCTTCGTGACGATGTTGTCACCATTCGCCCCATTGCCGGCACCCGCAAGCGCGGTGCTACACCCGAGGAAGACGCCGCCAATGCCGAGGACCTGATGGGCGATGTCAAGGAACGGGCCGAGCATCTGATGCTGCTCGATCTTGGCCGCAATGATGTCGGCCGCGTGTCACGCCCCGGCACGGTGCGGGTCAAATCGAATTACGAGGTCGAATATTACAGCCATGTGATGCATATCGCCTCGCAGGTGGAAGGCGAAATCCGGCCCGACCTTGACGCCGTCGACGCGATGATCGCCGGGTTCCCGGCCGGCACTGTTTCCGGCGCCCCGAAAATCCGCGCCATGCAGATCATCGACGAGCTTGAACCAGACCGGCGCGGTGTCTATTCCGGCGCCATCGGCTATATCTCGGCAGCCGGTGACCTTGACACCTGCATTGCCCTTCGCACGGCGCTTGTCCGTGACGGCAAGCTTCACATCCAGGCAGGGGCCGGGATTGTCTATGACAGCGATCCGCAGGCCGAATATGAGGAAACTCAGAACAAGGCGATGGCCCTGATCCGGGCAGCCGGCGACGCGCTGCAATTCTCACGATAGACCTGATTGGGCCCGGCCACCGGGCGGACGCCTGCCAAGATGGCCGAACAGGTCGCGGGCTACAGGGCTTTCACTGACCATGATGACAGCACCATTAACGACTAGCTAAATCGTCATTCGATGCGGCTTTTGAACAATTTGTGACAGCTGACAATGATGAAAACCTCAACCCGGTGGCGCATGACGCCGCGAATGAGATGATCGGAGATGTCTGAACAGGACTTTATGGACGTACCACTCAGGCCGAGCGCGTAAAGAGATTTGCAGTGGAGACGATTTTTACTAAGCTTTGGTGGCATGACATCATGATGACAGGGGCAGCGCGCCCGGGATATGACTTGGATGACACTGGAACGCTGGCCTGAAGGTACACATTATGTCGAGACGGCAAATCTGCCGCAGGCCTTCTTCGCCAATGTCGATGCGGGCGGTGAGCGAAATCTGCTTTTCGAGAAGCGAGACGGCAGCTGGCATGGCCATAGCTGGCGCGCGGTAGCCGACAGCGTCAGGCGTCTTGCCGCGGTGCTGGTGGGATGCGGCGTCGAGCCCGGTGAACGGGTTCTTGTCTCCGCCGAGAACCGGCCGGAATGGGCGATTGCCGATCTGGCGGTGATGTCCATCGGCGCCATCGTTGTACCCGCCTACACCACAAACACCGAGGATGATCACCATTACATCATGGATCATTCGGGGGCCAGCGTCGCCATCACGTCCGGCGGCATGCTGGCGTCGCGGATCGCGCTTGCCGCCAACCGCGCGCCGTCACTTCACAGTCTGATCGTGATGGATGACAGTTTCACCGCGCCCACCGGCCTGCGGCCGAGACTGCAATATTGGGATGCCGCCATCGCCGCTGCCGAGCCGCTTGCGGATTTAGAGCATCGCATCGACGCCCAGCAACCGGATGATGTGTGCTGCTTCATATACACATCCGGCACCGGCGGCCGCCCCAAGGGCGTGATGCTGACGCACCGGTCGATTCAGGCCAATATCAAGGCGGCCATGGAGCTTCTGGCCGAGGGTAATGTCCTCGAGAACCAGCGTTTTCTGTCACTTCTGCCGCTCTCGCATTCCTATGAACATACGGCCGGGATGCATCTGCCCTTCCAGATCATGGCCGAGGTCTGGTATTGCGAAAGCACCGACCAGATCGCGAACAATCTGATCGAGGTCTCCCCGACCCTGATGACGGCTGTGCCGCGCCTCTATGAGGTGCTTCATGACCGGATCATGCGCGGCGTCAGGGCGAAGGGCGGGATATCGGAAAAGCTGTTCATGGCGGCGGTGCGGCTTGGCGGCAAACGGCTTGCCGGGCGCCATCTGCTGCCGCATGAATTCATCCTTAATCTCATCGTCGACAGGCTTGTCAGGACCAAGGTACGGGCCCGTCTTGGCGGCCAGTTGCAATATTTCATCTCTGGCGGTGCCGCGCTCAATCCGGAGATCGGCCATTTCTTCATGGCGCTGGGAATCAATCTGTTACAGGGCTATGGCCAGACCGAGGCCTCGCCCCTGATCTCGGCCAACCGTCCGGGACGGATCAAGATCGAGACGGTCGGGCCAGTGGTTGCCGGGGTCGATCTGCGCATTGCCGAGGATGGCGAGATTCTTGTACGCGGCAACCTTCTGATGAAAGGCTATTGGCGCGACGAGGCGGCCACCATGGCGGCGATCCGTGACGGCTGGCTGCATACCGGCGATATCGGCGAGATCGATGCCGACGGCTATATCTCGATCACCGGTCGCAAGAAGGACATCATCGTGAATTCCGGCGGCGAGAATATCGCCCCCGGCCGCGTCGAGGCGCTTCTCACGATCGAACCTGAAATCGAACAGGTCATGGTGGACGGCGACAAGCGCCCCTGGCTGTCCGCCGTGATCGTGCCATCGGACGATCTGCGGGCCATCGCCTCTTCGCCCGACGCACTCTATACGATGATTGGTGAGGCGGTCGACCGCGCCAACAGCCGGCTCTCGCAGCTCGAGCGTGTGCGCAGATACATCATCGCCGATGAACCCTTCACCACCGAGAATGGCCAGATGACCGCGACGCTGAAGGTCCGGCGCCATATCGTTCGCGAACTGTATGGTGACAGGATCGACGCGCTCTACCCGCAGAAATAGGCGCGTGATGCCGGGCCAGCCAGTCTCACCGCCAAATCTGCTCGTGATCATCTCCGACGAGCATCGCCGCGACGCCATGGGGTGTGCGGGACATCGTTTTGTGAAAACCCCGAACCTTGATCGGCTGGCCGCACGGGGAACGAGGTTCAGCAACGCCTACACCGCGTCGCCGATGTGCGTTCCGACCCGCGCCGCGCTGGCCTGTGGCCGGCATGTTCACCAAACCGGGTTCTGGGACAGCGCGACACCCTATAATGGAACAATGCCAAGCTGGATGCACCGGCTTCGTGACAGCGGCATCGAAACCACCTCCATAGGTAAGCTGCATTTCCGCTCCGGTGAGGATGATAACGGCTTTTCTCGCGAAATCCTGCCAATGCATGTTGTTGGCGGTGTCGGCTGGGCCATCGGGTTGCTTCGTGACGATCCCCCGGCCTACGATATGACGGCCGAGCTTGCGGCTGACAGTGGCGCCGGCGAGAGCAGTTATACCGCCTATGACCGTGACATCACCGACGCCGCTGTTGACTGGATCGCCTCACGGCCCGACGCGCAATCAGACAGGCCGTGGGCCGGCTTTGTGTCATTTGTCAGCCCGCATTATCCGCTGACCGCTCCGGCAGAATTCTATGACCTCTACCGTGACCTGGATTTCAATGCCAGGCCACAACCGGTTCCCGGCCATCCGGAGATCCGTACGCTGGCCTCCTTCTTTGACTATGAGGCGCATTTCACGGATGCAAGCCGGCACGCCGCCATCGCCGGGTATTTTGGACTGACCAGCTTTCTTGACACCTGTATTGGCCGGGTGCTGACCGCCCTTGAGGACAGTGGCCAGGCGGAGAATACGATCATTGTCTATCTGTCGGACCATGGCGAGATGCTGGGGGAAAAGGGGCTCTGGACAAAACAGGTGATGTATGAGGCTTCGGTCGGCATCCCGCTGATCATTGCCGGGCCGGATGTTCCCGCGGACAATGTATGCACCACGGCTGTGTCACTGGTTGATATTGCCGCCACCGCGCTGGATGTCATGGGCCTGCCTGCCGATCCCGATTACCGGGGGCGGTCCCTCCACGCGCTTGCCAATGAACCTGATGACGAAGACCGCACCGTCTTTGCCGAATATCACGACGGTGGCTCAAGCACCGGTGCCTTCATGGTGCGATGGCGGAACTGGAAATATGTTCACTATACCGGTCTGCCGCCGCAACTCTTTGATCTTGCCGCCGATCCGGAGGAAATGTCGGACCGCGGCCTTGATCAGGCGCCGGATGCGGTGGCGGCTAGATCCGAAGGTGCGCGGCGTCTGATGGAAATATGTGATGCCGATGCGGTTGACAGGCAGTGCCGCGCCGACCAGGCCGCGAGGATCGCAAGCCTTGGTGGTCGCAAGGCCTGTCAGGAGGCGTTTGTCTTCAACCATACACCGACGCCCTCGGAACAGGCGACGATGGGAAACAGCCATGGCTGAACCCGCAGACCCGCAGGCCGGCGTGGCCTGGATGAATGGCAAAATCATGCCGCTATCGCAGGCAGGACTGCCGGTCAATGATTGGGGACTCATCCACAGCGACATCACCTATGACGTCGTTCCGGTCTGGGATGGCGGTTTCTTCAGGCTGAATGACTATCTCGGCCGGTTCGGCGACTCCATGGCATCCCTGCGGATGGATATCGGGATGTCGCCGGATGATATCCGCGCCGCGCTGACCGAAATGGTGGCCGCCTCCGGCCTGCGCGGTGCCTATGTGGCGATGGTGGCCTCACGTGGGGTGCCGCTGATCCCCGGCACGCGCGACCCGCGCGACTGCGGCAATCATTTCTACGCCTGGTGCGTTCCCTATATCCATATCATGCGGCCGGAGCTTCCACCCGAGAACCGCACCGCCTGGATTGCCAAACAGGTGACCCGCATTCCTGCGGCAAGCCTTGATCCGAGAGTGAAAAACTATCACTGGGGAGACTTCACCGCCGGCCTGTTCGAGGCCAAGGACAGGGGCTATGAGACGGTGATCCTTCTTGATGAGAACGGGCAGGTGACCGAGGGACCGGGGTTCAACGTCTTTGCTGTCAGGGATAACCGGCTGATCACATCGGACCATGGCATGCTGGAGGGCATCAGCCGCCGGACAGTTCTGGAAATGGCCGCTGAGCTGGGGCTGACAACAGAAATCAGGCCGCTGCCACTTGCCGAATTCATGGAGTCCGACGAGATATTCATCTCCAGCTCGGGCGGCGGCGTGATCGCGCTGACACGCGTCGATGATCGCATTTTCGGCAATGGTGCGCCTGGGCCTGTCGCCACGGCCCTTCATGAAACTTACTGGGACTGGATGGCGCGGCCGGAGATGCGAAGCGAAATCCCCTACCCGGCCGCGGATCAGGCGTGACCGGCGACCATCCGTTCAAGCATCGGCATGTAGCTTGAGAAAGGTGGCACCACCATCCCGATTTCCTTGCCCGCTTCATCATATCGGCGCACCGCGATGATGGCCTCGAAATGCGGGTGCGCCTCGAAGGACGCCGCCTCGTCATCATCCATCGGCCCGCCCTGCAGGTTCAGGGAATGCACCGACGCCTCGGACAGCGTGTCGAAATAGCCGGGTTCGCGCGCGCACAGATACCGTTTCGCGGCGACATGGTAACGACAGCAATCGACCACCAGATCGGGAAAGAAAGGCTCAAGCACCGCCGCACCGGCATTTTCGTGCTTGCGGTCGGTCTGGTCATCCATGAACACCGTCCCCGACGCCAGCGGCATGCCAATGAACTCGCCAGTGAAATGGCCAATATCATGCAGCAACGCCGCCACAATGACCTGCTCGTCATGACCGTCGCGCTGCGCGAAATGCGCTGCTTGCAACATATGCTCGCCAATCGTCACCGGTTCACCAAGATACTCGTCGGCACCGCGACGGGTAAAAATGCCATCGAGAAACGGAATGATTGTCGATTTCGTGAGTTCGGTTGTTGCTTCGCTCATAATAACACATCCGTTCGTTTTACCCCGTCGGTTCACGCCGTCGGTTCGCCCCGTCATTTTACCCCGGCACCGCAGCGCGGACATGACAGGGTGGCGCCCGCCGGGACCCGTGGCGGCAGCTTGCGCTGCCTTGCCTCCCCCCACTGATCATGCCGACATGGTCGGCAGTCTCTATCGAGTACACAGCGGGCGCCGTCTGTCAGCGGTCAGGACGCTTTTTCAAGCTCGACCTCACCGCTCATTATCTTCTCGAACTTCTCGAAGAACATCTTCGAAAGCTTCTTCGCCGTACTTGTGATCAGCCTACCACCAAGCTGCGCTATCTTGCCACCCGTCTCGGCCTTGGCGGTATAGCGAAGGATCGTCGTCTCACCATCCTCGACAAGCTCGACATCAGCGCCGCCCTTTGCAAACCCGGCAACACCACCATCGCCTTCACCGGCGAGGCTGAAAGCATCCGGAGCCTTGCCGGGATCAAGCGTCACGCGGCCGCTGAATCTCGCCTTTACCGGCCCGACCTTCAATGTGACCTTGGCCACCAGTTCGGTGTCGGATTCCTTTTCAAGCTCCTCGCAGCCCGGGATGCAGGCCTTCAGAATATCCACGTCGTTCAAAGCCTCATAGACTTTGGCGCGCGATGCCGGGATGATGATTTCGTCAGCCAGTTCCATTCTGGGTGTCTCCTTTGAACACCGGTCGATGACGTGGTCAGCGCGCTCCCGAAAACCATGAACGTCGTCTAACAGAATTCCTCAACCAACCGGCGGTGGGAAGATATAACATCGTCCGGAGCTGTGACCAAACATCGCAACCTGCAGGCCATCATCCGGAACTATACGCCGCTATCGGCGCGCAGCATGTCACAATCTCGTGTATTCGGGCCCGTGTA
>JAYQDX010000003.1:0-3838 GCA_038138545.1 Rhodobiaceae bacterium | reverse complement strand
AACGGGCCCATCGGTGGCGATCCACCGATTGCCCCTACACATGGCGCGACGGTGGATTATATCATAATGTGGCACGGTGAGCGGAACCCCGCCGTCAGGGCATTACGCCCACCAGCCGCCTAATCGCTTTTGGGAGAGTTGATATGAAGTCACCGTTTGTTGAGTTGGGCAGGCTTGCGCGCACCGTCTCCATGGTTGGCATCATCGCCGGATCAATAGCCACCGCCAATGCCGAGGCGATCACCTCGCACGGCATCTCGACATTCGGAGAACTCAAATACAGTGCCGATTTCCCGCATCTGGACTATGTCAATCCCGATGCCCCGAAGGGCGGTGAGATCTCGGTCTGGGGGTTCGGGTCCTTCGACTCGATGCACCCCTACACGACCAAGGGCCGGGCCGGGCAATTATCCTCGATGTTCTTCGAGAGCCTGCTTGAAGGCACCGCCGATGAGGCCGACGCCGTGTATGGCCTAGTCGCCGAATCCCTCGAATACCCGGCCGACCGGAGCCATGTGATTTTCAACATGCGACCAGAGGCGCGGTTTTCCGACGGCTCGCCCCTGACTGCCGCGGACGTTGTGTTTTCCTATGAAACGCTGCGCGACAAGGGACTGCCCTCGTTCCGCGCGGTAATCCAGAAACAGATCGAGAGCGCCGAGGCGCTGGGCCCGCACCGGGTGAAATTCACCTTCAAGAAAGGCATTCCGACCCGCGACCTGCCGCAGACCGCTGGAGGATTGCCGATCTTTTCCAAAGCCTGGTACGAGGCAACAGGTGCCGATTTCGAGGACTCGACCCTGACGCCCGGTCTGGGGTCCGGCCCCTATGTGCTGGACTCGCTCGATGTCGGCCAGCAGATTGTCTATCGCCGCAATCCCGATTACTGGGGCAAGGATCTGCCGATCAACCGCGGGCGGCATAATTTCGATCGCATCCGGATCGAATATTTTGCCGATTACAACAGCGCCTTTGAAGGCTTCAAGGCCGGCACCTACACCTTCCGCAACGAGGCCTCGTCAAAAATCTGGGCCACCGGCTATGATTTCCCGGCCATTGAGAAAGGCTGGGCGGTCAAGGACACACCGCCCGACGGCACCCTTGCCAGTGGCCAGTCCTTCATCTTCAATCTGCGACGCGAGAAATTTCAGGACATCCGTGTGCGCGAGGCCATCGGCCTGATGTTCAATTTTGAATGGTCGAACAAGACGCTCTTCTACGGCATCTATGCCCGCATCAATTCCTTCTGGGAAAACAGTCACCTGAAAGCCAGCGGCCAGCCTGGCGAAGGGGAACTGGCGCTGCTGCGCCCGATGGCCGACATCCTTCCCGATGGCGTTCTGGACAGCGAGGCGGTGATGGCGCCACCCTCTTCGGAGCGCCAGCTTGACCGTCGCAATCTGCGGCGCGCCTCGGCGCTTCTTGACGAGGCGGGATGGCAGGTCGGTGATGACGGCATGCGTCGCAATGATGCCGGCGAGACGCTGAAAGTTGAAATCCTCAATGACTCGCAGGCCTTTGACCGGGTGATCAATCCCTATGTCGAGAACCTGCGCGCGCTTGGCGTCGATGCCGTCCATACCCGCATCGACAACGCGCAGATGACCGAACGCGAGCGGAATTTCGATTTTGACATGGTCACCGGCAATTTCCGCACCTCACTGACCCCCGGCGCAGAGCTTGAACAGTATTTCGGTTCACAAAGCGCCGACTTCTCGATCTTCAACCTTGCCGGCTACGGCAGCGAGGCGGCAGACAAGCTGATTGAGATGGTCAAGGCAGCGGAAACCCGTGACGCGCTGGACGACTCCATCAGGGCACTTGACCGGGTCCTCCGTGCCGAGAAATTCTGGGTGCCGCAATGGTTCCGGAACATCCACACCGTCGCCTATTACGACATGTACCGCTATCCCGACACCCTGCCCCCCTATGCGCTTGGCACGCTTGATTTCTGGTGGTTCGACCAGCAGGCTCATGACAGGCTGAAGGCCGCCGGCGCCTTCTGATCCCGCGCCTTCTGATTCCGGTCGAGGAGACCTTTGCCCCTATGAGCGCCTACATCCTGCGCAGACTGGCCCTGATCCTGCCAACGCTGTTCGGCATCATGCTGATCAATTTCGTTCTGGTTCAGTTCGTGCCGGGCGGCCCGGTCGAACAGATCCTCTCGCAGCTGGAGCAGGAAACAGACGTCTTTGCCGGCATCGCCGGCGGCGGCGGTGAAATCAGACAGGCCAGCGAGCGCGGCGACTATCTGGGCGCGCAGGGTTTGCCGGAGGATTTCGTGGCCGATCTGGAACGGCAATTCGGCTTTGACAAACCGCCGCTGGAGCGTTTCCTGTCGATGCTGTGGGACTATATGCGGTTCGATTTCGGCGAAAGCTATTTCCGGTCCATCAGCGTCACCGACCTGATCATCGAGAAAATGCCAGTCTCGATCTCGCTGGGGCTGTGGACAACGCTCCTTGCCTATCTGATCTCGATCCCGCTCGGAATTCGCAAGGCCGTGCGCGATGGCAGCGGCTTTGACAGCTGGACCTCTAGCCTGATCATTGTCGGCTACGCTATCCCCGGGTTCCTGTTCGCCATCCTGCTGCTGGTGCTGTTCGCCGGCGGCTCCTATGTGAAGATCTTCCCGTTGCGCGGTCTGGTCTCGCCCGATTTCGCCGATATGCCGGCCTGGCGCCAGATCCTTGATTATTTCTGGCATATCGCGTTGCCGGTCCTGGCCTCGACAATCTCGGCCTTCGCGACGCTGACACTGCTGACAAAAAATTCCTTTCTCGATGAAATCCGCAAGCAATATGTTCTGACGGCACGCGCCAAGGGCCTGACCGAGCGCCGCGTCCTCTACGGGCATGTGTTTCGCAACGCAATGCTGATCGTCATTGCCGGCTTCCCGGCGGTGTTTGTCTCGGTCTTCTTTGGCAGTTCGCTGATCATCGAGACGATTTTCTCGCTCGACGGGCTTGGCAGGATGGGGTTCGAGGCGGCGGTGGCCCGCGACTATCCGGTCGTCTTCGGCACGCTTTTCATTTTCAGCCTGATCGGCCTTGTCATCGGCTTGATCTCCGATCTGATGTATGTCTGGATCGACCCGCGGATCGATTTTGAATCGAGGCTGTCATGAATCACGCCGACGTGAGTCATGCCGACGCGAGCCGTGACAGCCTGAACCGGCGCCGATGGCGGAATTTCCGGCGCAATCGCCGTGCCTTTATCTCTTTGATCGTCTTCAGCGTCTGTTTCATCGTCTCGCTGTTCGCCGAGCTTCTCGCCAATGACCGGCCGATCCTGGTAAAATACCGCGACGGGTTCTACATGCCGGTCTTTCAGTTCTATTCCGAACAGAGCTTTGGCGGCGATCTGCGAACAGAGGCCATCTATGGCGATATCGAGGTACAGTGCCTGATCATCACCGGCGGGATGGACCCCTGCTGGGACACACCGGAGATTCTGATCGAGGATGCCGCGGACGGGCGCATTGACGGCCGCGACATCGCGCGTGGATGGCTTGTCTGGCCCCTGATCCCCTACCATCACTCGACCATCGCGACGCTTGACGGGCCAGCGCCCTCGCCACCGGATGGCGAGCACTGGCTTGGCACCGACGATACGGCGCGCGACGTGCTGGCGCGAATCATCTACGGCTTTCGGCTGTCGGTGCTGTTCGCCATCATCGTCTCGGTGATAGCCTCGGCCATCGGCATCCTTGTCGGCGCCGTTCAGGGCTATCTTGGCGGTCGCACCGATCTGCTGGCGCAGCGGCTGATCGAAATATGGGGGGCGACGCCGTCGCTCTACATCATCATCATCGTCTCGGCGATCTGGCGCATGGATT
>JAYQDX010000002.1:52945-57513 GCA_038138545.1 Rhodobiaceae bacterium | reverse complement strand
GCATCACGCCGCCCTCGCGCCACAGATTGGCGGTGACGGTGCTTTCATAGGTTGGTGTGAAGCCTTCCAGAATGCGCGAACAGGCGGTGCTGGCGACGCCGGCGGTGCAGAACAGATCCTTCACCCCGACCGGAATGCCCTCGATCAGCCCGGCATCGCCCGCGGCGATCCTGGCCTGCGAGGCCGCCGCCATCTCAAGCGCGCGGTCGGCGGTGACAGCCACGTAATTGTTCAGCGGCGCCGTCTGCTCGACAGCCTCGAGATAGGCCGTTGCCAGTTCAGGTGCGGAAATCTCGCCGGAATCCAGCGCGGCGCGCGCCGCAACAGCGTTCAGTGACAGAAGATCAGACATCACTCGACCACCTTTGGAACGACAAAGAACCCGCTGGCCGTCTCCGGCACGTTGGCCAGAACCTCGTCCACCCGGTCGCCATCACTGACAACATCCTCGCGACGCGGCAATGAATGGCCGGTCACGCTGGCGATCGGCTCGACATTGTCGGTGTCGACCTCGTTCAGCTCCTCGATCCAGGCGAGGATGCCGTTCAGCTCGGCCGACAGCTTTTCCTGCCGGTCCTCGGGGACATGGATTCGTGCCAACCGCGCGATGCGTGCAACGGTACTCTTGTCAACCGACATGATGCTGTGCTTTGTCCTGTTGCAGTGGAAACCACGAAGCATCTATCACCGCATATGGCGATCTGCAAGCTCAACGATATGAAGACCGCGCTTTCGGGCGGCCAGCGCCTGCTCGGACTCGATGTCGGCAAGAAGACGATCGGGCTGGCCATTTCCGACTCCGGCCTCAGTGTTGCAAGCCCGCTGAAAATCCTGTGGCGCAGGAAATTCACCCCCGATGCCGAATCGATCTTCGCGCTGTGCGATGATGAACGCGTCGGCGGGCTTGTCATCGGCTGGCCGGTGAACATGGACGGAAGCGAGGGACCGCGCTGCGACGCGACGCGTGATTTCGCGCACGCCCTGCTGCGTCTGCGCGAACTGCCGATCACCTTTCAGGATGAAAGGCTGTCAACGCAGGCGGTGGAATCGGCGATGCTGGAATCCGACATGACACGGGCACGCCGCGCTGTCAGGCGCGATGCGCTGGCGGCGGGCTGGATCCTGCAGGCGGCACTTGACCGGATTCACGGATCTTTGACCGACCCGGCCTGATTTCCGCTGGACGTCGGCAGGCAAGCGTGACTATAAGCTGGCTTTCATGACCGATACGCGCGCACACGGGCACGCCGCTTCCGGCGCCATGCCAGCCACAACGGCCCCGCCGGCCCAATTATCATCCCGTCATCTTCTTGGAATCGAGGGGCTTAATCCTCTCGAGATCAACGGCCTTCTGGACCGTGGCAACGTGTTTGCCGACATCATCCAGAATTATGGTCTGTTCGAACCGCCATTCTCCGACATGCTTCGCGGGCTCACTGTCATCAACCTGTTTTTCGAGAATTCGACGCGGACCCGTGTGTCCTTTGAGCTGGCGGCGAAGAATCTCGGCGCTTCGGTTCTGAACATCAATGTGGCCGGGTCATCGGTGAAGAAGGGCGAGACACTTCTTGATACGGCAACGACGCTGAACGCCATGCACCCGCACATCCTCGTTGTACGGCATAATTGCTCCGGCGCGGTGCAACTCCTCAGCCAGCACGTTGACGCCGCCGTGATCAATGGTGGCGACGGGCGCCATGAACACCCCACCCAGGCGCTTCTCGACGCCATGACAATCAAACGCCGGGTCGGCAGGATCGAAGGTCTGAAGATCGCCATCTGCGGTGATATCGCCAACAGCCGCGTTGCCAGATCAAACATCCACCTTTTGTCGACACTTGGCGCCGAGATCCGGCTGGTCTGTCCGGCGACGCTGCTGCCGGCGGCCATCGACAGCATGGGTGTCGAGATCTTCACCGATCTCGAGGCGGGAATTGAGGGTGTCGATATCGTGATGATGCTGCGGCTGCAGACGGAACGGATGGAAGGCACCGAGACACCGTCACAGCGCGAATATTTCAATCTGTTCGGGCTGGACCGAAACAAGCTGATGCGGGCCGCGCCGCGGGCGCTGATCATGCATCCCGGGCCGATGAACCGCGGAGTGGAGATCGATTCCGCCACCGCCGATGATGTCGAAAAAAGCCTGATCCGCACACAGGTGGAAATCGGCGTGGCCGCGCGGATGGCCTGTCTCGAGGCGCTTGCCGGCGGCGGGGGCGCGTCATGACCGACCTGCTGCTTCATAACGCGCGCCTCCTCGATCCCGCGCAGGGGCGCGACGAGACCGGATTTATCGCCATCACCGACGGGATCATCACCGGGGCTGCTGCCGGCATACCGCCAACCGACCTTCTGACAGCGGCGGTGCAGACACATGATTGCGGCGGTGCCTGCCTCGCGCCCGGCCTGATTGACATGCGCGTTCAGTCGGCCGACCCGGGCGCCGAGCATCTGGAAGACCTCGCGACCCTGTTGCAGGCTGCCGCGTCTGGCGGCATCACCAGCATTGTCACCCTGCCCGATACCAGCCCGGTCATTGATGATGCCAGCATGATCGATTCCCTGAGCCTTCGCGCCAACCGCATCGCAGGCGCGCGCCTATTCCTGTACGGTGCCGCCACGAACCGGCTGAACGGTGAGGCCATGGCCGAACTTGGACTGATGGCGGACGCCGGTGCCGTCGGCTTTTCCAATGGCACCCGCACAATCATGGACAGCCTTGTGATGCGGCGGGTGCTGGCCTATTGCGGCATGATTGACCGGCCCTTCATCCAGCATTGCGAGGACCATGATCTGACCGCCGGCAGCGAGATGAACGAGGGCGAGACATCGACCCGCCTCGGCCTGATCGGCGCGCCGGCCGAGGCCGAGGCGATCATCATCGACCGCGACATGCATCTCGTCAGACTCAGTGGCGCGCGCTACCACGCGGCGCATGTCTCGACCCGCGCCGCCGCCCAGTCCATCCGCCGCGCCAAGGATGAGGGTCTGCCGGTGACAGCCGACACCGCACCGCCCTATTTCATGCTCAATGAGCTCTCGGCCAGCACCTATGACACCGCCTTCAAGCTGTCGCCGCCATTGCGATCCGAGGATGACCGCGAAGCGATCATCGAGGCTCTTGCCGACGGCACCATCGACGCCATCGCCTCGGACCATATCCCGGTCGATGGTGACGCCAAGGCGCAGCCATTCGGCCCGGCACAACCGGGCGCGTCTGGCGTCGACACGCTGCTGGCGATGACGCTGTCCCTCGTGCATCGCGAACATCTGTCGCTGCTTCGCGCGATGGAACTTCTCAGCCTCGCCCCGGCCTCGATCCTCGATCTTGCCGGCGGCACGCTTGGCGAGGGCGCGGTCGCCGATCTGGTGCTGTTCGACCCGCAGGCAAGCTGGATCGTCCGCGCCGCCGATTTTGCCTCCAGCTCGCGGGTGACCCCGTTTGAGGGGCTGCCGGTTCAGGGCCGCGTGACGGCAAGCTGGGTTGGCGGCGTGCCGGTCTTCCGGCGGGGCTGACCGGTGATGGCTGACACGCAACTCCAGATCCTCCTTGTTGTCGCCGTGATGGCCTACCTGGCCGGATCGGTGCCGTTCGGGCTGGTCTTCACGCGGCTTGCCGGCAAGGGCGACATCCGCAAGGTCGGCAGTGGCAATATCGGCGCGACAAATGTCCTGCGGACCGGCAGCAAGGGGCTGGCGCTGCTGACGCTGATCTTCGACGGTGGCAAGGGCGCGGTGATCGCGCTCGGCGTCGCGCATGTGATTGCTGACCCGCTGATGACCGGCATTGCCGGCCTGATGGCGGTGGTGGGCCATTGTTTCCCGGTATGGCTGAAATTCCGGGGGGGCAAGGGCGTGGCCACCTGCGTCGCGACTTTCGCCGCCTTCGATATCCGGCTCGGTCTTGTCTTTGCCGCGCTCTGGCTCGGCACCGCCGCGCTGACCCGCTATTCGTCGTTGGCGGCGCTTGTCGCAACACTCGGATGCGGCATCGCCGCGGTGGCGCTGAAGCTGCCACCGCCTGTCTGTGTCGCGGTGATCGCCATGAGCGCGCTCAGCTGGGCGCGCCACCACGCCAATATCGGCCGACTGCTGACCGGCACCGAAAGCCGCATCGGCCAAAAATAAACCTTAATGATAACCCAAAGGCATTAATCATTCCTTCAGCTTTATCGCGTATACCGGCGATATGGACCGCGAGGAACAAATCGCCCATTTGCGGCTGATCCGCACGCCGAATATCGGCCCGATGACCTTCAGCCTGCTGTTGCAGCGCTATGGCAGCGCCGCCGACGCGCTGCGCGCCGTGCCGGAACTGGCAAAACGCGGTGGCCGGACGCTGAAACCCGCCCCGCGTTCGCTGGCCGAGGCCGAGCTTGCCGCCAATGACGCTGTCGGCGCGCGGCTGCTGTTCAAGGGCGGGGACGGCTATCCGCACCGGCTGGCGCAGTTCGATGATGCCCCGGCAGTGCTGTCCACACGCGGCGCACTCCATCTTCTTGATCGGCCGGGAGTCGGTATCGTTGGCGCCCGCAACGCCTCCATCAATGCGCAGCGGCTGGCAC
>JAYQDX010000002.1:0-52845 GCA_038138545.1 Rhodobiaceae bacterium | reverse complement strand
GGAGTCGGTATCGTTGGCGCCCGCAACGCCTCCATCAATGCGCAGCGGCTGGCACAGGGTCTTGCCGATGAGCTGGCGGGCGAAGGACATGTGGTGATTTCCGGACTGGCGCGCGGCATCGATGCGGCGGCGCATAACGGGGCGCTGGCGGGTGGCACGATTGCCGTCATCGCCGGCGGAATCGATGTCCATTACCCGCCGGAGAATACCGAATTGCAGGATGCGATTGCCGAGACCGGTCTGATCGTCGCCGAGATGCCGCCAGGCACGCAGCCCACCCCGCGCCACTTCCCGATCCGCAACCGTATCATCGGCAGTCTCGCGCTTGGCACCGTTGTTGTCGAGGCGGCGGAGCGGTCAGGCTCGCTGATCACCGCGCGGGAGACGGCGGAGCGCGGCGGCGAGGTGATGGCTGTGCCGGGATCACCTCTTGATCCGCGTTCGGCAGGCTGCAACCATCTGATCCGTGAGGGCGCGACGCTGGTGCGTGGTGTTGCCGATATCCTCGAATGCCTGTCGCGTCCGGGCGCCGCCGACGCGCCGGCCCCGCAGGACTGGCGCGATGCACGCCTTGCCCCCGGCCCGCCGGAATCGATTGACCGGTGCCGCACCACAATTCTCGAGGCGCTGGGTCCGGAGGGCACCGATATCGACGAGGTCATCCGATGGTGTGACGCCCCAACGGCGACGGTCCTGGCGGCGATCCTCGAGTTGGAACTTGCCGGGCGAATCACCCGCCATCACGGCAGCCGGGTCTGTCTGGTGCTTGGCACCTGAAACCGAACCTGTTGTCCGGTCGGGCTTTGACAAATCACGATTTAGGTACTATCTGCGGGTTTCAGACAACAGGGCCGCTCATGAAACTCGTTATCGTCGAATCCCCCGCGAAAGCCAAAACCATCAACCGCTATCTTGGCGATGACTATCAGGTTCTGGCCTCCTACGGTCATGTCTGCGACCTGCCAAGCAAGGACGGCTCGGTGCTTCCCGAAGAGGACTTCGCCATGAAATGGCAGGTCTCCAGCGGATCCGAGCGGCATATCGGCGACATCACCAAGGCATTGCGCGGGGCGGACCGGTTGATCCTGGCGACCGACCCGGATCGTGAGGGCGAGGCCATCAGCTGGCATGTTCTCGAACTGCTTCAGGATCGCGATCTGATCAAGGAGAAGCCGGTAGAACGCGTCGTCTTCAACGAGGTGACGAAGAGCGCCATTCTGGCCGCGATGGCGCAGCCTCGGGCGCTTGATACCGAACTCATCGACGCCTATCGCGCCAGACGGGCGCTTGATTACCTCGTCGGGTTCTCGATCTCGCCGGTGCTGTGGCGCAAGCTTCCCGGCGCGCGGTCGGCAGGCCGCGTGCAGTCGGTGGCGCTACGTCTGATCTGCGAGCGCGAAGCCGCCATCGAGGCCTTTATCGCGCAGGAATACTGGACCGTCGAGGCCGAGCTTGGAAAGGCTGACGGGCGGAATTTCAAGGCGCGCCTCACCCATCTGAATGGCAAGAAGCTTGGCAAGCTGGATATCGGCACCGAAACCGAGGCCATCGCCGCCGCCGCCGCCATCGAGGCCGAGGGACTCCAGGTTTCGGACATCCAGACCCGCCGTATCCGCGAAAACCCGAAACCGCCCTTCACCACCTCGACGCTGCAGCAGGAAGCCTCGCGAAAGCTCGGCTTTTCGGCCAGCCGGACAATGCAGATCGCGCAGCGGCTTTATGAAGGCATCAATATCGGCAGCGAGACCACCGGCCTGATCACCTATATGCGGACCGACGGTGTGCAGCTTGGCAGCGAGGCCATCGCCGGTGTGCGCGGCGAGATCGGCCAGCGTTTTGGCAACCGCTACCTTCCCGATACGCCGCGGGTCTACCGCACCGCCGCCGCGAACGCCCAGGAGGCGCATGAGGCGATCAGACCGACCGACGCCGCGCGGGCGCCCGACTCCATCCGTGATTTTCTCGATTACGACCAGGCGCGGCTCTATGATCTGATCTGGAAGCGCACCATCGCCAGCCAGATGCAGTCGGCCGAATTGGACCAGACGGCCATCGACATCACCAACCGCTCGCAGAATGTGACCCTGCGGGCCAGCGGCCGCGTTGTCGTGTTCGACGGGTACCGGTCGGTCTATCAGGAAGGTCAGGATTCGACCTCCGACCAGATCGAAACCGACAAGACCGATGACAGCGCCATCCTTCCCGCCGTCGACAAGGGTGAATCGCTGGCCACGCGCAAGGTCACGCCGGAACAGCATTTCACACAGCCGCCGCCGCGTTTCACCGATGCCAGCCTGGTGAAGGCGATGGAGGAGCTTGGCATTGGCAGGCCCTCGACCTATGCCTCGATCATCCAGGTGCTTCAGGATCGCGACTATGTGGTGAAGGACCGCGGCAAGTTCATTCCCGAGGATCGCGGCCGGCTTGTCGTGACCTTCCTGAACAGCTTTTTCAGCCGCTATGTCGAATATGACTTCACCGCCAAGCTTGAGGGCCAGCTCGACGCCGTATCCGATGGCAAGCTCGACTGGAAACAGCTGCTGGCGCAATTCTGGCGCGATTTCAAGACGGCCATCGACAGCACCAGCGAACTGACGATCACCAACGTGATCGACGTGCTTGACGAGGATCTTGGCCCGCATTTCTTCAAGAAGGATGATTCCGGCGCATTGATGCGCAGCTGCCCGAATTGCTCCGGCGGCAGGCTTGGCCTGCGGCTTGGCAAGTTCGGTGCCTTCATCGGTTGTTCGAATTACCCGGAATGTAAATTCACCCGCCAGCTTGTCACCAACGGCAAGGACGAGGATGCCGAGGCCGGCGTCGTCGGTGACCGTCATCTTGGCGATGATCCGGACAGCGGCCTGCCGGTCTATGTTCGCAACGGGCCGTATGGTCCCTATGTGCAGCTTGGCGATCCGGAAACAAAAAAGCCGAAACGCTCCTCCTTTCCGAAAGGCATGTCCGCCGGCAGCATCGACCTTGAAAACGCGCTGAAGCTGCTGTCGTTGCCGCGCGATGTCGGGACCCACCCCGAAAGCGGTGACATGATCCAGGCCGGCCTTGGTCGCTATGGCCCGTATCTGAAATATCAGGGAAGCTTCACCAGTCTGAAGGATGGAGACGATCTTCTGGAAATCGGCCTGAATCGCGCGGTTGA
This sequence comes from Rhodobiaceae bacterium, assembly GCA_038138545.1. Taxonomy (GTDB): domain Bacteria; phylum Pseudomonadota; class Alphaproteobacteria; order Puniceispirillales; family Puniceispirillaceae; genus UBA8309. Next base: position 49,688 of record JAYQDX010000002.1, on the reverse strand, counting down.
TCTGCTGGCGGAGTCGGCGAAGAAACGCGGCCGGCTGCTTGGCGAGCATCCAACCGGCGGCGAGGTGCATCTGAAAGCCGGACGGTTCGGCCCCTATGTCGAGCATAACAAGCTTCGCGCCACCCTGCCCCGGGGCACCGAGATGGCCGACATCGATCTTGCGCAGGCCATTACCCTGCTGGCCGAAAAGGCGGCACGCCCGACAACCAAGAAGAAAGCCGCGCGCGGTGGCGGTGCCCGCCAGAAGGGGGCCGCCAAGAAGGGGGCTGGCAAGAAGGCGTCGGCGAAGAAAGCCTCCGCCAGGAAAGCCGCTTCGTGAGTGACGGGTCTTCCCCCGACGGTCTGCCTGAAGACAGCGCCATCCTCGAATTCATTGACGGGTGTGATGCGCCCCCTTCGGTAAAGGAGGTCGCGCGCGCCTTCAGCCTGCCGCAGGAAGCGCGCGCACCGCTGCGCCGCCGCCTGCGTGCGCTCGCCGAACAGGGCCGAATCGCCAAACAGCCCGGCCGCCGCGTCGCGGCACCTGACCAGCTGCCTGAAGTCACCGTGCTGATTGTCCGGAAGATCGATCGCGACGGCACGATGCTGGCCGTCCCGGCGATCGAGACAGCCGGTCCGGCCCCGTCGGTCAGACTGACCCCCGACAAACGCAACGGCCGCGCCGCGCGGGTCGGCCAGCAGGTCCTGGCGCGCCTGAGGCGGATCAGCGGGGCGCGTTATGAAGGCCGGATCATGCGTATCCTCGATTCAGCGCCGCGCCGGCTGTTCGGAACGGTTATCGCCGGGCGCGGCGGGCTGATCCTGCAGCAGGCCGACCGCGGCGGGCGCGACACCATCACGCTGGAACAAAAAGGCGACCTGCCGGCCACCGAGGGCGACCTTGTCGAGGCCGAATTGCAGCCGCGGCGCGGATATCTCGGCAAGACCGCCCGGATCATCGATAATCTCGGACCGGCCGACGCGCCGGGGGCGTTCAGCGCGCTGGCCCTTGCCGAATTCGATATCCCGCATGTGTTCCCGGACGCCGCCATTGCCGAGACTGACGGCATGAAGGTGCCCGGCCTGCGCGGGCGAACCGACCTTCGTGACCGCCCTTTCGTGACCATCGACGGTGCCGATGCCCGCGATTTCGATGACGCCGTCCATGCCGAGCCACTGGAAAACGGCGTCTGGCGGATCAGTGTGGCGATCGCCGATGTCGCGCATTATGTGCGTCCGGGATCGGCACTGGACACCGAAGCGCGCCGCCGTGGCAATTCGGTCTATCTTCCCGACCGCGTGGTGCCGATGCTGCCGGAGGCACTGTCGAACGATCTGTGTTCGTTGCGCCCTGACGAGCCGCGTGCCGCGATGGTGGTCGAGATGGTGGTCGACGATGCCGGCAACATGCTGCAGTTCGTCTTCATGCGCGCGGTGATCCGGTCGGCCGCGCGGCTGACCTATGATCAGGTACAGGCCTGGCATGACGGCACGATGCAAGCTGATGAATTCGGGGCCGACGAGGCGTGGCTGCGCCACCTGTTCGGCGCGTGGCAGGCGCTCGATACGGCGCGGCAGACGCGCGAGCCGCTGGCACTGAACCTGAAGGAGCGCCGTATCCTCCTTGATGATGACGGGGTGCCGGCCGAAATCATCCAGCGCGCGCAAAGCGGGTCACAGCGCCTGATCGAGGATTATATGATCGCCGCCAATGTCGCGGCGGCGCAGGCGCTGATCAGGGCCCAGCGTCCTTGTGTGTTCCGCGTCCATGACCGGCCCGATCCCGACCGCGCCGACGGGCTGCATGATCTGGCCTCCGCCGTTGGTGCGAAACTGGCGCGGGGACAGGTGCTGCGCCCACATCATTTCAACGCCATCCTGGCGCATGTCGCCGGCACGCCGGACGAGAAAATGATAAATGAGGCAGTACTGAGAAGTCAGGCGAAGGCTGTCTATAGCATTGATAATATTGGTCATTTTGGGCTGGCGCTGCGAGATTACGCACATTTTACCTCGCCGATCAGGCGGTATTCGGACCTTCTTGTCCACCGCGCCCTGATCGACATGCTGGCCGCCGGCAGCGCGCCGCGGGACGGGCTTGGCGGCGTTGTCGCACCCGATCTGGTGGATGTGTGTGCGCATATCTCGGAGACCGAAAGCCGCGCCGCCGCCGCCGAGCGCCGAACCATCGACCGTTTCGCCGCGGCACTGTTCGCCGGACAGACCGGCAATGTTGTCGACGGCGTTGTGTCCGGCGTCACCGGCGCGGGAGCCTTTATCAGTCTTGGTGACGGGGCGGCGGACGGATTCCTGCCGATCCGCTCTCTGCCGGATGATTATTACGTCATCGACGATGCCGGCATGCGCATGCGCGGGCGGCACCATGGGCTGAGCGTCGCGGTCGGCGACAAGATGGATGTTCTTGTTGTCGAGGTCACCCCGATCAGTGGCGGAATATTGCTGGCCTATGTCGGCGGCGGCTCGGCGGGCGGCGGTGTGCGGCGACGCGGGAAATCCGGCGGCAAAGGGGGCAGCAAACACAACGCCACGAAGGGGCCGGGAAAAAAGCGCCGGGCGAAGGGGCAGCGCAAACGTCGCACCGGCTGATCAGGCTTGACAAAACGCAATGCCTCACGCACTTTGCGCGCAGTTTTCAGACATCTCGACAGGCCACTGTCGCCAGATAAGGAGCCAGAGCAATGGCCAAGCCAGCAACCCTGCAGATCAAACTGGTCAGCACCGCCGACACCGGCTATTTCTATGTCACCAAGAAGAATCCGCGCACGAAGCCGGAAAAGCTCGAGGTGCGGAAATACGACCCGAAGGCACGCAAGCACGTGCTGTTCCGCGAAGCCAAGATCAAATAGAGCCCGCAGCGTCAAGGACGCCTGCAAGGCCCATGACCACAGCATGATCGCCCGATGATCACCCTTGCGATAGATCACCGGATCTTTGCCGCCGCCATCCTCGATGATGGCGGCGCTTTCATTTCACGCGCCGAATGTCCTGCGCCTGCCGGTGGGTATCGCGACTGGCTTGTTGCCATTTGCGATCTCGTCGCCGGGCTGGATGGCGCCTCACCGCATATGAGCGTTGCCGTGGCGGTGCCGGCCATCATATCCGGCGACAGAACAGAGATCACGCCGCTGTCAAACCTTGCCGGCGCCGACCTGTGGCGCGATCTGCAGTCAGCCCTGTCTCGCAAGGTGTTCCTGACCGGTTTCGGCGAGGCGCTGGCAGCGTTTCATGCCGGCAGCGGCGAGACCGACGACGCGCTTGTCGCCCTGTGGATCGGCGCCAGCTGCCATGGCGGCCTTGTGGCCAATGGGCGAATTGTGACAGGCGCCCATGGCGCGGCGGTAAACTGGGCGCATCTGCAACTGCCGGCGCCGGTGCCACACGAACTTGACGGCAGACCCTGCTGGTGCGGGCGCAATGGCTGCGTCGAGACATTTCTGTCGACGTCCGGCCTTGAGGATGATTACGAGCGCGTCACCGGCGACAGGCTGACCGCGGCGCAGATTGCCGCCGCCACGACCTGCAATGACATCGTCGCCGAGAGTGTGACCCAGGTGTTCGAGGACAGGCTTGGCCGCGCCACCGCGATGATCATCAGCCTGATCGATCCCGCCACGATCATTCTCGGCGGGGAAACGCCAATGCCGGAAAGAATGTGTGAACGCGTCCCCCGCAAATGGCCGGGCTATGTGCAGGTCGATCGCTCGAACACAAGGCTGGCCTGGTGCGACGTCGGTCACGGGGCGTTGTTGAGGGGGGCAGCCAGCCTTGCGGCGGCGCGGCGCGGCAGCTAGCTGCAGCTCTGCGTTTCGACAGGTTCGACCGAGGTCAGGCTGGCCTCGATGCTGAAATCGCCATAGTCGATTTCATAGCCACGAACAAGGCCATTGCGCTGCATCTCGAACTTGATGACATATTCCGGCTCGGAGGTTGTCGCCGCCGGCTTGAAATAGGCGACATTGATCTGCCAGTAGCCATCTTCCCCAAGCTGTCCAAGCTCGTCGCCGGGCGCTTCACGCCAGCCACCGACAACGGTCGAGGTGCGCATCAGGGCGCTGTCAGGCTCGGCGCCAGTGAACAGGGTGGCAGAAACCATCTTCTCGCCAGCCTCGGCCTCGGCAAGGATGCGCCGGACATGCTGCACCGGAAACACGGTGTCGGTCGGCAGATCGACAACGGTATCGGGCATCATGGTGAAGACGGCCTCGCCGGCGCTGTCCGGATCTAGCTGGACAAAGCCGCCAAAATCCTTGCGCCCCTCGAACGAGGATTCCTCCGTGATGTCGAAGCTGTATTTATCGCCACTATCGGCTTCCCAGCTTTCAAAATGCGACAGCACCCGGTCAGCCCCGCCAGTCTCGACAACGAACTGGATCATGTAATCCTCGACCGACCGCCAGCCGGTGCAATCGCGCTCCATGGCGAAGACCGAACGCCCCATGACGCTGACAATGTGCGAATTCTGCACCCGGTCGCCCATCTCCATTTCATAAAATGCCTTGTGCGCCACCAGCGGGCCCGAGGCCCCGGCCGCCAGCACCGGCATGCCGACGCCAAGCCCGCCAGCAACCAGGCCAACCGCGACGACAGCTTTCAAAGGATATCGGTTTGGTTTCATCATTGATCCGACATGGTATGGTTTTTTCAGAAATTCAATAGCTTTGGGTTTGCGGTGCGACGAAAATGCACTATATCACCCTAAATCCGAACAGACCTCATGTTGATTTGATGGCCAGAAGCCGCCGCCGCGCCGCGCCCCCAGACACCGAACAAAGCGCTGATGTCATCACGACCACGGCCGATCTTGACGCGCTGGTGGCACAATTGACCGGCGCGCAGTTCCTTGCCGTCGACACCGAATTCATGCGTGAGCAGACCTACTATTCGCAGCTGTGTCTGGTACAGATCAGTGACGGCACGCACCATGCCGCCATCGACCCGCTGGCACCCGATATCGATCTGGCCAGCCTGTGGACGCTCCTCGCCGATCCGCAAAGCACCAAGGTGTTTCATGCCGCGCATCAGGATCTGGAGATCTTCCTGAAGGAAATGGGCAGCCTGCCGCTGCCACTGTTCGACACGCAGATTGCCGGCATGGTGCTCGGTCACGGTGACCAGGTCGGATACGACCGGCTGGTCCGCGCCGTTCTGAACCACGACATCGACAAGAGTTCGCGCTTCACAGACTGGTCACGCCGGCCGCTGAGCGCGCGCCAGGTCAGCTATGCGCTCGATGATGTCATCTATCTTGCCGAGATGTACCCGAAACTGCGCTCTGAACTGGAAGCAAGGGGCCGCGCCGGCTGGCTTGATGACGAGAACGCCAAACTTGTCGACCCGGCGACCTATCACACCGTACCGGAAGACGCCTGGAAGCGGATCAAGGTCAGAAATATGAAAGCGCCGGCATTGCGCCGGATGATGCATCTTGCCAGCTGGCGCGAGAGCGAGGCGCAGAAACGCAATCTGCCGCGCAACCGCATTCTGCGCGACGAGACAATTCTTGACCTGGCCGGCAGCAACCCGCTGAACACGGCCGAATTCGGCAAGATCCGCAACTTCCCCGGCGGCGCCAATGGCAAGCTTGTCACCCCGGTGCTGGCGCTGCTCCGCGAGGTCGAGGCGATGCCAGACAGCACGCTTCCCGCGCCAAAAGCAGAGGGGCGCACACCGAAACCGCCGGCAGCGGTGATGGAATTGCTGCGGGTGCTGTTGAAACACATCACCGACAAGGAAGGCATTGCGCCGCGCCTTGTCGCCTCAGCGGATGAACTGGAAGCGCTGGCGCTTGATGATGATGCGCCGGTGCGCGCGCAAACCGGATGGCGGCATGAAATCTTCGGTGCCGCCGCGCTGCGCCTGAAACATGGCCGCATCGCCCTCGCCGCCGACGGGCGGCGGGTCAGGGTGATTGATCTGTAAGGACTACAGCGTGCTGTTGAAACTGCCGCCGTCGATCAGGATGTTCTGGCCGGTCAGATAGCCGGAATGCGCGCTGCACATCCAGGCACAGGCAAAGCCGAACTCCTCGATCTCGCCAAGCCGTCTTGCCGGATTACGCGCCTCCATGCTGGCGCGAACATCCGCTGGCGATCGCCCCTCGGCCTTCGCGGTATTGTTGATCAGTGATTCGATCCTGTCAGTGTTGAACTGCCCCGGCAGAAGGCCATTGATCGTCACATTGTGTTGCGCCACCTGACGCGAGAGGCCGGCACAGAACCCGGTCAGCGCCGCCCGCGCGCCGTTGGACAGGCCGAGCATGGGAATCGGTGTCTTCACCGAACCCGAGGTGATGTTGACAATCCGGCCAAACCGGCGCTCGATCATCGGGTCGACCACCGTCTTGATGAGGTCAAAGGCGGCCAGCATGTTCGCATCAAACGCCTCGATCCAGGTCTCACGGGTCCAGTCACGGAAATCACCGGGCGGCGGCCCACCTGCATTGTTGACCAGAATATCCACCTGCCCTGCTGCGTCGAGGACAGCCGCCCGCCCCTCCGGTGTGGTGATGTCACTTGCCACCTCGGTGACCGAGACACCGTGTTTCGTACGGATCCTGTCAGCCGCCGCGGCCAGCGTTTCGGCGGTGCGCGCATTCATCACCAGATTGACGCCAACCGCCGCCAGCGCGTCAGCGCATCCAAAGCCCAGCCCCTTGCTCGACGCGCATATAACAGCGGTCTTTCCTGAAATTCCAAAATCCAGCATCTAGCTCTCCTGTTCATCCATGTTCGTGGGAAGTGCCGATTGCCGCGAATGAACGCCATCGGCAAATTCGGCCATGATTTCGCGAGCCAGCGGCAAGGTCAGGTTGCGGCGCTCGGCAAGCGAGCGGCGGTCCATCGCCGCCGCAATTGTCTGTACCGCGAGGAAGCTGCGCTCCATGCGGCCGACCATGTAATCAATGACCTCGTGGCTCACGGCAAGCTGCCTGTCGGCAAAATACTTTTCCAGGAGCCGGCACAGCAGCGCGTCGTCGGGCCGTTCCAGCCTGACCAGATTGAGAGCCCGCAGGCGCGACACAAGATCGGGAAGACACCAGGCCCGGCCGGCCACAGGTTCAGGGCTGAGTATCAGCAACGATGTCGCATCCTCGGCCGTGCGGTTGAGAAGATGAAACAGCGCCTCATCCGGCCATGCCGGTCCGGGACAGGGCGATTCCAGCACATGATGTCCGGCCGCATTTCGCGGGTGCCAGTCAGCAAGCGATGTCAGATACCGCGCGCCGGTTTGTTGCTGCCAGATCGCAGCAAGGTGGTTTTTGCCGCTGGCCGGCGGCCCGACAAGATTCACCGCGCGGAACTGGCCGGGCCAGTCGGGCCAGCGGTCGATCATCGCGGCGGCCAGCCGGTTGCTGTCACCGATGATGAAATCGTCACGTCCCTGCGCGGTGAGGAACTGAAGGTCAAGGGGAAGCTGGCGCATCATCATCCAGCTCTAGAAGGGCTCGATGAGGGCAAAACCGCCATCGCGAAGACGCAACCGGAGGTTGCGTGTTGCCAGCGCGTTCGAGATGGCAGCATCACTGCCAACCATATTCAGCGTGACCAGCCCGCCGCGCATGTCGAGCCGCCGCACGACGTAGCTCTCGATCACCGGAAGCGAGGCAAAGGCGTCAAGGCGCGCGGCCCAGTCCCGAAGATTGACCACCGGCACCTCGACTGTAATCTCACGGGTCTCACCGCCGCGGATGATATTGGCGCGGTGCCAGCCTGTCTCGAGTTCGCCGAGAATATACATGCGGGCATAATCAAGCTGCGAATCCAGATTATCGAACACCGGACGATCGACCATATTCGCCAGCACGGTGAGCTCCTCCGCCTGATCGCTGAACAGCGTGCCATCGACAGTCAGCACCTGTTTCGACCCCACATAATCCAGTTGCGCGGTCACCAGCATGACCTGTTCGGCGCCGGCCACCGTCGCGGCACGGCGCAGGGTCGCCGGGTCCGCGGCGACAATATCCTCGGCACGAAGGCTGCGCTCATTCACGATGGTGGGCGCAAGCAGGGTGAAATCGACCAGCCCGTCGGCCGCGGTGACAGCATCCCGCCATCCGGCGAGCCACGCATTGTCAGCCTGCCAGGCACGCGCACCGTCCGGTGCCAGCCAGACCGGCAGCACCAGGATCTTCGGGCTGATCAATTCCGCCCATTGCAGATCCGCCGCACGCATCGCCGCACGCAAACGTTGCGCCTGAAAACAGTAATCCAGCTCGGCTATGTAGCGCCCCTCGAGACTGTTCTCGCTGGCGATGCGATAGAAATCGACAAATTGTTCGGGGTCATGACCCTCGATGAAAGCCGACACGGCCGCATTGTCACGAAGCAGGCGCAGCAGCACGCGTTGAAAGCCGATCCGTGCCGCCTGCTGGATGCCGAGACTCTGCGCCTGCTCGGCCGTCTCCTCGGACCGGTCGATGGCGATGCCCTCGACGCCGAATTGCGGTGCCGGACATTGCTCGAAGGCCCCCGCGCCCGGGATCGTTGCGCCCAGCAGGGCAACAACAAGCAATCCGGCATGCAGGCACCGGAAGCGGAATGGCAATGAAGGGCAGAATGGGACTATACGCATGATATCGAAACGGTATGATGGCGGCTCATCTAAGTCTTACACCATTACGCCGTGGGCTTGCCAGCATGTCGGACAAATCGCCGGTACGGAATTCACTCAGCTATCGCGATGCCGGAGTCGATATTGATGCCGGTGACGCTCTTGTCCGTGATATCGCGCCCGACGCGAAGCGAACACGCCGCGCCGGCGCGGATGTCGCGCTTGGCGGTTTCGGAGGCCTGTTCGATATCCGTGCGGCCGGTTTCGAGGATCCGATCCTCGTCGCCGCCACCGACGGTGTCGGCACCAAGCTGGAACTTGCCCGCGCCGTCGAAAGCTATCGCGGGCTTGGCATCGATCTGGTGGCGATGTGCGTCAATGACATCATTGCGCAGGGGGCGGCGCCTCTGTTCTTCCTTGATTATTTCGCCACCGGAAAGCTTGACCGCGCCATCGCCGCCGAGGTGATTGCCGGCATCGCGGATGGCTGTGTCGAATGCGAGGCCGCGCTGATCGGCGGTGAAACGGCCGAAATGCCGGGCGTCTATCCGGCGGGCGGGTTCGATCTTGCCGGCTTTGCCGTTGGCGCGGCGGAACGCGGCACGCTGCTGTCGCGCGACACCCCGGCGGCCGGCGATGTCGCCATCGCCCTTGCCTCATCCGGCGTGCATTCGAACGGCTTCTCACTTGTTCGCAAGATCATCGATCTTGCCGGCATCACCCTTGATCAGCGGATTGACGGTATCGACGGCACGCTTGGCGAGGCCTTGCTGGCGCCGACACGGATCTATCACCATGCCGCCCGCACGGCGCATGCCCATGGTAAGGTTACCGGCATCTGTCATGTCACCGGTGGCGGTCTCGTCGAGAACCCGCCGCGAATCTATGGTGATGATCTGGCTCTACGGCTGGATTGCGCCAGCTGGCGGCTGCCTCCGATCTTTGACTGGCTTGGACGCGCCGGCGGGGTGCGTCCGGCGGAACTGGCCCGCACCTTCAATTGCGGCATCGGCATGTTGATTTTTGTCGCCGAAGAGGATGCCGAGACATGTCTGACAGCACTTCGCGAAAGCGGCGAGCCGGCATGGGTCGCCGGCGGGCTGGTGGCGCGGGGCGATGGTCCGGCGGTTGACTTCCTCTCGCTGGACAGCTGGCCCACCACCTCATGATGCGGCTTGCCATCCTGATTTCCGGACGCGGCAGCAATATGCTGCGGCTTGCCGATGTCATTGACAGCAGGACAGATCAGGCACAGATCGTCCTCGTGGCTGCCAACAAACCCTGTCAGGGGCTGGCCAGCGCCGCCGGGATAGGGCTGCCGACGCAGCTAGTTGACCGCAAGGACTTTGCTGACAAATCCGCGCAGGAAGCCGCGCTGGCGGCAGCGATCGAGGCGACCGGTGCCGACTGGATCCTGCTTGCCGGCTATATGGCCATCCTTTCGGCCAGCTTTGTCGACAGGTTCCGGGACCGGATCATCAACATCCATCCATCACTTCTTCCCGATCTGAAGGGGCTCGACACCCATGCCCGCGCCCTGTCCGCCGGATACAGGCGGCACGGCGCCACCGTCCATCTCGTCACTCCGGCGCTTGATGACGGGCCCATTCTTCTGCAGGCCGCGCTGACGGTCAGCGGGGATGAAACAGAGTCAGAGCTGGCAGCGCGTGTGCTGACACTGGAACATGCTCTCTATCCATTTGTCATTCTGGCGCTTGCCAGCGGGGAGCTGCAGATTATCGATGGCAATCCGAGCTGGCGACAGGGGGCGCAGTCACTTGCGTCGGCGGATATGACAATCGCCGGCGTCCTGAAAGATACTGTCATCTGGCCGTGAAGTTGCGCGGTCAGCCGATGGGGGCCCACGCAATCTTGATATTGATTTCGTGCCGCTGTTACGCCATAACCTGTTCAGAATTCGAGACGTGGCGGGGGAGCCTTATCACATGAACACCGACGACTTTGACAAGCAGGCACATGCGCATTTGAGCTTCTATCACAATTTCATGAACGCATCGAAAATCGTTGTCGTTCTGGTCATCCTGACCCTTGTCATCATGGCTGCCACTCTTCTCTAGAGGGACGCCACCGACAAACAAGCCCAAGGCAAGCAAAAAGGGCGGCCCCCATGGTGCCGCCCTTTTTGATTCTGTCTTCATCGCCCGTCAGCTGACAGCTCAGCCGGCGATCTCGCTTCCCGAGAAGAAGAAGGCGATCTCGTTGGCGGCGGTCTCCGGCGCGTCCGAGCCATGCACCGAATTGGCCTCGATGGATTCGGCGAAATCCTTGCGGATCGTGCCCTCGGCGGCTTCGGCCGGGTTGGTGGCGCCCATCACTTCGCGGTTCTTTGCAATGGCGTTCTCTCCTTCGAGAACCTGCAGCACGACCGGACCCGAGGTCATGAAGGCGACAAGGTCATTATAGAACGGGCGTTCCTTGTGAACGGCATAGAAGGCCTGCGCCTCGGCCTCGCTCAACTGCTTGCGCTTCTGGGCGACGATCCGGAGGCCTGCGGCCTCGAGACGGGCATTGATCTGACCGGTGATGTTGCGACGCGTTGCGTCCGGCTTGATGATGGAGAAGGTTCTTTCGAGGGCCATGGTTTTCCCTTTGACTGGATTGAACAGTTTTGAACTGGTGAAGGCAGGGGGTTCAGACCCTGCATGGACGCAGCCTTGATAGGGCGAGACGCGCCTCGTTACAAGGACAAAAGGCGGTCAGCGGCGGTGATCAGACCTTGCCGCGGACATCAGCCGCGCTGTTGCCACTTTCCTTCGTCATCCTGGGCGAAATACCGCATTTCAACCCCCTCCATGCCGCGCCATGCCTGCCATTGGTTGCGGGCCTGCGCGACCTGCGCCTCGGACCGCCCGTCGAACAGGTTGAAAACCCGCTCGAAACCGGCCATGTCCTCACGCTCGGCGCCGTGCAGGAGAAACAGGAACTCGGCCGCGATCGGGTTCGCCGTTCCCTCGGAGATGATCCATGCCACGGCATGCGCCGCGCCATCGCCATCGTCAAGCCCGTGCGGAAGCCAGGTGTCAGGCTCCCTTGTCCAGAGATCGTCATCAATCGCCTCGGCCGCGGGACGCGGGCAGTGAACCAATGCCTTGCGGCCGGCCTGGCGCGATTTCTCGATCAGCATGATCAGCGCATCCGGCAGTTCGGATCTTGTCAGGTGATAGAAATCAACCTGTGGCATGCCCTTTACCCTGCAGCGATCCTTCAGCTGTCATCGGCGGTGATTTCGACAGGCTGCCAGTCATCAACCAATCTGCTGAGCAGCCGCACACCATATCCCGTACCCCCTTTCGGCACGGTCTTCGTGGCCTTGTCGGCCCACGCCTTGCCGGCGATATCGAGATGCGCCCAGGGTGTGTCGGTCACAAACCGTTCAAGGAAACAGGCCGCCGTGATCGAACCACCTGCCGGACCGCCGATGTTTTTCATGTCGGCGATATGGGATTTCAACTGCTGGTGATAGGGTTTGCCAAGCGGCATACGCCAGACAGGTTCGAGTGTCGCCGCACCGGCTGTGGAAAGCTGGTCGGACAGTCCGTCACTGTTGCTGAAGACACCGGCATATTCCTTGCCAAGCGCGACAATCATCGCCCCGGTCAAGGTTGCCAGATCGACCATCGCCTGCGGCTTGAAACGGGTCTGCGTGTAATGCAGCGCATCCGCCAGCACCAGCCTGCCCTCGGCATCGGTGTTGATCACCTCGATTGTCTTGCCGGCCATCGAGGTCACGACATCTCCGGGTCGCTGCGCGTTGCCGTCTGGCATGTTCTCGACAAGGCCGATAACCCCAACGACGTTGCGCGCCACCTTGCGCGAGGCAAGCGCCATCATCGTGCCGGTCACGGCGGCGGCGCCGCCCATGTCGAACTTCATATCCTCCATACCCTTGGCCGGCTTCAACGAAATGCCGCCGGTGTCGAAGGTGACGCCCTTGCCGACCAGCGCGATGGGACCCTCATCCGTGCCGCCACGCCAGTGCATGACAACAAGCCGGGACTCGCGGCGGCTTCCCTGCCCCACGCCAAGAAGCGCACCCATACCCAGCTCGGCCATGGCCTCTTCATCGAGGACGGACACCTCGACACCGAGTTTTTCCAGCGTCGTGCAACGCGCGGCAAACTCGACCGGGAACAGCGTGTTGGGCGGCTCAAAGACAAGATTGCGTGCCATTTCAACGCCCTTCATCAGGCCTATTCGATCGATGACCGCCGGATGGGACTCGCCCAGACTGTCTGAAACGACCGTAAGCTTGACCGATTTTTCTTTCCGCGAGGTCTCGGTGAAATAATCCTCGAAATGATAGGCGGCCGACATCATGCCCATCAGAATGTCGGCCATCACCTCATCGCCAAGCCCCTGATCAGGCAAACAGGCGCGCTTGGTCTCAAGACCGTCGATCGCCGACAGGATCCGGCCGCCGACCTCCTCAGCCGCGCTCCCCGGCTTGATTTCAGCACCGGTACCGACAAGAACAAATACGCCGGATTCAAGGAACAGGGTCAGCGACTTGTTCGCCTCACCGGTGAACTGCGCCGCCGCCATGGCGGCGATCACCGACGCCGCGGCCACCTTGTCGAGCGCTGGCAACAAGGTGCCGCCCTTGGCCACAAGACAGATGACCGCGTGGGCACCTTCCGGCATGTCTGAGGAAAAGGAAAGATCTAGTTTGGATGCCATATGCCTGTCCTGTCTGAAATTTTCCCGGGTGCCAACTCGAAATGCCTGCACCGGGCGCCTGATAAAACAGCTTTGCCACAAACCTGTCAAACCGGCCTGTCAAACCGGCCTGTCAAACCGATGCGTGGCGGCACTGTCCTGTTTGTGCCATCGGCCCTTGACGCAACGTCATAGCTTTTGCTTTTTCAGCTTTCCATATGGTAATCATGCCCGCAGAGTCTCAAGGGGCCACCATGCAATTTGACCGCTACCTTTTTGCGCAGATGATCCGGACCAGCATTGCCGTGTCGATCACACTGGTCGGCATCATGTGGCTGTTCCAGACGATCCGTATTCTCGAAGTGGTCATCAATCGCGGCGCCCCGGTCTCGGAATTCCTCCTGATGTCAGTCACGGTGATCCCGCTTTGGCTGACAATCGCGGTGCCAATCGGCGCGTTCATCGGTGTCACCTGGGTATTCCACCGCGCTGTCGCTGACCGCGAACTCCTTGTCATGCAGGCAAGCGGCATGAGCGCGCTGCAATTGGCACGGGCGCCGATCGCGCTTGGCATTCTGTTGAGTACAGCACTGATGCTGAACTCGACAATTCTGCTTCCCATGAGCTTTGGTGTCTACAAGCAGGTGCAGTTCAAGGTCCGCAACAGCATTCCCACTATCATGCTGCAGGATGATGTCTTCATTGATGTTGTCGACGGGATGACGTTGCTGATCGGTGAGAAATATGATGATGGACTGGCGCGGGACATTTTCATCCATGATGAACGCACCGACGGCAAGATCATTACCCTGACAGCGCGTGCCGGCCAGTTCATCGAGCGCGACGGACTTCCCGCGGTGCTTCTTCAGGATGGCGAGCGGATGGAACTCGGCGGCGATGATGAAGCGGGGGCAAAACTGCTTTTCGACACGCATATGGTGATGATCGCGCCGCAGGGACGGAAAGAGGCAAGGCGGATGCCGATCGACATGAATGAGGATACGATCACCAATCTTCTCGACCCCGCCAAGTCTCCGAGCCCTGCCTATGTCAACCAGCGACGCGCAGAAGGCCATTACCGGCTGGTGTCACCGATCCTGGCGCTTGTTCTTGTGCTGACCGCCTGTTGTGGTGTTCTCTATGGGCAGGTGCGACGCCACACATGGACACGCCGAACCGTCATGACATTCTGCACAGGCATGGTCTGCATCGCGGCACTCATCTCCGCGCGCTCGCTTGTCACAATGATCCCGGCGACCGCGCCGCTTTTGTATGCCAGCATCGCGGTGCCGGGCATCCTGATGATGGCAATCCTCGCCATACCGTCCTTGAGCGGCACGCCGTCCAATCCAGAAGGCCGACTGGGGGCGTTGTCATGATCGGCACAGCGATTTCCGGCACCTTGTTCCGTTATTTCGGTGGCAGATACGCCGGCTGGATTCTGGCAAGCGGCGTTGGACTGACCCTCGTGGTATCGCTGATCCAGGCAGTTGAACTGGCCCGGCGCAGCAGTAACAAGCAGATGGCAGAAGACGTCAGCATCCTGAACCTTGTCCTGCTGAACATTCCCACCGTGATCGAGATGACGCTGCCGATGGTGCTGATTATCGGTTCGATGGTATGTTTTGAATCCTGGAACCGTACGAATGAATTTATTGTCAGCCGCGGCTTTGGAAAATCGATCTGGTCGGTGCTCAGCCCGGTTGTATGTGTCGCGTGTCTGGTCGGGGTCGTTTATGTCGGCATCATAAATCCAATCGGCTCGGTGACATCGCGGCATTACGAAAGCCTGATGAATTCGATCTTTGGCAATACGGAACAGCGGCTGTCCGTCTCGGCGGATGGCATATGGCTTCGTGATGAACATCCGAATGGGCGCTTCATCATCCATGGCGAGATGCTGGAGGTCGACATGGCCAGCATCGTCCGGCCAGTGGTCTACAAATTCGATGAGAAGAACAATCTCGTTCTCCGGATCAGGGCCAACAGCATGCAACTCACCGACAGCGGATGGGTCATTGAAGATGCCCGAGCCTGGAACCGGGATGGCGTGATGGTTGAAAAAGGCGGCATGATGCTGCCAAGCAGCCTCGGCATACTTGACCTTGGCCTTTCGAGCGAACCACCCAACACAATCGCCGTCTATTCACTACCCTCTTTCATCGCGTTGCTTGAACGGGCCGGTTTGCCGGCGGTTGAACACAGGCTTCACTTCCACAAATTGCTGGCCATGCCACTGTTGCTGATGGGGCTTGCCATGATCAGTGCCCGCGCCACTCTCACGAACATGGTCAGAGGCCGGCGCGCCAGGCTGTTCACGCGCGGCATGATCCTCGCTGTATCAGTCACACTGTTCAGTCATTTCATGCAGGTTCTTGGCGAATCGCTTCGCCTGCCAGTTATTCTTGCCGCCTGGGCACCGGCGCTCTGCGTCGCCGTCACCGGCACCATCATGCTTGCCAGAATGGATGAGGCCTGAAAGGTCATGAAAAAGATGAACCACCTTGCCAAATTGCTGTTGATCCAGAGTATTGCAGCCATTTTCTTCTGGTCAGGCCTCGCCGCTGCGCAAATCAGCATCGTGGCGACGGTAAACGAACACCCCATCACAAATTATGATGTCGAACAGCGGGCCAAATTTCTGGAATTCGCGACCAATATCCGGATCAATGACGAAAACCGTGATCGTGTCTATGAGGACGCGTTGCAGCTTCTCATCGATGACAAGCTTCGGTTGGAGGAAGCCAAGGGCATGATTCCCGATGTGGAATCCACCGTGCTGCCGGAGGCACGAAATTTCATGAACCAGAATTTCGGCGCCGGGAACAGGTCAGGCGCCATTATATTGCGCGAGGCCGGAATCGATCCGATGACGGTGCAACAGAAATATACCAGCGATCTTGCCTGGTCGAGCTACATCAGCGGCCGATTTCAGGAGAGATTCTCGAATATTGAAATCATGATTGATGAAGAACTGGCACGGATAAGGCTCAGTGCGGCAAAACCGCAGATCCAGCTTGCCGAGATTGTTCTTGCCCCGGGACAGTCGCGAGACCTGACTCAAACGAGGGCGCTGGCAGCGGAAATTGCTGCCGCTGTCAGAAAGGGTGCCAGTTTTGCCGAGATCGCGCGTCAATATTCCGCCTCCGGCAGCGCCTCGCGGGGCGGCAATATCGGCTGGGTCATGGTTGAGAAACTGCCAAAGGCATTCCGTGACGAGCTGACCGGCATGAAGAGTGGAGAGGTCACCGACCCCATTCTTCTCGATGGTGCGTTCTATCTTCTTCGGCACACAGGTGAGCGCAAGAACGGGCTTGTGGACAGCTCGCAATCACGCGTATGGCTTGCCCGCGCGATCCTGCCGGTATCCGCCGATGCCACGGATGCCGACCGTCTGGAGGCTGCTGCCAGGGTGTCTCGCGATACATCGGACATTGCCGATTGCGACGCCATGGAAGCCCTCAACTCGGAATATGGAAGTGGTGCCTTTGCCCGACTTGATGACATGCTTGTCGCCGACATGGCGCCGCAAATGCAGCAGCTGATCATATCTCTTGACAGCGGCAAGCCTTCGGAGCCGCTGGCCTTCGCAGAAGGGGTCGCCTCGATGATGATCTGCAGGATCATGGAACCGGAACTGCAGCTTCCCGATCGCGAGGAAATCAGACAAATCTTCTTTGACCGTGTCTTCGGCAGCCTCAGCGAACGCCAGGCCCTGAAACTGCGCCGGACAGCGGTTATCGAGCGCCGTGACAGGTGATGGCACCGGCTGGCTCATCAGGTGAAGTGACGGTTGCCATGGCCGCCCCTCTCATACCCACCCCCCTTATACTTACCCCCCTCATACTCACCCCGGGCGACCCTGCCGGCATCGGCGCCGAAATCACCTTGAAGGCACATCAGGCCGGTGAAGGCGGATTTGCCATTATCGAGGATCCCCGGCGCCTGGCGGACCTCGCCGACAGGCTGAACATCGACGCCAAACTCCGCATTATCGACACGCCGGGCGAGATCAGCATCGAAGATGACCATCTTCCCGTGATACCGTTGGAGTGGCCACAGGCACCCTGTGCCGGCACCGCCGATCCGCGCAACGCGCCGACGGTCATCGAGAGCATTCGAAGGGCCGCCAAATGGGCGCGCGATGGCAGCGCCGCCGCCATGGTCACCAACCCGGTCAACAAGGCGGTATTGCAGGAGGCCGGCTTTGCCCATCCCGGGCATACGGAATTCCTGGCGACATTGTCAACGCAGCGTGACGGCGCGCCGGCGATGATGCTGGCATGTGATGAGCTGCGCGTGGTTCCGGTGACAATCCACATGGCCCTGCGGGACGTCCCCGATGCCCTGACAGGTGACGACATCGTCAACAAGGGAGTGCTGCTTGCCGAGTCACTGAGGCGGGATTTCTCCTGCGCCAACCCGCGCATCGCCGTTTGCGGCCTGAACCCCCATGCCGGAGAGAACGGCCAGTTTGGAGACGAGGATGAACAGGTGATCGCGCCGGCGGTCGCGCGGTTGCAAGCCGCCGGGATCAGGGCTTTTGGCCCGGTTTCGGCCGATACCCTGTTCCATCGACGGGCGCGGGAGACATATGACGGCGTTCTTGGCATGTATCATGACCAGGTGCTGATCCCGATCAAAACGCTTGATTTCGATGGCGGTGTGAATGTGACGCTCGGCCTCGATTTCATCCGGACATCGCCGGATCATGGCACGGCCTTCGATATTGCCGGCACCGGCACGGCGCAGGCAGGCAGTCTGATTGCCGCCCTCCGTATGGCGCGGCTGATGGCAACGAACCGTCATGCCGACAGCTGAAACCTTTCCCGAAAACGCCGCCATCGAGGCGTTGCCTTCGCTGAAGCAGCTGGTTGGCGAGATGGACATGCGGGCCCGCAAGTCGCTTGGACAGAATTTCCTGTTCGATTTGAACCTGACACGGCGCATCGCCCGCAGCGCCGGCAGGCTGGATGGCACAACAATCGAGGTTGGGCCGGGGCCGGGCGGTCTGACCCGGGCGCTGCTGCTGGAAGGGGCGCACAGGGTCATTGCGATCGAAAAGGATTTCCGCGCCGGTACCGTTCTGGCGTCGCTTCTCGGCGCTGCCGGAGACAGGCTGGAGCTTGTCGAGGCGGACGCGCTGAAAACACCCCTGTGGGAGATCGGAACGCCGCCGCGCCGGATTGTGGCCAATCTGCCCTACAACATCGCAACAACCTTGCTGATCCAGTGGCTTGGCCGGGCCAGCGCGTTTGAATCGCTGACGCTGATGTTCCAGAAGGAAGTCGCCGAACGGATCACGGCACAGCCGGGTGACAGCGCTTTCGGGCGGCTGAGCATTCTGACCGGCTGGATGGCCGACGCCGCCATCCTGTTCGATATTCCGCCGGAAGCCTTTGTGCCGGCGCCAAAAATAACCTCTTCGGTGGTTCATATCAGGCCGCTTGCCGCGCCGCGTTATGACTGCGACCGGGCGGCGCTGGAACATGTCACCAGGCTTGCCTTCGGTCAGCGCCGCAAGATGCTGCGCGCGTCGCTGAAGCCGATTGGCGGCGAGGCGCTGCTCACCCGCGCCGGCATCGACCCGCAGGGCCGTCCCCAGGATCTTGATATCGAGGCGTTCTGCCGCCTTGCGCGTGAGGTCGGCCCTCCGCCGGAAGGTCAGCCCGCCTCGGCCTGAAGTTTACGCACAAATTCCGTCAAGCCGGTTTGCCTGTCGCGGCGCAGCCTTTCAGCGGCAAGGATCGCACGCACAGAACTGACTGACCGGTCCAGATCATCATTCACAACGATGTAGCCATATTCCGGGTAATGGCTGATTTCGTCCGACGCCTTGGCCATGCGGGCCGCAACCACCTCGTCACTGTCCTCTGCCCGCGATTCCAGCCGTGCCTGCAGGGCGGCACGGGACGGAGGCAGGATGAACACCGACACAAGATCATCTCCGGCCGCGTTGGCCACCTGCTGAGTTCCCTGCCAGTCGATGTCGAACAGCACGTCACCGCCGGCCTCCAGCACCGTCATCACATCAGCCTTCGGCGTGCCATAGGAATTGCCGAACACCGTCGCATATTCCAGAAAGGCATTCGAAGCGACCATCTCGTCAAACCGCGCCTGATCGACAAAATGATAGTCGCGGCCATCGACCTCGTTCGGGCGTGGCGGCCTTGTTGTCGCCGAGATCGACAGGGTCAGGTTTGCATCCTCGGCCAGCAACTGGCGCGCAATCGAGGTTTTTCCCGCCCCGGACGGGGACGACAGGACCAGCATGAGCCCTCGACGGCCGATCCCGACGCCTGTCTGCGACGTTCCTGTCATGGCAATTCCTTCTTTCCGGCTCGTTCAGTTGTCACGAAGGCCAGCCTTTCGCTGCGCCTGGCGGAATAATCTTACATTCCGGTTATGTTCGTCCAGCGTCCTGGCAAATCGCAGCCCCCCCTTGCCGTCAGAGACGAAATACAGATTTTTCGTGCGTGCCGGTGCCAGCGCGGCATTGATTGAGTCAAGGCTTGGATTACAGATCGGCGTTTTTGGTAATCCCTTGATGACATAGGTGTTCCATTCGGTCTCACGCTTGAGATCGGACCGGCGGATGGTGCGCTTTGTGTCCCCTGCGACCCCATAGAGCACCGTCGGATCGGATTGCAGGCGCATGCCGCGTTTCAGCCTGTTGACGAAAACACCGGCAACCTCCAGCCGCTCGGCGCTGTCGCCGGTCTCCAGCTCTATGATCGAGGCAAGGATCAGGGCGTCGCGCGGTGTCTTGTATGGCAGATCCGGCGCGCGGTCGATCCACGCCTCGGCAAGCGCCAGTTCACGCTTTTCCTGCATCCGGGTCAGCATGGCGTCACGGCTGGTACCGCGGGTGAAGAAATAGGTTTCCGGCAGCAGGCTGCCCTCATCGAGCGCCACGGTAATCTCGCCGGTAAAATTCTCATTCTTCAGGATCGCGGCACCGATCTCGGCCGATGTCATGCCCTCGATGATGGTCAGGCGCCGCTGATGGCTTCGCCCGGCATGGATGATGTCCATGATCGCCGCCAGGCTGGCGCGCGGCGGTATCTCGAACTCGCCCTCCTTCGGCACAAAGGACGCCCCGGCCATGATGCGCGCGGCATCATAATGATAGAGCTCGCGGATCACGCCGGCGCGCTTCAGCGCCCACCTTATGGTGGCATGGCCATCGCCGGGGGATATCCGGATCAGCACATTATCCGTGTGTGGCCCTTCGGCCTGCACGATCATCCTGTCGGCCGCGAACCAGCTACCTGTGACAATCGCGGCAAGGAGGCCGAGCAGCCCCACCGTCCGGATCATGAACCGGGCGGCGGATCGGAGCATCAGGTCACCTGGCCGATGATCAACGATGCATTGGTGCCGCCAAAGCCAAAGGAGTTCGACATCGCGTTGCGCACCTCGCGCTTGCGTGATTTCAACGGCACAAGATCGAAATCGGCCACCGCCTCTTCCGGATCCTCGAGATTCAATGTCGGCGGCACCTCGCCAGTTTGCACCGCCTTGACCGAGTAGATGGCCTCGATCGCCCCTGCCGCGCCAAGAAGATGGCCTGTCGCGCTCTTTGTAGACGACATGGAAATGGAGCCGACGGCGTCACCAAGAAGGCGGCGCACCGCCCCCGCCTCGATCAGGTCGCCGAGCGGCGTCGAGGTGCCGTGGGCGTTGACATAGTCAATATCGGCCGGCGTCAGACCGGCGCGCTTCAGGGCTGCCTGCATGGCGCGGAAACCACCATCGCCATCCTCGGCAGGCGCGGTGATGTGATAGGCATCACCCGACATGCCATAGCCCTTGATTTCAGCATAGATGGTCGCGCCGCGCGCCTTCGCATGCTCAAGCTCCTCAAGCACGACAATGCCGGCCCCCTCGCCCATGACAAAGCCGTCACGGCCCTTGTCCCAGGGGCGCGACCCCTGCTCGGGCCGGTCATTATAGCCGGTGGACAGTGCCCTCGCGGCGGCAAAACCGGCCATGCCGATCCGGCATACGGCCGCCTCGGCGCCGCCGGCAACCATCACGTCGGCATCGTCAAGCGCCACCATGCGGGCGGCATCGCCAATGGCATGCGCGCCTGTCGAGCAGGCGGTCACGACAGCATGGTTGGGACCCCTGAAACCGTATTTGATCGATACATGCCCCGACACCAGATTGATCAGAGCCGAGGGAATGAAGAACGGGCTGATCTTGCGGGTCCCGCGGTCAGCCATCAGCTGGTCTGTGCTGACAATGGTCTCGAGACCGCCAATACCCGAGCCGATCATCACGCCGGTGCGGTTCTGCGCCTCGCGATCACCAGGCTTCCAGCCGGAATCCTCAACAGCAAGCTGCGCCGCTACCACGCCAAGCTGGATGAACCTGTCCTGCCGGCGTTGTTCGCGAGGATCGATGAAATCGTCGAGATTGAGGCCGCCATCCTCGTCCGGACCGGGCACCTGGCCGGCGATCTGGCATGTGATATCACTAACCTCGAAATTGGAAATGCGGCCAATACCGCTCTGTCCGGCAAGGATCCGGGACCAGTTGCGGTCGACCCCGACACCAAGCGGGGTGACCATTCCAAGACCGGTGACAACTACGCGACGCACGTTTTTCTCCTGATCTGGGACCGAATAGCTCTAAAATACGCCAGCCCCCGGGTGGCGTCTACCTGCAAGGCAACGAGCCGGGGGCTGAAAACATTTCATGGCCTGATCAGGCGGCGCTTTCTTCCAGGAAGGAGACAGCGTCCTTCACGGTCAGGATGCGCTCGGCAGCGTCGTCCGGAATTTCAACACCGAACTCCTCTTCGAATGCCATGACCAGCTCGACGGTGTCGAGACTGTCAGCGCCAAGATCATCGATGAAGCTCGCGCCATCGACGACTTTGTCAGCGTCAACGCCAAGATGTTCCACAACGATGTTCCGAACACGATCTGAGATATCGCTCATTAAAGCCCCCTTTGAGAGAAGGTTGAAACGGCCCCGACCGGGACCTGAAATTTCAAAGTTGGCGGCAGATAACACAGTTTTTACACCTGCGCCACCCTAAAGAGTCACCGCCTGATCACCTCTGCCGCCAAGCGCGCGATCCGGCGGTATTGATCATGACGCGCTCACAGCATCGCCATGCCACCATTCACATGAATGGTCGAACCGGTGATGTAGGCAGACTCGACGCTGGCCAGGAACAGAACAGCCGATGCCACTTCGTCAGCCGTGCCAAGGCGTCCCACCGGCACCCGCCCCAGAAGCGCCTCGCGCTGTGCCTCGCCAAGCTCGTCGGTCATCGGCGTTTCGATAAAGCCCGGGGCGACGACATTGACCGTGATCCCGCGGCTGGCGACCTCGGCGGCAAGCGCCTTGCTGAATCCGATCATGCCGGCCTTGGAGGCGGCATAATTGGCCTGCCCCGGATTGCCGGTCACGCCGACGATCGAGGAGATCGAGATGATCCGCCCATGCCGGGCCTTCATCATGCCCCGCAGGCAGCCACGCGCGACCGTCATTGCGGCGGTCATGTTGACGTTCAGTACCTCGTCCCATTCCTCGTCCTTCATCCGCATCGCCAGATTGTCGCGCGTGATGCCGGCATTGTTGACGAGGATCGAAATCGGCGCCCCCGCCGCCTCGGCCGCGGCATCGACCAGACCGGCAGCCTCGGCGCGCTCGGACAGGTTGGCCGTAACGACATGCGCGCGATCGCCAAGTTCTCCGGCCAGCGCGGCAAGGCGCTCGGCGCGCGTGCCATGCAGGACCACCGTTGCGCCGGCGGCATGAAGAGCGCGGGCAATCGCCGCCCCGATCCCACCACTTGCGCCGGTAATCAGCGCGCTGTTGCCTGACAGATCAAACATGAAGGCTCCTGTTTTCCCCTATATGCGGACAAGATATGCGAACAATTGTCGGATGTGCCGCGACCCTACAGCTCGGCCAGCACCGAGTCCAGATCGTCGGCGCTGTCCAGATTGACCATGATGGCCTCATCAAGCGTCCGTTTCACAAGTCCCGACAGCACCTTGCCGGTGCCGATCTCGACAAAGCGGGATACGCCGGCCTCATTCGCGGCAAGAAGCGTCTCGCGCCAGCGAACGCGGCCGGTGACCTGTGTGACCAGATTCTCTCGCAGGACACCGGCGTCGGTTTCGGTCGCGGCGGTGACATTGCAGAAGACCGGCACCGCCGCGTCCTTCATGTCGGCACCGGCAAGCGCCTCTTCCATCGCCTTGGCGGCGGGCTGCATCATGCTGCAATGGAACGGAGCGCTGACCGGCAGCCTGATAGCGCGGCGGATACCGCGCGCCCTGGCCGATTCGATGGCATGATCCACCGCCGCCGCGGCGCCGCTGACGACAATCTGCCCGGGGGCATTGTCATTGGCGAGTTGGATGACACCGCTTGCGGCCGCCTCGGCGACGATCTCGTTCACCACCTCTTCCTCGGCATTCAGGATGGCCGCCATGGCCCCCTCGCCCGCCGGAACAGCGCCCTGCATGCTGTCACCGCGAAGCCGCAGCAGGCGCGCCGCGTCGGCGATCGACAATGTACCGGCTGCCGCCAGCGCCGAATATTCACCAAGCGAATGGCCGGCCACGTAATCTGACAGCTCGGCGATATGACGCCCGGTTGCCTTTCGCAGAACAGCAAGCCCGGCCATCGAGGCGGCGAATAGCGCCGGCTGCGCATTGCGGGTCAGGCGAAGGTCATCCTCCGGGCCATCCTGCATGAGCGCGAACAGATCCTCGCCAAGCGCGTCATTGACCTCGTCAAAGACCGCGCGCGCCTCGGGGAAGGCGGCTGCCAGCGAGCCGCCCATCCCGACGGCCTGCGAGCCCTGCCCGGGAAACTGAAAAAGGATCTTGTCAGCCATACTTCACTCCAACTGATCGTCCCGGCGTTGACGCCGGACATCGCTCTTTACGAAACCGCGATGTCATTGCCGAGCGAATTTGGCGAAATTATGCCACATATGGCATCAGCTGGCACGCATCCGTAGCGCCACTATTTGCTTGCACGCCGGCGCTGTTCGTGTATGGTGCCGCCTGCATCGCATTGGACAGTTGTCGGCGATGCCTACATCACTGAAACATTCCTTGCCGGGAAACCGGTTGGTCCGTCGCAGAGATGGCGGACGATTAGCCAGAAGGAGTTACGCATGCGCTTGTATGAAAGCGTCTTCATCGCGCGTCAGGATATTTCGTCCGCCCAGGTCGAAACCATGGCCGATGAATTTGCCGGCATCATCACCGAGGCCGGTGGCAAAATCCACAAACGTGAATATTGGGGCCTGCGGTCACTTGCCTATCGGATCAAGAAGAACCGCAAGGGCCACTACATCATGTTCAACCTCGAGACGGACGCCGCCACACTGAAAGAGTATGAGCGGATCATGGGCCTGAACGAGGATGTTCTTCGCTTCCTCAACATCCGCATCGAGGAGGTTGATGAAAGCCCGTCCATCATCATGCAGAACAAGGGTGAGCGGGGCGATCGCGGTGACCGCGGTGATCGCGGTGATCGCGGTGACCGTGGCGATCGCGGCTCACGCCCGCCGCGTGCCGAGGCTCCAAAGGCCGAGGCTCCCAAGGCCGAAGCGCCGGCTGAGGACAAGGCCGAAGCGCCCGCCGAAGACAGCAAGACAGAGGAGTAGGACATGACCCAGCTCGAAATCAAACGCGAAGCCGTTCGTCGTCCGTTCGGACGCCGCCGCAAGTCCTGTCCGTTCTCCGGGCCGAACGCCCAGACAATCGACTACAAGGATACCAAGCTGCTGGCCCGCTACACCTCCGAGCGTGGCAAGATCGTGCCGTCGCGTATCTCGGCCGTCTCAGCCAAGAAACAGCGTGAACTGGCCGTTGCCATCAAGCGCTCACGTTTCCTGGCTCTGATGCCGTATGTGACCTCTTAAGGCCGGACGACAGGAAGGAGATACAAGATCATGGAAATCATCCTGCTCGAACGAGTCGAAAAGCTTGGCCAGATGGGCGATGTCGTGTCGGTAAAGCCCGGCTACGCCCGCAATTTCCTGCTGCCGCAGGGAAAGGCACTTCGCGCCAACAAAGGCAACCTCGAAAGATTCGAAACTGAAAAGTCACAGCGCGAGGCGGACAATCTTGCCCGCCGTTCGGATGCCGAAACCGAAGCCGGCAAGATGGCAGGTCTGGCCGTCAGCATGGTTCGTGCGGCATCGGAAATGGGCCAGCTTTTCGGATCGGTCAACTCTCGCGACATCGCTGATGCGGTCACCGAGGCCGGCTTCACAATCTCCCGTGCCCAGGTGGTGATGGAGAAGTCGATCAAGACGCTTGGCCTTCACGACACACGCATCCGCCTTCATCCGGAGGTCACGGTGACGGTTACCGTCAATGTGGCGCGTTCGCTCGACGAGGCCGAAACACAGCTTCGCACCGGCGTTGCCGTGACCGGTATGGTCGATGACGAGGATGACGTCGAGGAAGAGGTTGCTGTCGAGGAAGTGGCCGTCGAGGCCGCCAGCGACGCGGCACCGGCTGAAGAGGCTGGCACCGGTGACGCGGCCGAATCAGATGATGATGCGGCCGAAGACAGCACCGCCTGACCAAGTGGCCTTAATGTTCGAAAAGCCGGGGTTCGCCCCGGCTTTTTTTTGCCCTTAACTGATCGAGACGGTTCTTGTATTTGCCAACGAGGGTGTTGTCGGCAAATTTTTTTTCACTTATCCCCGATCTCCACAATGTTCACATGAAGCCTTGGCGGCAGCTTTTTGTTAGGGTGACGGATGTCTGAAGAGCCAAGCAACATCGAAGCCTTTCCCGGCGGCACATCCCCGGCTGCCGGAATCCCCACCGTGCGCCAGCTGCCAAACAACCTTCCCGCCGAACAGAACCTTCTCGGCGCGCTGCTGCTCGACAATGATGTCATGGAACGCGTGGATGACAGGTTGCGGGCCGAGCATTTCTACGACCCGCTGCATGGCCGGATCTTCGCCACGATGCTGCGGCTGATCGACCGTGGCCAGCTTGCCAATCCGGTCACGCTGAAAACATTCTTCAGCGCCACTGAAGAGGGTCAGACAACCGAGATCGAGGATTATCTTGGCGAACTGGCGGACGGCGTCATCAGCCTTGCGCAGGCGCCTGACTATGCGGCGACGATCTATGAAACGCATCTCCGGCGCGAATTGATCCGGATCGGTGATGATGTCATCACCGATGCCAACCATCCCGATGTCGATGTGCCGGCGACAACGCAGATCGAAACCGCCGAGGCGAAACTTTTCCAGCTTGCCGAGGCGGGCGAGGCCGGCGCCGGCCTGAAATCCTTTGAAAAGGTGGCGGCGGCGGCCATCAACCTGGCGGCGATCGCCCGTAAGAGCGATGGCGGGCTGTCCGGCTGCAGCACCGGGCTGACCGGTCTCAACACCAAGATGGGCGGACTTCACAAATCCGACCTGATCATCCTTGCCGGTCGTCCGGCGATGGGCAAGTCGGCGCTGGCGACCAATATCGCCTTTCATGTCGCGACAACGACCAGATCCGGCGAGACGGCGGCGCCGGTGGCATTCTTCTCGCTGGAGATGTCGGCCGAACAGCTTGGCACGCGGATTCTCAGCGAGCGGGCGCAGATCGATTCGAACAGCATCCGCCAGGGCAATCTGTCGAGCGAGGAGTTCGACCGGCTGATCGAGGCCAGCGACGCCCTGTCGGCGGCGCCGTTCTTCATCGATGACACCCCCGCCCTGTCGGTATCGCAGGTGGCGAGCCGTGCCCGCCGGATGAAGCGGACCGGCGGTCTCGGGCTGATTGTTATCGACTATCTTCAGATGCTGGCGCCGCAGCTTGGCGTGCGGCCGGAAAACCGCGTTCAGGAAATCTCCAATATCAGCCGCGCGCTCAAGGCCATGGCCAAGGAACTCGACGTGCCGGTGCTGGCGCTCTCGCAGCTGTCGCGCGCCGTCGAACAGCGTGAGGACAAACGCCCGAATCTCGCCGACCTTCGCGAATCCGGGTCGATCGAGCAGGATGCCGATGTGGTGCTGTTCGTCTATCGCGACGAATATTACCTCGCCAAGAAGGAACCGGAACGCGAATCGCACGAAAGCGAGGAAAAATTCAATCTGCGCTATGATCTGTACCGCGAACGTCTCGAGAAGGCGCATAACAAGGCCGAGGTGATCATCGGCAAGCAGCGCCATGGCCCGACCGGCCTGATCGAACTGCATTTCGAGAAATCGCTGACCAAGTTCAGCGATCTGACCGACGCGGCGCAGGTTCCCGAAGGCTTCTAGGCGGGCCGGCAGGATGAGCGGCGCCCTATCCCCTGATTTTGGTCATGCCGACAGTGTGATCACCGTCGATATCGGCGCGATTGTTGAAAACTGGCGCTATCTCGACAGCTTGTCCGGGCCACGCACGGAAACGGCCGGCGTCGTCAAGGCAAACGCCTATGGGCTCGGTGCCGCAAGGGTGGCTCCAGCGCTTGCCAAGGCCGGGTGCCGCACTTTCTTCGTGATGTCGCTCGATGAAGCTGTCGCGCTGCGCCGGGCGTTGACCGATTCCGGACATGATGATCGCCGCATCCTTGCCCTTGGCGGCTGCCATGCCGGCCAGCAGGCGGCATTCAAGGAATCGCGGATCACGCCGGTGATCAACAGCCTCGAACAGCTTCAGCACTGGCGCGATGCCGCCCTCGTGACAGGCGGCGGCAGAGGGGCGGCGCTGCATCTGGATACCGGCATGACCCGCCTTGGCCTTGACCCGGAGGAAACCGCATGGCTGCTGCGCCGGATCGAGGATGGCGAGGCACCGCTTGCCGGCATCGACGTTGAGCTGGTGATGAGCCATCTGACAGCTGGTGAGGATCTTGCCGATGAATCCAGCGACCGGCAGCTTGCCAGCTTCGCGCGCCTTCGCGCCGCCCTGCCCGACCTGCCGGCAAGCCTTGCCAATAGTGGCGGCACGCTTCGTGGCGGCGGCTTCCACATGGCGCTGAACCGGCCGGGTATCGCCCTTTACGGTCTTCATCCGGCCGGCCTTGATGCCACCGGTGATCAGTCAGACCAGGCCGCCAGCCTGCATCCCGCCGTCACCTGGCAGGCCCGCATCCTGCAACGCCGCACCGCGGCGGCAGGCGACCGGGTCGGATATAACGGCACCCATCAATTGCAGCGTGATTCGCACATTTTCACCCTTGGAGTCGGCTATGCGGACGGTTATCCGCGCAGCCTTGGCAATCTGGCGACAGTGACCATCGCCGGCATGCCGGCCCCGGTCATCGGCCGTGTCTCGATGGACAGCATCACCATCGATGTGACCGACCTCGATCAGGCGCGACTTGCCACTGCCAGCCATGCCGAGATCCTTGGCGCCGGCTATGCGCTGGCGCGGATGGCGGGCGACGCCGGCACCATCGGGTATGAGATCCTGACACAGCTTGGCCAGCGGCCGGCCCGACGATACGTCAATTGCTGATCGCGGCCCGCCAGCAGCGGCATTGGGGATGGTCAAAAAGGCAAATCCGATGCATAAAGTGAGCCGAACGCCGCATCGTGGCCGCAACCGACCGGAAAGAGAATGATCGGGTTTCTGCAGAATATCGGCCGGACGACCCTGGCCTTTCTTGCCGCGATCGGCCGCCTGTCGCTGTTCACGCTGGCAGCTGTCCGCTGGACCTTCCTTCCGCCCTATTATCTTCGCCAGCTTGGCCGGCAGATGGTCGATATCGGCTATTTCTCGCTTCCGGTTGTCGGTCTGACGACGCTGTTCTCGGGCATGGTGCTGGCGCTGCAATCCTATACCGGGTTCGCCCGCTTCTCGGCCGAGGATACGGTGGCCACCGTCGTTGTCCTGTCGGTGACACGCGAACTGGGACCGGTACTGGCCGGGCTGATGGTTGCCGGGCGGATCGGCGCCTCGATGGCGGCGGAAATCGGCACCATGCGGGTGACCGACCAGATCGACGCGCTGGACACGCTGTCAACGCGCCCGATGCAGTATCTTGTCGCCCCGCGCATTGTCGCCGGCACTGTCTGCCTGCCGTTCCTGGTGCTGATCGGCGATCTGATCGGCGTGTTCGGCGGCTATCTTGTCGGTGTCTACCGGCTTGGCTTCAACCCGTCGATCTATCTCAGCCGGACGCTTGAATATCTGGAGATTTCCGACGTGACCCTCGGGCTTGTGAAAGCCGCCGTGTTCGGCTTCCTGATCGCCCTGATGGGATGTTATCACGGCTATCACTCGGGCCGCGGCGCCGAAGGTGTTGGCCGGGCGACGACAAACGCGGTGGTGTCCGCCTCGATCCTGATCCTGATCGCCAACTATATCGTCACGGCGTTGTTTTTCGGGTGAGGCACAGATGACAGCTCAACACAAAGACAGCACTCCGAAAATCGTCCTTCAGGGCATGACAAAATCCTTTGGCGACAAGCAGGTGCTGCGCGGCATCGATCTGGAGGTCGCGGCCGAGGAATCGCTTGCCATCATTGGCACCTCGGGATGCGGCAAGTCGGTGACGCTGAAATGCCTTCTTGGCCTGCTGCGCGCCGATGGCGGGTCAATCAGGGTCGATGGCGAGGAAATGATCCATGCCGGCCGGCATCAGATGGAGAACATGCGGCAGCGCTTTGGCATGACCTTCCAGTTCGGGGCGCTGTTTGATTCGCTGCCGATCTGGGAAAATGTCACCTTTCGCCTGCGCCAGCGCCAGCACATGACCCGCCAGCAGGCGCGCGACGCGGCGGCGGAGACGATCACCCAGCTTGGCCTGGCAGCGCATGTCATCGACCAGTATCCGGCCGAACTGTCGGGCGGCATGCAGAAACGCGTCGCGCTGGCGCGCGCCATTGCCGACAAACCGGAAATCCTGCTGTTCGACGAACCGACATCCGGGCTCGACCCGATTACCGGCGGCGTCATCGACCGGCTGATCATCGATTCGGTGAACAGGCTTGGCGCGACAGCCGTCACCATCAGCCATGACATGGCCTCGGTCAGGCGGATCGCCGACAAGGTGGCAATGGTACATAACGGTGTCATCATCTGGTGCGGGCCGGCCAGCAAGATGGACAATAGCGGTGTTGAAGAGGTGCATCAGTTCGTCCATGGCCTGGCGGACGGGCCGCTGACGCTGGCGGCGCAGGCAGAGGCGCGACGCGGCTGATGGCGAAGGGATCGGTCAGTTATGTTTGCCAGCAATGCGGCGGGGCCCACCGCAAATGGTCCGGACGCTGCGATCATTGCGGGGCGTGGAACACGCTTGTCGAGGAACGTGTCGAGACGGTATCCGGCCCGGGCAGGAAAGCGACCGGGCGGCGAGTCGACATGCAACCGCTTGCCATCTCGCCCGACATCACGCCGCCGCCGCGCATGCAGACCGGCATGGCCGAGTTCGACCGCGTTGCCGGTGGCGGGCTGGTCAAGGGATCGGCAACGCTGATCGGCGGTGATCCGGGAATCGGCAAATCAACACTTCTGCTGCAGCTTGTCTGCCGTCTTGCCGGGGCCGGCTTCAGCGCCGCCTATGTGTCCGGCGAGGAATCGGCAGAACAGGTGCGGATGCGGGCGCGGCGGCTTGGTCTTGGCAATGCCGATGTGGAACTGGCAACAACGACAAACGCGGCCGACATCGCGGCCTCCATCGGCGGCAAGGACGGCCCCGATATCATCGTCATCGATTCAATTCAGACCATGTTCCTGCCGACGCTTGACTCGGCGCCCGGCACGGTCAGCCAGGTCCGCGCCACCGCGCAGGAGCTGATCCGCGCGGCAAAGGCGCATGATGTGGCGCTGCTTGTTGTCGGTCATGTGACCAAGGACGGGGCCATTGCCGGCCCGCGAGTACTGGAACATATGGTCGACACGGTTCTCTATTTCGAGGGTGACAGGTCGCATCACTTCCGCATCCTTCGCGGCGTGAAGAACAGGTTTGGCGCCACCGACGAAATTGGCGTTTTCGAGATGGTCGAGACCGGGCTTGCCGAGGTGCAGAACCCGTCCGAGCTGTTCCTTGCCGACCGCCGCGACGAGGTCACCGGCGCTGTCGTGTTTGCCGGGATCGAGGGCAGCCGGCCGGTGCTTGTCGAGATCGAGGCGCTTGTCGCGCCATCCACCCTCGCCTCGCCGCGGCGCAACGTCGTCGGCTGGGACAGCAGCCGCCTTGCCATGCTGACCGCCGTTCTGGAGGCGCGCTGCGGGGTGCCGCTGTCAGGCCGCGACATCTTCCTGAATGTCGCCGGCGGGTTCAAGGTGTCGGAAACGGCGGCTGATCTTGCCGTGGCGGCGGCGCTGCTGTCATCGGTCAGCGGCAGGCCGGCACCGCCACGAAGCGTGTTTTTCGGCGAGGTGGCGCTATCGGCGGAACTGCGGCAGGTGGCGCAGGCGGATGCGCGGCTCAAGGAAGCCGCCAAACTCGGTTTCGACATGGCGGTGATGCCGCGCCCACGCAAGAAACTCGCCGCCCCGAAGGGCCTGTCACTGGCACAGCCGGCAACACTTGCCGAGTTGATTGAAATCATGGGCGGTGTAGCATGAGCGGCATAGGCTATCACGGAGCGCGAAAGAGATGAGTGTCGATCTGTCCGCCCTCACCCTGTTTGATTACGGTGCCTTTGTATTGCTGCTGATATCGGGCGGGCTGGCAACGCTTCGCGGCATGACCCGGGAATTGCTTGGCCTCGCCGGATGGCCGATCTCAGTCATCGCGGCCAGGTTTACCGCTCCCTATCTGGAGCCGGTGCTGACCGACCTGATCAAGGTCGAGGGGATCAGCGCGGCGCTTGCCTGGGGCGTGCCGTTCGTAATCATCGTCGTCCTGTGGTTCGCCTTCGCCTCGCTGGTCTCACCGGGGCTCAGCAAGGCCGGGCTTGGCGGCCTTGATCGCTGGCTCGGCTTTCTGTTCGGCCTGATCCGCGGCTTTTTCATCGTGCTGATTCTCTATGTCGGCGCGGTGGTTGTGGCCGAGGGCGAGAGCAAGCTTCCCGGCATGGTAACAGATGCCGCGATCACCCCGATGCTGCGGGACAGCGCACATCTGATGTCAGGCATGCTGCCCACCGAAATGGCCAAGCGGATTACAGACAATCTGCCGGGGGCAAGCGAGACGACAAAGGACATTCAGGAAGCCGGAGAAAATCTTGGCAAGGCCGGCGACAGCATGGGCGAGGCCAGCGGGTCGGGACTTGATCTACTGCAGGATGAAACCGGCAACTGATGGCTGGCGGCCATATGAAGTGGCGGCTGATTTGCCAGCTTGATTTGCCAGCTTGATTTGTGGGGGCGTTTGCCCAATAACCAAAGCCCAAGAGCCGGAGCATAGTGTGATTTTTATCAACATAACCCATCCGTGGGCACGCCGATGAAGTCGGTGCGCCATGATGTCCATGAGCCCCCTGCCCAGCTTGACGGGTTTCATGAAGAGTGCGGTGTTTTCGGTGTCTATGGCAGCGATGAGGCCAGCGTCCTGACGGCGCTGGGACTGCATGCCTTGCAGCATCGCGGCCAGGAGGCGGCCGGCATCGTCACCTTCGACGGCACCGCCTTTCACGCGCATCGCGCGCTTGGCCATGTCGGTGAGAATTTTGGTGCCGATTCCCCGCAAATGCAGGAGTTGCGCGGTCATGTCGCGATCGGCCATAACCGCTATTCGACCAGCGGCAATGTCAACCCGTTCATGGAGATCCAGCCCTTCTCGTCCGAGCTTGCCTTTGGCGGGTTCGCGCTGGCGCATAACGGCAACCTGACGAATGCCGGCAAACTTCGCGCCTCGCTGATCGAGACCGGCAGCCTGTTCCAGTCATCATCCGATACCGAGGTGATTGTCCATCTTGTCGCGCGCTCGCACCGGGCGGATGTCACCGGGCGACTGACCGACGCACTGAAACAGATCGAGGGCGCCTACTCGCTTGTCTGCGTCGCCGATGACATGCTGATCGGTGTTCGGGACCCGTATGGTGTACGCCCGCTGGTTCTTGGCCGGATTGGCGACAGCTGGATCATGACGTCCGAATCCTGCGCGCTGGACATTGTCGGCGCCAGCCATGTCCGCGACATCGAGCCTGGCGAGATGCTGGTGATCGACAGGGACGGGGTGCACAGTCACAAGCCGTTCCAGCCGGTGCCACCACGTTTCTGCATTTTTGAATATGTCTATTTCTCGCGTCCCGATTCGGTGGTCGAGGGCCGCGGCGTCTATCACGCCCGCAAATCCATCGGCGCCGAGCTGGCCCGTGAATCGCACATCGACGCTGATCTGATCATTCCAGTGCCCGATTCCGGTGTGCCGGCGGCGCTCGGCTATGCCGAAGCATCCGGGATCGCCTTCGACCTGGGCATCATCCGGAATCATTATGTCGGCCGCACCTTCATCCAACCGACACAGAAGGACCGCACCGATTCGGTCAAGCTGAAGCACAATGCCAACCCCGAGGCGGTGCGCGGCAAACGTATCATTCTCGTCGATGATTCGATTGTGCGTGGCACCACCTCGCGCAAGATTGTCAGCATGATGCGCAATGCCGGCGCCGCCGAGGTGCATATGCGCATCGCCAGCCCGCCAACGACGCATCCCTGTTTTTACGGCGTTGACACGCCAAGCCGGGACCAATTGATCGCGGCGCGCCTGTCGGTTGCCGAGATCGCAGACGAAATCAACGCAGACAGCCTCGCCTTCATCACCGTCGACGGCATGTACCGGGCGATTGCCGACGCCGTCCGCGATCCCGAAACACCGCAATTCTGCGATGCCTGTTTCACCGGTGAATACCCGATCCAGCTTGCCTCGGGCCTCAGCGCCAAGCGCGTCTCGCACGGGAGCGCTGCGTGATGACCCTCACCACCCCAGACCTGTCCGGAAAGCTGGTCCTTGTCACCGGCGCGACGCGCGGCATCGGCCGGGCCGTCGCTATGGCCGCCGCGTCGGCCGGGGCCGAACTGATCATCACCGGGCGGACGATCGGCGCGCTGGAAGAGGTGGATGACGAGATCAAGGCGAGTGGCGGCCATGCCACAATTGTCGAGATGGACATGAAGGACACGGCCGCGATACCGCGGCTTGCCGCCGCCATTGCCGAGCGATGGGGACGGCTCGACGGGCTTGTCGCCAATGCCGCGATCCTGACAGCACTGACCCCGGTCGGGCATGTGACGCCGGAAGACTGGGAGACCAACATCGCGGTCAACCTGACCGGCCAGTGGCATATGATCCGCGCCTTCGACCCGCTCTTGCGCGCCGCGCCTGCCGGTCGTGCCATCCTTGTCACCTCCGGCGCCGCTGTTGGCAGCCGTCCTTTCTGGGGCCCCTACGCAGCCACCAAGGCCGGCCTCGAGGCGCTTGGCAGGTCATGGGCCGGTGAGAGCGAGCAGACCAGCCTCAGGATCAACATGATGAACCCGGGAGGCACGGCGACAACCATGCGCGCCTCGGCCTTCCCCGGCGAGGATCCGGCAAGCCTGCCGCAACCGGCCGATATCGCGCCGGCCTTTCTGGCGCTGCTGGCCGAGGACTGCCCCTGGCATGGTGAGGTTGTGAACGCGCGCGAGATCGCCGGACTCTAGACGGCAGCCAGTCAGTCGCCAGTCCGATTGTCGCGATCCTGGCCATAGCGCGCCGGCTGGATAGCCTTCCATTGCGGGGCTGGCAGCGCGACGGGCCGGCCAAGAATGGCGGCCGCCAGCAGGTCACCAAGAAGCGGTGCCAGCGTGAAGCCGCGCGCGCCAAGCCCGCCAAGAATAAACAGCCTGTCAGCAAACCGGCCACCAAGAGATCCGGCGACAGGGCGTCTGTCCGGCAGGCTGGCCCGCCGGCTGACCCGTGCGCCGAACGCCGAAACATCATTGCCGAAAGGCGCGCCAATGGCGCCGGCAAGAAGCCCGAGATTGTGGTCATGCCCGGCAGCGATCGACGCCGCGTCATCTGCCATGACCGGATCGCGCCAGAAGGTGGCGCCAAGATCATGCCGCCCCTCCAGCGCCGGCGTCAGATAACCACCGAAACTGACACCCCTGTCGAGCCCGGCCATCGCGTCATTCGTTGGCACCTGACTGACAAGCCCATGCGTGATTTCAAACGGCAGGTCCCTGTCACATGCCGACAGCAGACCGGCCATATCCGCCCCGCCGGCGATGACGACCGCATCGGCATTGACCTGCCTTCCATCACGGGCATGAAGCGCCGCGCCCTCGGTCTCGGCCACAATCCGCTCAACCACAAAATCATAGACCGGGTCCAGACCGCCAAACAGATGCGCCAGAAGCATGTCCGGTCTGATCGCCCGCGCCATCCGGTAATGGATGGCGGCCCTATCCGGTGCGCCGGCAACGTCATATCCTCCGGTACCGTCTGCCAGCAGATCGGCCGGCCATCGCTGCGACCTGAAGATCTCATGCCGCGCCGCCAGGCGCGCCGGTGCGTCAAACGCCACGACCCCCTCGCCAACAGTGGCATTCGCCAGATCAGACAGGCGCGACGCCCATGACAGACATGCGACCGAAAGCTGGCTCATCGGATTGTGATCGACCGTCAATTTGGGGCTTTGCAGCGCCATCCGATTGCCCGATGCGCCGCTGCCGGCCGCACCACCCGCATCAAGAATCACCGGTTGGCACCCGCGGCGGCGCAGTCCGGCGGCGACTGACGCGCCGGCAATGCCGCCACCGATGACCACGACCTTGCGGGGCGGATGCGGCAAACCTGCCACCACGCCGCCGGAACGGATGCCGGTGATCATCTCGCGCTTGCGGCCAAAGCCGGGGCGGCGCGTGATCGTGAACCCGGCCGCCGCAAGACCGCGCCTGACATGGCCGGCGGCGGTAAAGCTGGCCAGCGTCCCGCCGGGGCGGGTGAGCCTGCCGACATGGCCAAGGATGTCCGGCGCCCACATATCCGGGTTGCGGGATGGCGCAAACCCGTCGAGAAACCAGGCATCAGCCTGAAAGTCCAATTGCGGCAGCAGCTCGCCGATCTCGCCATAATGGAGGTGCAGCGTCAGCCTGCCATCACAAAGCGGCACCAGATGATAGCCCGGCCAGCGCGGCGGCAAGGCTCGCCTTAGCGCCGCCGCCGGATGGGCCAGTTCCACAAAGGCCCCATGCGCGGCCTGCATCTGATCATCCGTCAGCGGCGAGCGCTCAACCGATACATAGTCAATCTGCATGTCGGGATGACGCTCAAGAAGCGCCATGATGGCAAGACAGTTGAGCCCCGTCCCAAAACCCGTTTCGGCGATTGTCAGATGATCACCGGCGGCGAACCGCGCCACCAGATCATTGCCGTCAAGAAAGACATGCCGCGCCTCGGCCAGCCCCTCGGCACCGCCATAATATCCATCCGCGAAATCGTCGGCATGGGGGATGCCGTCGCGAAAGCTGACAGTGGCCATCGGCAGCTCGTGAACGGCACCGCAATGTGGCGAGATTGGCGACATTCATTATTCCAGTAACATTTTGTTAATAAACAATATCTTGCGAAACTCCCCGGCTTCGATACCATCAGGGAAGCCGAAAAGTGTGAAGGTTATATATCAGAGTTCAGGCGAGTTTCACCCGCGAATCAACCGATATGTGCGCGCCATGCTTGAGAGATTTGTTCTATCTGTCCTGCGACAGTTCATCCGGTCCGGACAATTGATCGTTACCACGCCAAGCGGCAGGCAGGTTCGGCTTGGCGCGGCCGACAGCGGCCCGGCGGCGGAGATCACCATCCATGACCGTGCAACGATGCGGCGCCTCGTGACGCAGCCCGACCTCGAATTCGGTGAAGCCTATATGGATGGCCGCCTGACGCCCGGCGCTGGCGGACTTGAATCTCTCATGGATTTGATCATGACCAATTCAAATGTCTGGTCGCGGCACTGGGCCGGGCGGATCACACTGGGATTCGGCAATCTGCTGGCGGTTTTCAGGCATCTGAACCGGCCGGGCCGCTCGCGCCGCAATGTGGCGCATCACTATGATTTGACGGACGAGCTGTTTGACACGTTCCTTGACCCCTGGCGCCAATATTCCTGCGGTTATTTCCACCGCGCCGAGGACACGCTCGAGACGGCGCAGATCACCAAGCTTGCCCGTATCGCCGCCAAGCTTGATCTGCAGGATGGCCACCGGGTTTTCGATATTGGCTGCGGCTGGGGCGGGCTGGCGCGGGCGCTCGCGATGTGCCGCAAGGATGTAAGCGTGCGCGGGATTACCCTGTCGGAGCGCCAGCTTGCCCATGCACGGCTTGCCGCCACGCGGGCCGGCCTGTCGGAATCGCTGGATTTTCAACTCCTCGATTACCGCCACCAGACAGGCCGCTTTGACAGGGTCGTGTCGATCGGCATGCTGGAGCATGTCGGGCCACGAAACTACTCTACTTATTTTGACCGCGTTGCCAATCTTCTGGCCCCCGGCGGCGTCGCGCTGATCCATACCATCGCCGTGCATCGTCATGCCAGCCCGGTGAACAGATGGCTGACGCGGTATATCTTTCCCGGCGGTTACCTGCCATCGATCGAGCAACTTGTGCGCGCCACCTCCGGAAGGGGCTGGAAATTGCTCGATCTCGAGGTGATGCGAGGGCATTACGCGGACACGTTGCGGCACTGGCGGCACCGCTTTCTGGCACGCCGTGACCAGGTTCAGGCCCTTTATGACGAGCGGTTTGTGCGGATGTGGGAATTCTACCTTGTCGGATGCGAATATTTCTTCCGCAGTCAGCGAGGCATGGTTGTACAGATGGTGCTGTCGGACGATCATCTTGCCGTGCCCGTCAGCCGCGCCTATCTTGACGATCTGGAAACTGAATTCAGGGGCATCCTTTGTCGCAACTCCCCTTCTGGAAGCAAAAATCACTCTCCGAGATGAGTGTCGAGGAATGGGAGTCGCTCTGTGACAGGTGCGGCAAGTGCTGTGTCCTGAAAATCGAGGATGTCGATACCGGCGAGGTCCATTACACCGATGTGGCCTGCCGGCTGCTGGATTGTGGCAATGCCACCTGCACGGACTACGCCAACCGCCGGACACATGTTCCTGACTGCATCACGCTAAGCCCGCAGAATCTGGACAGATTGACCTGGATGCCGGACAGCTGTGCCTATCGAATCATTTCGCAAGGTGGTGATCTGCCGTCATGGCACCCGCTTGTCGGCGGCGACCCGGCCGGGCCGAAGCGCGCCGGCGCCACGGTAGCGGGGCGGGTGTTCCCCGAAGACTCGGTCGAGGAGGATGACATGATTGATCATATCACAAAATGGTAGGGCGAGGCGCGAAGATATGAGCCGCGGCGGATGGATCCTGATTGCGCTGCTGACGGCACTGGCGCTTGCCACAATCTGGAATGCCGAGACGGGCGGTCCCAAGAAACACTGGCACCGTTGCAAGGAATCACTCGTCACACAGGTTTTTACCGGTGCCTGCACATTGCGCTTCGGCGGTGAAACGCAGCCATCCTGAGATCCGGCATCGGCCTGTCGTCAGGCACCGAACAGCTTGTTCCATTCCTCTGTCGACAGGTCACGAAGTTCGGCCCGCCATTCGGCGCCAACCTTCATGCCGCGCTGCACGGCCGGACGCTGGAACATCGTCTGGCGCCATCGCACCACATTCGGATAGTCCTCGATGATGACATTCTGGCGCTCATAGGTACGGGTCCAGGGAAAGATGGCGATGTCGGCGATCGAGAAATCGTCAGCCACATAATCGCGCCCCTCAAGGCGTCGGTCGAGGACACCGTAAAGGCGGTTGGCCTCGTTGCTGTAGCGTGTCATCGCATAGTCGATTTTGTCCTTGGCGTAGAAATTGAAATGATGCGCCTGGCCCAGCATCGGCCCAATCCCGCCCATCTGCCACATCAGCCATTCCATGACCGTCTTGCGCGCCGTGCCCCCGGCGGGAAGCAGCTTGCCGGTCTTTTCGGCCAGATAGATCAGGATCGCACCTGATTCAAAGACACCCGTAGACGCCCCGTCCGGCCCGTCATGATCGATGATGGCGGGAATCCGGTTGTTCGGGCTGAAGGCAAGGAATTCCGGCTTGAACTGGTCCCCCTTGCCGATGTCAACACGGTGCACCTCGTAGGGAAGCGCCATTTCCTCGAGCGCGATCGTGATCTTGTGGCCATTCGGGGTCGGGGCGTAGTGAAGTTCAATCATGAAGAAGTCCGTTTCCTGATACGTTGCGCCGGTCCGCGCGACGTGACTGCTGTTGCGTCTCGCTATATAGTCGGGTTAAGCCCTTCTTCCAACCGCGCTGCGACTATCGAGCATCCGGCCGACGCGACATATTCATTCAGGATCATCATCATGTTTTTCGCACCGATGCGGCACAAGGATGCCGGACTGTCCCACAACCCGCTCAAGGCCATCGTCTCGCCGCGCCCGATTGGCTGGATTGCCTCGAAAGGCGGGGATGGCAGCTTCAATCTGGCGCCCTACAGTTTTTTCAACGCCATTTCAGAAGATCCGGCGATGGTCATGTTTTCGGTCCAGTCGGACAATGCGGCGCACGTCAAGGACAGCCTTCGCAATGTCGAGGAAACCGGTGAATTCGTGGTGAACATCACAAGCCAGAACCAGTTCGACGCGATGAACATCTCGTCCGGATCCTATCCCTATGGCGAGAATGAATTCACCCTTGCCGGGCTGGAGATGGTGCCGTCACAGACAGTGGCGGTGCCACGGGCCGGCGGTGTTCCGGCGGCGCTTGAATGCACGCATTTCCAGACAATCAACCTGCCCCGTAACGAGGCTGGTGGCGGTTACATTCTGGTGATCGGCACGGTCACGGGCATTTACATTGATGACGCGATTGTCGAGGACGGGCTGGTCAAATATGAAAAATTCATTCCGATCAGCCGACTTGGTTATCGCGATTATGGCCGCGGCACGGATATCTTTCAGGCCACGCGGCCAGGCCAGAAATGACCCGCCGCCGGGATCAGCGTTGCGTGCAGCTTGAAATGGTTACCGTGACATAGCCATGCAGACTTGATTCGGCAAAATCAAGAAGCAGCACCCACTCCTCGGCCGGGATCATCGCCTGGAACGGCAATGTGCCCTTCGTCACTTTCTGGCCATTGAGAAAGCCCATCCGGACGTTCAGCGGCATCTTGCGGTCAAAGCTTGGCACCTCGCGCGATGATTTGCGGTCGGCCTCGCCCTCGACATGAAGATTGAGGGCGCCATCAAACAGCGCCGCCTTGGATTCCGGCCCGCCATAAAGCGGTGTGGCAACAGCGATGTTCCGACTGTCGAGCTGGCGACAGTTCGACGGCCGGCCAAGCTTCTGTATGGCATGAATGATCTGCGCCGGGGCGACACCGCGAGCGATCTTCTTTGTCACCAGGGCCTTGAGTTCGGCATCATTGTCCTGTGCAAGCTCATCAACCTTGTTCTTCGCGCGCGCCTCGGCAAGCTCCATCTCCAGGCGCTGCACCTCGGTGCTGAGTTCAGTGATCTGCTGGTTGTTTTCATACAGGGTGCGCTCCGCCTCAGCGCGCAGGCTGCCTGTCTCGGCATGTCCCCACAGCCAGCCAAGCCATAGAACACCGCCGACGACCAGCACCCTGAGCAGCAGCGAGACATAGCTTCGCATTTCCCGCCGACGATATCTTTCTCTCGTTTCAAAGAAGTCCATGGATCGCCTGTTCTGATTGCCCGTTCAAGTGCCCGTTCAAGTGCCTGTTCTTGCGACTGTTCATCGGCCCGCCGTGCCAGATCAATACAACACCATGAATAAAAGGCAAGTTCATGTCACTCCCAACCCTTGAAGCGTCGCCTCGCTATGGGCAGGATGCTTGCATGCCGGTAACAAAGACAACACCCGAAACACCGGGCGCGCCGCGACGCCGCTCCGCCCGCCCCTCACAACAACAGGACCGCGCCTGGCAGCGTATGCTGAGCGGCAGACGCCTCGATCTTCTCGACCCGTCACCGATCGATATCGAAATTGTCGATATCGCGCACGGGCTGGCGCGCGTCAGCCGATGGAACGGACAGACAAAGGGCATCTATCCCATGTCCGTCGCCCAGCATTCGGTTGTGGTGGAGCGGCTGGTGTCGCGCAACGCCCCCAAACTCGACCGCCGATGGCGGCTCGCCGCGCTTCTTCACGACGCGCCGGAATATGTCATTGGCGACATGATCACCCCGTTCAAATACGCGCTTGGCGGCATCTATCGCGAGATCGAGGACCGCCTGTCAGTGGCCATCCATATCCGATTCGGACTGCCGGCCACGCTTCCCGAGCCGGTTACCCGCGCGATCAAACGCGCCGACCGCATGGCAGCCTGGCTGGAGGCAACGCAACTTGCCGGGTTCAGCGAGCAGGAGGCCGCCAAGATCCTGCGCCGGCCGCGCGCCACCCCGGAAAACATGCGCTTGCGCCCGGTGTCGCCTGACCAGGCGGCGGACATGTTCCTGAAAAAATTCCGCCTTCTTGGAGGGGATCGCTGAGAGACCGTGACCGGAGGCGCGTTCGCTGTCAGTTGACGCTGCTGACCGAACGCGACAGCGCCGCCTTGCCCTTGCCATTCTCGGTCTTGTCGCCGCGCCCACCGACAAATCCCTGCGGCCCCGGTCCGTCTGCCTTGCTCGGGTCATCCTCGACATGGACCGAATTGAGCAGCGCACCGGCACGCTGGATCAGGCTGAGCGCATCATCAAGAACGGCCACGGCGCGCGTTGTATTGACATCATTCACCGATGCATTCCGCTCAAAAATATCCCAGGCAATCGAATTCAGCTGATCATTGACGCGCACAAGCTTCGACTTGCCGCGTTGTCTGAGATTGCGGATTTTCATATTGCGGCTCTGCGCCATCTGACCTCTCCACTAAACATCAGCGGAGGATAATATACCGAAATTTAACGTTTGGTCACAACGCCGGGTTCCAGAATCTATCGACTGACCCTGACAGCCGTCTCACGGCGCTGTCGGCGGCGTTCCTTGCGAGCCCTCGTCATGGCTTTTGCCTGCCCCATGGTCATGCAGTCCGGGCATACACATTTGCCTGCAAGGTCGAAATTCTCACGAAGATTGGGAAGTTCCATGCACCAA
This sequence comes from Rhodobiaceae bacterium, assembly GCA_038138545.1. Lineage (GTDB taxonomy): Bacteria > Pseudomonadota > Alphaproteobacteria > Puniceispirillales > Puniceispirillaceae > UBA8309. Next base: position 7,461 of record JAYQDX010000002.1, on the reverse strand, counting down.
CAATGATCCTTGCCGGGTGGCGCGCCACAATTGAATTTCGTGCCGCATTCATCGCATGTCAGCTTTTGCATTCCCGCCTCCCCTGTTCCGGGCCACTCCAGCGAAAATCGTGTGCCAATTCACCTATCGATGCAAGCGCCCGATGCATGTGACCCCGATGCATGTGACAGGGTGGGAGATGACTCGCAACCGCTCGACCCCTGCGCGGTAGGCATGTGACCATGTCTGTGATAAACCCGATTCGCGTGCGGGCGTGGCGGAACTGGTAGACGCACTGGACTTAAAATCCAGAGACCCTGGGTCGTGGGGGTTCGAGTCCCCCCGCCCGCACCAAGCACCGGCGAACCGGCCTATGGCTGGTGGGTGAGGGCGATCCGCAGCTGGCTGATCGCCAGGTCGGGATACATCGCGAAACCGATGACACTTGTCAACGGCACCGGCATGTCCGGCGTCGCGGTGGCCGTCAGTCTGCCACCCTGCTTCAGCATCGCCTCGATCGGCGGCAGCAGACGGGCCACATTCTCCGGAAAGGTGGCGCCGACGCCAGCCGCTGCCGACATGCGGGCCATGCTGCGATATTCAGCCTCGCTGACGCCTTCCTCCTCCGCCGCCACGGCAAAGGCGATATCGCCAAGTCCAGAATCATTGATCACCAGGCGACTGCTCTCGACAGCAATGGCACCGGACAGACCGAGCATCGCCATGGCATTCTCCTCCGGCGCGGCAAGAAGAGGCAACAGACGCGCATACACATCCTCGTCAACGGCGAAGCGAATGGCGAATTCAATGGCCGCCAGGTCATGAATGTCGGAGACGAACTCATAGCCGACATACATTCCTGTTTCTGTCATATCGGTGGTGGTCATGAGGATGAAATCAAGCGAGACGGCGTTCAGCCCACGCTCGGCGAATTTATCGACCAGCGGATTGCGGCCCCGTGTCTGTTCGAGCGGCATGACCGTCATTCCCGTGACGGCAAGGCCGCCCTCGGTCACCACAATGTTGCCCGGGCTGGGCTCGCCAAGACGAATCGGCAGGCTACTGATTTCATCGATCGAGATCAGCGCCTCTTCGGCCTCAAGGCTCAGATTGGTCATCCGGAACAGACTTTGTTCCGTCACGGCACCGGGCGAGCCCGCCATCGATTCATCATCCAGCGCGCCGACAAGCAGGTCCCGCACTTCTACCCGGTTGATGAAGAGACCGGCCTCGGGCACCAGCGCGTTTTTCATCAGCAGGTCGTTGATATACCAGTCGTCCTCGCCGATGGCCCCGTCAGCGTCGATATTCAGGTAATCGGCAATCAGCATGACTTCGCCATCTTCGCTGATCTCAACGTCGTAGAGTTCACCCGACCCGCTGCGGATGTCGATATCACCATCGGCAAAGGACAGCACCACGCCGTCCTCAAGCTGCAGCATTGTTCGCGCGCCGGCCATCTGCGACGTCATTAACGACATCACGAACGCCCACAAAAGGGCGCCGACAAGCAGATAATGGAAGCGATGTGACAGTTTCATGATGTTACCATTCCCTATAAAAGTGGCGGATTGGTGGCCAACAACCTATCTGGACGATATCCTGTGAGGGCAATGGCGGTCGAGTTTCGCCGGGTGCCGCAAGGACAGACACCAAAAGAAGCGGCAGGATAGCACATGTTCTTCATTCCCCTGTTTGATGACAACCCGTCGCGGCGCACTCCCTGGGTGGCGTGGATGATCATCGCCGCCTGCGTGCTGGTCTTCATGTGGCAGCAATCCTTGCCGCCGCAAGCCGAACGGCTGGCCTTCTTCCAATATGGGTTCATCCCCGCCAATGCCAGCGGCGCCGCGCCGCTGCCCCCTGAAATCGCCATTCTGCCTGCCTGGGCGACGATGATCTCTGCCATGTTCCTTCATGGCGGCTGGATGCATATCGGCGGCAACATGCTCTATCTGTGGATATTTGGCGACAATGTCGAGGATTCGATGGGGCCGTGGCGCTTTGTCGTCTTCTATCTGCTGTGCGGCGCCGCCGCGGCACTGGCACAGTACATGATCGGCCCCGCCTCGCGGGTGCCCATGGTCGGCGCCTCGGGCGGCATCGCCGGTATCCTTGGCGCCTATCTGATCCTGCATCCGCGCGCCGCGATCCGCACCTTCCTGCTGATCCTGATCTTCATCCGGTTCATCAACCTGCCGGCCTGGGTGGTTCTCGGCATCTGGATCGGCGGCCAGTTTGTCGCTGTGCCGAACGCGCTCGGCGGTGATGATGGTGGCGTCGCCTATTTCGCCCATATCGGCGGATTTCTGGCAGGCATGGTGCTGATCCCCTTCTTCAAGCGATCGGATGTGCCGCTGTTCGGCGCGAATGACTCACCACCCGACCGCCAGCCCGGACGCCCCATTCCCTTCTCCGAAATCCGGCAGCAAGCCAGATATCGCTATGGCCGCCGCACCAATGACCCGCTTCGCTCACGCGTCGTGGCCCGCGATTCCGGGTCGGGGGATGATGGCGGTGATACGGAGGATTCCGCTTCGCCATGGCAGGCCGGAAGCGGCGAGGAGACGCGCGATCATCCGAGTGCCGGCAGGCGTGGCGGATCGGTCCCGCGGTTCAAACGCCGGCAGGACTAGACCCCGCCACCCTCGCCTAGCGGCATGATCTCGGCAGCGGCACCAAGGTCGCGCACACCGGCGGCAAGCGCCTCGGCGGCGGCCATGGTGACATGCGGATCAAGACCGCTGACCACGGCGGCGGTGCCGAACTGGCCGGGCTTGAACCAGGGATAGCTCCCGATACTGACGCCCTCATGCGCGGCCTGAACAGTTTCCATGATTGTCGCGATGGTGCCCTCGCCGATACCGCATTGCACGGTCAGGCGGGTCATGGCGACACCGCCCGGAAGCTGGTCGCGCAGCCCCTCGAACATCGCCTGAAGAATGGACGGCACGCCAGCGAAGACATGGACATTGCCAAGGATATATCCCGGCGCGGCGCTCAGCGGATTGTCGATCAGAGCGGCCCCCTCGGGGATGTCGGCCATCTTCTGGCGGGCGGCGTTGAACTCGATATCGGTATTCTCGTAATGCGCGATCAACCGCGCCTCCGCCTCGGGGTGGCGGATGACCTTTCTGCCAAAGGCGGCGGCGATACATTCGGTGGTGATGTCATCATGTGTCGGCCCGATCCCGCCGCTGGTGAAGACAAGGTCATGCGCCGCCGAAAGCAATTGCACGGTTTCGATGATCACCTCGCGCACATCGGGGATCACCCGTGCCTCTCGCAGCATGATCCCCTGTGAACCCAGCTGCTCGGCAAGCCATCCGATATTCCTGTCCTTGGTACGGCCGGACAGGATTTCATCACCAATCACGATTATTGCGGCTGTCGGGTTGGCCATGTCCGGTTCCTTTGAAGATCACTGAAAAACACCTCTCAGGGAGATAGCGTCTTTCCAGCGTCGGTCAAGCCCGGTCTGACGGCAACATGGCCGTGCGGCGGGCGACTTCGCCTAAATGGCTTGGCAAGCCGGTGTTTTGTGATTAGTGGTATCGACGCGACAACCCGAGCAAAAACGCAGAAATAAGGCACCCATGCGCACCGACCCAGTGATCCTTCACGATGAAACCGGCTTTGCCGGCATGCGCGCCGCCGGCAGGCTGGCGGCAACGGTTCTTGACATGATCACACCGCATGTCGAGGCCGGTATCACGACAGCGGAGCTGGACCGCATCTGCCATGACTATATCACCGCGCATGGCGCGGTCCCGGCCCCGCTCAACTACAAGGGGTTTCCGAAGGCCACCTGTATTTCGCTGAACCATGTTGTCTGCCACGGCATTCCGGGGCCAAAGTCACTCCGTGACGGCGATATCCTGAACATCGATATCACGGTCATTCTCGATGGCTGGTACGGCGACACATCGCGGATGTATTTCGTCGGCGAACCGTCAGTGAAGGCGCGCCTGCTGACGTCGGTGACCTATGAGTGCCTGATGCGCGGTATCGAGGCGGCACGGCCCGGCAACACGCTTGGCGATATCGGACACGCCATCCAGAGCCATGCCGAGGCACAGCGGTTCTCGGTGGTGCGTGACTTTACCGGCCACGGGCTTGGCCAGACCTTTCACTGTGCCCCGACGGTGCTGCATTTCGGCACGCCCGGTGCCGGCATGACACTGGAGCCCGGGATGATCTTCACCATCGAGCCGATGATCAATGCCGGACGCGCCGAGACAAAGATACTGGGCGATGGCTGGACCGCGGTGACGCGCGACCGATCGCTGTCGGCGCAGTTCGAACATTCCATCGGCATTACCGACGGCGACGCGGAAATCTTTACCCTGTCGCCGGCCGGCCATACGGCACCGCCATATCTCTAGGCCGATCACCGCCAAAAAGACCAAACTTCATCAGGCTGGCGGAATCTTAACGCTTTCTTTAGCCGTGATGGATTATCCCTGTGGGTATGACCAACCCGCCCGACACCCCGCCCGACACGCCGAACATGCCACCGGACGGCCGCGATCCGGCGCAGGCGCGACATCCCGATCACCAGTCCGGACATCGCGCCCGCATGCGGGGCAAGCTGCTGGCAAAGGGTGCCACCGCATTCAGTGAACTGGAATTGCTGGAAATGCTGCTCTATGCCGGCAACCCGCGCGCCGACACCAAGCCGCTGGCGAAGGATCTGATGACCAGCTTCGGGTCGCTGTCGGCGGTGCTGCGCGCGCCGGCGAAATCGCTTCGCGACCATCGCGGGATGGGTGACGCGGCGGTCGCGGCGCTGAAAATCGTCGAGGCGGCCGGGCTGCATCTCAGCCATTCGGACATTCACAACCGGCATGTCCTGGCAAGCTGGAGCGAGGTTCAGCATTATTGCGTCACCCGCCTCGCGCATGAGCCGATCGAACATTTCATGATGCTGTGCCTCGACAACCGCAACCGGCTGATCGCCGAGGAAAGGCTGTCCAGCGGCACCATCGACCAGACGCCCGTCTATGTCCGCGAGGTTGTCGCCGCCGCGCTGCGCCATCATGCCAAGGCGGTGATCCTGGTGCATAATCACCCGAGCGGCGAGACCGAGCCATCGCGCGCCGATATCGACATGACAGCCGAACTGCGCGCCGCGCTGGCGCTGGTGACTGTGACGCTTCATGACCATCTGGTGGTCGCCGGTCAGGAGGTGGTGAGTTTCAAGAGCCTTGGCCTGCTGTAGGCGCAAAAGCTGTCCGGGGCTTATTTCGGGTCGGTGATGTCGTTGATCCTGTCCCGCGCCTTGCGCGTCAGCTGGCCGGCCCGCCGGCTGGCCTTCATCAGGTTCGGGCGCGCCTGTTCCAGCGCCTTGCCGGCCGCCTCGCCGGCCTTTTTCTGTACCGCCGGATTGCGGGCGGCCATCAACAGGGCGTTGACTACAAGCCGTCGGATGAACATCGTGTCCTCCTGCCTCGCGGATTGAATTGGCCGACCAGCAGCGACCCTTTGCGCCGGGTTACGCACTGGTATTTTCACCTGCCTGATGCTACAACCACGGCGCTGCAAGTGGCAAAGGAAAACAGCTCGATGATTCCCCGATATTCGCGACCGGAAATGACCTCCATCTGGTCCGAACAGAGTAAGTTTCAAATCTGGTATGAAATTGAGGCACATGCCTGCGACGCGATGGCGGAGTTGGGCATGATCCCGCGCGAGGCCGCCAGTGCCGTCTGGGATCGCGGCGGTTTCGACATCGACCGGATCAACGAGATCGAACGCGAGACAAAGCATGATGTCATCGCATTCCTGACCAGCCTCGCCGAACATGTCGGCGAGGAGGCCCGTTTCGTTCATCAGGGCATGACATCATCGGACGTTCTGGACACGACCCTCGCCGTGCAGATGACCCGTGCCAGCGATCTGCTGCTTGCCGGCATGGACCGCCTGCTGGCGGCGCTCAGGACCCGCGCCGAGGAACATCGCCATACCCCGACGATCGGGCGCAGCCACGGCATCCATGCCGAACCGACAACCTTTGGCCTGAAGCTGGCAACCTTCTTCGCCGAATTCACCCGCTGCCGCCAGCGTCTCGAGGCGGCACGCGCCGAGATCGCCACCTGCGCCATCTCCGGCGCCGTCGGCACCTTCGCGCATATCGACCCGGCGGTTGAAATGCATGTCGCCGAGAAACTGGGGCTGACGCCGGAACCCGTCTCGACGCAGGTGATCCCGCGTGACCGCCACGCGATGTTCTTTGCCACCCTCGGCGTGATTGCCAGTTCGGTCGAACGGCTCGCCACCGAGATCAGGCACCTGCAGCGGACCGAGCTTCGCGAGGCCGAGGAGTTCTTCTCCGCCGGGCAGAAGGGCTCGTCGGCGATGCCGCACAAACGCAACCCGGTACTGACCGAGAACCTGACCGGACTGGCGCGGATCGTTCGCGCCGCCGTGACGCCGGCGCTGGAAAATGTCGTTCTGTGGCACGAGCGCGACATCTCGCATTCCTCGGTGGAACGGGTGTTCGGACCCGACGCCACCATTGCCCTCGATTTCGCATTGCAGCGTCTGGCCGGTGTTGTCGAGAAGCTGGTGGTCTATACCGACTCGATGCAGGCCAATCTTGACCAGCTTGGCGGGCTTGTCCATTCACAGCAGGTAATGCTCGCGCTGACCCAGAAGGGCGTCAGCCGCGAGGATGCCTATGTCATGGTGCAGCGCAACGCCATGGCCACCTGGAAGGATGGCGGCAGCTATCGCGACAGGCTGAAGGCGGATGCCGACGTGCAGGCCGCCCTGAGCGCGGCGGATATCGACGCGCTGTTCGATCTCGACCAGCATTTCCGCCATGTCGATACGATCTTCGCCCGTGTTTTCGGCGGTGACTCATGATGAGTGACAGACAGCCGCTTTATGAGGGCAAGGCCAAGATCATCTATCCCGGGCCCGATGCCGGCACGCTGGTGCAGTATTTCAAGGATGACGCCACCGCCTTCAACGCGCAGAAGAAGGATGTCATCACCGGCAAGGGCGTGCTGAACAATTTCATCAGCGAGCATATCATGGGGCGGCTTGCCGAGGCCGGTGTGACAACGCATTTCATCAAACGTCTGAATGACCGCGAACAGCTGATCCGCGCGCTGGAGATCATCCCGGTTGAGGTGGTTGTCCGCAATGTCGCCGCCGGCTCGATCTGCCCGCGCCTTGGCCTGACCGAAGGCGATGACATGCCATCGACGCTGGTTGAGTTCTGCCTGAAGGATGACGCACTTGGCGATCCGATCATCGCGCGTGAGCATATTCTGACATTCGGCTGGGCCGGTGCCGCGGAATTCGATGCCATGGTCGCCGAGACGCACCGCATCAACGCCCTGCTGACCGACATCTTCGCCGCCATCGATGTGCGGCTGATCGACTTCAAGCTGGAATTCGGCCGGCCGGCCGATGGCAGTGGCGGCATAATGCTTGCCGACGAGATCAGCCCCGACCATTGCCGTCTCTGGCAGG
>JAYQDX010000001.1:78049-91770 GCA_038138545.1 Rhodobiaceae bacterium | reverse complement strand
GGCCGAAATCATGCATGAACTTCATCAGCTTCGGCGTGTTCTCGGCGGCCTTGAAGTCCCAGACCGAGGCGGTGTGACAGCCCGACTGATAGGCGCCATCAACCTGTGGCGAGATCACGGTGGCGGCCATCGCCTCCAGCTCCTGCGCCGTCATCAGGCCGGTGGTGTCCTGCGAGCCGACGATATTGACCCGCACCCGCACGTCCGATCCGGCGTGAAGGGTGGTGCCGGGCGCGACGCCGACAGCATTGGCGTTGAAGATCTTCTCGACCGCCGTCAGGCCCTGGCCCTCGATCGAGATTTCCCTTGACGGCGCGAAGGCCGATTTCAGCGGAATGCCGAGCGTCTCGCAGGCGAAGGTCTGCAGCATCTTGCCAAAGACGATGGCGTAGGACCCGCCGGCGCGGATGAATTCCAGCTTCTGCGGGGTGAAGGAGGCCGAGACATCGACAAGCTCTTCATCACCGGCCTCGTTGAGGAGCTTCCTGTCCTTCGTGTTGATTTTCAGGACAGTGCCGGTCTCGACCGAATATTTCTGCTCGAGAATGGGGTTCTCGTCATTGTTCAGGATCGGGTTGCCATCGGCGTCCAGCTTCTTGACCCAGTTCTTCAGGTCGATACCGATGCCGCCGGTCACGCCGACCGTCGTCTGGAAGATCGGCGAAATGCCGTTGGTGCCCGCCACGATCGGGGCGATATTGACGAACGGCACATATTTGCTGGCCTGCCTGCCGGTCCACAGCGCGACATTGTTGACGCCCGACATGCGCGATGAGCCGACACCCATCGTGCCCTTCTCGGCGATCAGCATCACCTGCTTGTCCGGATGCTGCAGCTTCAGCGCGTTGATCTCCTGCTGCGCCCGCTCCGAGATAAAGCATTTGCCGTGAAGTTCGCGGTCCGAGCGCGAATGCGCCTGATTGCCGGGTGACAACAGGTCGGTGGAGATATCGCCCTCGGCGGCGATATAGGTGACGACCTCGATCTCCTCGTCGATGTCGGGAAGGCGGGTGAAGAATTCGGCATCGGAATAGCTTTCCAGAATATCCCGGGCAACAGCGTTGCCGGCCGCCAGCGCCGCTTTCAGACGGTCCTTGTCGGCCTCATAGAGGAAGACCTGCGTCTTCAGCACTTCGGCGGCATCCGCCGCGATCGCCGCGTCATCGCCAAGCGCGAGGTCGAGCAGAACCCCGACCGACGGGCCACCCTTCATATGCGACAGCAACTCGAAGGCAAACGCCGGGGATATCTCCTCGACCACCGCCTCGCCAAGGATGATCTCTTTCAGGAAGGCCGCCTTCTCGCCGGCCGCGCCGGTCGTGCCCGGCAACGTGTTGTAGATCAGGAAATCGAGCGAGTCGGCGCGGTGCGCGTTGCCGGGCTCCCTGATCTGCGCGACAAGTTCCTTCACCAGCCCGCCATCATCGATCGGCTTCGGCGCCAGCCCCTGCTGCTTGCGGTTTTCGATCTCATCGAGATAGGCGTCATACAAAGACATTTCGTCCCCCACGAAAAAGTGTCGGCGGCGCGGTGATTGCCTGACCCGATTGATATGCCGGCCTGACTGATATACCAGCCGGATTGATCCATCGGGTCGGCGACAGCCATGCCGCTGTCTAGGCAGGTACGGCGGCCATGCCGGTCGGCCCCTGCGCAAATCTATGGAATCTGTCACCCGAAAGACGGGTGGGCCAGCCCGAGGAGCGCCTCGGAGCGGTCATGTTGTATATAGCCCCGAGCGCCCGATTTTTCCAGTTGGAAATTGGGGGGCTGGACCATCCACGCCCTTCACGGGTAAACACGGTGACATGGTCGCCGAACCCACACAAAGCCGCTTTGGCGCGTCAGACCGCCCTGCCGCCGGGCTGGTGATCGACGGCGCGGTGCTGGTGCGCGGCATGCGGGTCATCCAGCCGGCGCTGAGCCATGTCATCGCGCCCGGCGGCATGACCTTGCTGACCGGCCCCAATGGCAGTGGCAAATCAACCCTGCTTCGCGCCATCGCCGGGCGGCTGCGGCCGATGGCCGGGACCATTACCTGCGCCGCCCCCATCCTTTATATCGGTCATGCCGACGGGCTGGCCACCGCGCTGAGCGGGCGGCGCAACCTGGGTGACTGGGCCGGGCTGAATGGTCTGCCGGTCGATGTGGATATGATCGAGGCCGCGCTGGCCGCGCTGGCCGCCGGCCCCTTTGCCGATCTGCCGGTGCGCATGCTGTCGCGCGGCCAGCGGCGGCGGCTGGCGCTGGCGCGGCTCGCGCTGTCCCCGGCACCGGCGCTGTGGCTGCTGGATGAGCCGGCGGCGGGGCTTGACCGCGCGGCCGAGGCGGGGCTCGACAGGCTGATCGCGACGCATCTTGACCGGGGCGGCATGGTGATGGCGGCGACGCACGCGCCGCTTGCGACCGGCCGCACTCATGCCGAATTGGCCCTGGAGGCGCAGCCATGACCGGCCGCATGATGAGAACCGGCAACATCATCTCTTCCCTTGGCGCGCAGATCAGGCGCGACATCGCGCTTGGCTGGAGCGGGCGGGGGCAGGCGCTGGTGATGCTGGGTTTCTTCCTGATCATCATCACGCTGTTCCCGCTGGCTGCCGGCCCCGATGAAACGCAGCTGCGCCCGATCGCCATTCCGGTGATCTGGATCGCCGCGATGCTGGCAAGCCTTGCCGGGTTCACCCGTATTTTCGCCGATGATGTAGCCTGCGGCTGGGTTGACCAGGTGGCGCTCTCACCGCTGCCGCTGGCGCTTTACGCGCTTGCCAGGGCGGCGGTTCACTGGGCGCTGACGGCGCTGCCGATGCTGGTTGTCACGCCGCTGATGGGGCTGATGCTGTATTTGGAGCCGGCCGGGATGCCGCCGCTGCTGCTGGCGCTGGCGCTTGGCACGATGGCGCTGACATTGCTGGGGCTGATCGGCGCCGCACTGACCGAGGGCGCGCGTGGCGGCACCGGGTTGCTGGCGGTGCTGGTGCTGCCGCTGGCGGTGCCGGTGCTGATCTTCGGCGTGCTGGCCTCGGCCCCGGCTGATGGCGGCATTGTCACGCCGCATCTGATGCTGCTTGGCGCGGTGCTGCTGGTGCTGTTGGCGCTGGCACCGCTTGTCGCCGCGATGGCGCTTGCCGAGGCCGAGGCGGAGACCGCAGCATGAACCACAGCATGAACCGGGGCGTGATTGGCTGGTTTGACGACCGGAGCCGCGACGGCAGGTCGCTGCCCACAGACCCGCCGATGTCATTGTCATCGCCGGCAGGCGCGGTGTAGGAAAGGACCAATCAGGAAGGGGCCATGTTCGATTACCTTGCCAACCCGACACGTTTCATGCGGCTTGCCGACAGGCTGTTGCTGCCACTGGCGCTGCTGGCGACGGGATTGCTGGCGGCCGGCCTGTATTACGGGCTGCTGGCCTCGCCTGCCGACTATCAGCAGGGCGAGACGGTGCGGATCATGTATGTCCATGTGCCGGCGGCCTGGCTTGCCAGCCTCGGCTATGTCGCGCTGGGGCTGTGCGGGCTGTTTTATATCGTCTGGCGGCACCCGCTTGCCGATGTCGCGTTGCGCGCCATGGCGCCGGTCGGCGCGATGTTCGCCTTTCTGACACTTGTCACCGGCGCCTTCTGGGGCAAGCCGATGTGGGGCGCCTGGTGGGTATGGGACGCGCGCCTGACCTCGATGCTGATCCTGTTCTTCTTCTATCTCGGCGTGATCGCGCTGGCCAACGGCTTCGACCAGCCCGAGCGCGGCAGCCGCCCGGCGGCGCTGCTGGCGCTTGTCGGCCTGATCAATGTGCCGATTGTCAAATTCTCGGTCGACTGGTGGAACACGCTTCACCAGCCGGCCAGCCTGATCCGCAGCGGCGGTGTGTCGATCGATCCGGCGATGCTGACGCCGCTGCTGCTGATGCTTGCCGGCACGCATTGCTATTTCGCCGTGATCGTGATCCTGCGGATGAAATCGATCCTCGCCGAACGGCGGATCGTGACGATGCAGCTTCGCCACGCGGCCCATGTGACATCGTCCAAGGGGGGCGCGGACTGATGGCGGCCTTTCTCGATATGGGCGGGTTCGCGGCATTCGTCTGGCCATGCTATGCGCTCAGCCTTGGCGGGATGATCTGGCTTGGGTTTGCAAGCTGGCGCCGCGCCCGCACCACCGCAAGACAGCTCGCCGAGATGGGCGCGTCCCGAACAGACAGGTAACCCGCTCCTACCGCGACCGGCGGCGGCCACCGCGGCGGCGGCCACTTTCGATGGCCGGGGCCTCGTCCGGCGTCAGTTCACGCACCGGCAGATCAACCGCCTGCGACAGCCTCTCATAGGGTTCCGACTGGTGCGGGATCGCCATCGCCTTGACGAACTGGTCCTGGAAGGACGCCTCGACCGCGGTCTCGATCTTTTCGATATCGCGGACCACGGACTCGATCTCGCGGCGCGCGCCCTTGTTCAGCAGCGCCATGCGCGCGCCGGTGCCGGCCGAATTGCCGGCCGCCCGCACATGTTCCAGCGCGCAATCGGGAATCATCCCCAGCACCATCGCGTATTTCGGGTCGATATGCGTGCCGAAGGCACCGGCCAGCACCACCCGGTCAACCGATTTCAGCTCCATCTTGTCCATCAGCAAGCGGAACCCGGCATGCAGCGCCGCCTTGGCAAGCTGGATCGCGCGAACATCATTCTGCGTGACCACGACATTGTCCGAGACGCGGTAGGCAAAGGTGCGCCCATCTTCCTCGATCCGCGGCGATCTGGCGGCCCTCGCGCCATTGATCACCCCGTCACTTGTCAGGATTTCGGCAAGATACATCTCGGCCAGCACCTCGATGATGCCGGACCCGCAGATGCCGGTGATGCCGGTGGATTTCACCGCCTCGTCAAACCCGTCCTCATCCGACCATTGCTCGACGCCGATGACGCGAAACCGCGGCTCCAGCGTCTCGGGATTGATCCTGATCCGCTCGATGGCCCCGGGCGCGGCGCGCTGGCCCGAGGAGATCTGCGCCCCCTCGAAAGCCGGGCCGGTCGGCGACGAGGCCGCCAGCATCCGCTTGCTGTTGCCAACGACAATCTCGGCATTCGTGCCAACATCGACAACCAGTGTGTTGACCTCACCTTTCTGCGGGGCCTCGGCCAGCACCACGCCAGCAGCATCGGCACCGACATGACCGGCAATGCAGGGAAGGACATAGACGCGGGCGCCGCGGTTCACCTGAAGACCGATTTCGCTGGCCCGCATCTCGACAGCGGTATCGACGGCCAGCGCAAAGGGCGCGCCGCCAAGTTCGACCGGATCGATGCCCAGAAGCAGATGATGCATCACCGGATTGCCGACAAGGACAATCTCGACAACATCATCGGCGTCCATGCCGGCCTGTTCGGCGGCGCCGGAGATCAGTTTCTGCAACCCGTCAATGACGGCATCGGTCATCTCGACATGACCACCAGGATTCATGATGCCGTAGGAGACCCGGCTCATCAGATCCTCGCCAAAGCGGATCTGCGGATTCATCGCGCCGGTCGAGGCGAGAACATCGCCGGTCACCATATCGCACAGATGCGCCGACATGGTGGTCGAGCCGACATCGATGGCGACCCCGGCGACCCGGTCCTTCAACCCCGGCCAGATGCCGACAATACGGTTGCCGTCGCGAAGCGCCACGGTCACCTGCCATTTGCCGGCCCGCAACACCGGTTGCAACCGCTGCAGGATATGCAGGTCACAGTCGATCTCGCCGGTCACCCGCTCAGGCCATTGCGCCTGCAGTGCCTCGACAAGGCGGCGCAGATCGCCGGACGGTTCGTGCATGTCAGGCTCGCGCACCTCGACAAGGCACAGCCTGATGATCGGGTCCATCTCGATCTGGCGGTCATCTGCCGCCTTGCGGACAAGCTGGTTGTGAACCTGGCTTTCCGGCGGCACGTCGATGACCACATCTTTGAGGAGCGTCGACTGGCAGGACAGGCGGCGCCCTTCGGCAAGGCCCTTCTTGTCGGCATAGCGGGTCTCGACAGCGGTCACGCCGCACAGGCTGTCCGGTCCCGAGGCAATGCCGTGCTTGGCGAATTCGCCGGTGCCGACATCGACTTGGCAGCGGCCGCACAGTGCACGCCCGCCACAGACGGAATCGATATCGACGCCAAGCGTCCGCGCCGCCTGCAGGACGGTGGTGCCGGCAGGCACATGGCCCTGGCGCCCCGACGGGGTGAAGACAATCTTGATATCGGTGCCGTCTTCAGCCATCGCCGCTCATCCCGCTCAGGCGCTGCGCCGCCGCCGCGTCTGCCGGCGCTCGCGCCCACCCTCGCCGGCCGCGGCAGGCTCGCGGAAACGCTTGATCCAGTTGCGGCATTCAGGATCGTGGCCATTCATCACATTGGCCCCCATGATGCCGGTCATCTCCTCGGAATGAAGCGGGTTCATGATCGCCGAGGTCATACCGGCGCCTGCCGCCATGGACAGGAAGGCGGCGTTCATCCCATGCCGGTTCGGCAGGCCGAAGGAGATGTTCGACGCTCCGCAGGTGGTGTTCACCTTCAGCTCGTTGCGAAGCCGGATGATCAGGTCAAGCGCCGACCGGCCGGCGAGATTGATCGCGCCGACCGGCATGATCAGCGGGTCGACAACCACATCCTCGCGCGGGATCCCGTAATCCTCGGCCCGCTCGACGATCTTCTTCGCCACCTCATAGCGGACATTCGGGTCCTCCGAGATGCCGGTCTCGTCATTCGAGATCGCGACCACGGCGGCGCCATATTTCTTCACCAGCGGCAGCACCACCTCGAGCCGCTCTTCCTCGCCGGTCACCGAATTGACCAGCGCCTTGCCCTTATAGGCGGCAAGCCCGGCTTCCAGCGCGGCGACGATCGAGCTGTCAATGGCAAGCGGCACATCGACCGTGTCCTGGACCAGCCGGATGGATTCGGCCAGGATCGCCGGCTCGTCCGCCATCGGGATACCGGCATTCACATCCAGCATGGTGGCGCCGGCCTCGACCTGCGCGATGGCGTCGGAAATGACGCGGCTATAGTCGCCGGCCGCCATTTCCGCGGCAAGCAGCTTGCGCCCGGTCGGGTTGATCCGCTCGCCAATCACGCAGAAGGGCGAGTCGAAACCGATCACGATTTCCTGCTTCTCGGACGAAATCACGGTGTTGGTCATGTGTCTTGCTCCTTTCGCGACCGGGCGTTCAGCTCTCGGTCACGTCAAAACCGCCTTTCGGCAGAAGTTCGATCCTGCCCTCGGCGATGGCACCGGCATAGGCGGCGGTGCGCGCGAAACCCCCGAACGGGTAATAATGAAAATGCCGGATCAGGCAGTCCTCGTCGGCCGCCATGCCCTCGGCAAGCCCGGCAATCAGCAGATGCGGTGACTGGACCGTCATCAGCCTGGCGACATTCCTTGCCTGCTTGGAAATAAAGCGCATCGACGGACCAATGCCGGAAATCTGCGCAAACCGGAACAGCGTCTTGATGGTGGCCGGTCCCGGTATACCGATGCGGATGGGCAACCGGTTGCCGGCCGCGCGGACACGCCGTTCCCAGTCGAGAACGATATCGGCCTCGAAACAGAATTGCGTCTCGATGTAAAGGTCCAGGCCGTCCCGCGCCGCCAGCTCATTCTTTGCGGCAAGCGCTTCGGCAACCGCATCATCGGAAATATCGGGGCTGCCTTCAGGATGGCCGGCCACACCGATCTGGCGGATGCCGTGTTTCTGGATCAGCCCGGTTTCGAGAACCTGCATCGTTGCCGCGAAGCTTCCGACCGGATCGTCGACACCGCCGCCGATGCAGAGCACCTCCTCAACACCACAACGCGCCGTGAAGGCCGCCAGGAGTTCATCGAGCTGGTCCGCATTCTGCAGCGAGCGTGCCGCCAGGTGCGGCACCGGCCGCATCCCGTCATTATGCAGCCTCTCGGCAACCGCGATGGTGTCGCGCGGATCACTTCCCGGAAGGAACGTCACATTGACTGTTGTGCCAGGCGCCAGACAGTCGCGAAAACTCTCGATCTTTGTCGCCCCGGTCGGGGTGACCTCGATCGACCAGTTGGTTGCGGCGCTGCGGATCGTCTCGATGCTTGCGGTCATGGCAGTTTCAACCTCGCCGGCGACATCATCGCCTTACCTTGTCCAATGAGCGGCAGCATGGCGATTTCATCAGCCACAGGATGGCTTGCCGACGCCCCACTCTCTTCCGGATGCGACATGCGACATCCGGTGCGTCTTCAGGCCGGTTCCACTCCACCATTTTCGACCAGCGCCTTGACCCGCTTGGCCGGATAATCGGCCTCAAGCGCGGCCGCCCGCGCCGCCGCCTCGGCTTCAAGATCATCGCCGCATTCGACCGGTTCGCCGCGCCGCCATTCGGCAAGATAATCATCTGTCGAATCGGCCCCGTCGCGCATTGCCGCCGCGTCGATGGCGATGGCGAAGCGGCGGTGCAGTTCGATCTTCGCCTGCTCGCGCTTGCGTCCGCGCCCCCGCTCGGCGATAACCTGGGCAGGAATGTCCCGCCAGTAAAGGGTAATCAGCTGTGCCACTGTCAGTCTCCTCGCGTGCCTGCCGCGACAAGGTCGGTCACCCAGGGGGTGAACCGGCCAAATCCGGCAAATCGATATTGATAGGCGAGACCCAGCTCATCGGCTGCCGCCCTCGCCTTGCGCTGCAGCGCCCGGTCCTCGGTCTGCGCGACATACAGAACCCTGGTGTAATTGCCGAAATACAGGTCGCGAAGCTGCGGATGCCGCCGCAGACCCATGCCCTGCATGATGATACGCTCGAAATGACGAACCATGTAGTCGGTGAGGAAGAAGGTGCCGAGCTCGCGCTCCATCTCATCGTCGAAGTGGGGCTGCTGGAGATACATCTCGTAGCAATGCGGGCCGGGAATACGCTGCACATCCTCGGCCTCGAGAAAGGCGTCAATCTCGCCGCCGGTTCCACAATCACCATAAACCACGGCCACCCGCCGTCCCCTGCGACGAAGCGAGGCTACCTTGCGGCGCAGGCCGGGGACAATCCGTTCGGGATGATTATGCCATGAGGCAGGCAGGCAGGTCAGATCGACCTGCCCGTCGGGAAACTGCGCGGTGATGGCCAGGAGTTCACGCGCCAGCGCACCGCAGGCAATCAGCGTCAGGCCGGCTTCCGGCACAGCCGCCATTTCGCGTTCAGCCGGCAGCGGCTTCTTTGCCACGCTTTGCCGCCACCATTTCCTTGGCCGTTTCAACAGCCACGGCGGCGTCACGGCAATAGGCATCGGCCCCCACGGAGTCGGCAAAAGCCTCGTTCAACGGCGCGCCACCGACAAGAACGATATAGTCGTCGCGGATGCCCTTCTCGACCATGGCGTCGATGACGACCTTCATGTAAGGCATGGTGGTTGTCAGCAGCGCCGACATGCCAAGAATGTCGGGCTTGTGCTCTTCCAGCGCCTCGAGATAATTCTCCACCGGGTTGTTGATCCCGATATCGACAACATCGAACCCGGCGCCCTCGAGCATCATCGAGACGAGGTTCTTGCCGATGTCGTGAATGTCGCCTTTGACGGTGCCGATGACCATCGATCCGACCTTCGGCGCACCGGTCTCGGCCAGCAACGGCCGCAGGATCGTCATGCCGGCCTTCATCGCGTTGGCCGCCATCAGAACCTCGGGAACAAACAGAATGCCATCGCGGAAATCGATGCCGACGATGGTCATGCCCTCGACAAGCGCCTTGGTCAGCACATCATAGGGGGTCCAGCCGCGTCCAAGAAGGATCTCGACACCTTCGCGGATCTCGTCCTGAAGGCCGTCATAGAGATCGTCATGCATCTGCTGGACAAGTTCGTCATCATCCAGTTCGGCAAGGATGATTTCATCATCGTCGGACATGTCACCACTCCCTGATCGTGGCGGCGTTTTCAGCGCCTGTTTCGATTCCAGAATTGCGACAAGCAGCCACCTGACTGTGGGGCCAGCGCGACCGAATCTGTTACGTTAACGACAATGCCGGCGGAATATGGCCAGTATGGACTTTATTCCTCGATCTGGTGCCGCGTCATGATCGGCACGCTGATCACAGTGAACACCAGTGAAATGGCGGTTATCCCGAAGACTTTGAAGGTAACCCAGTCATCGGTGCTCATCGTTCGCCAGGCAATTTCGTTGGCCAGCGCGGTGGTCAGGAACATCACCACCCAGAGCCAGCTGATGGCCCGCCAGCCGGCATCCGACATGCGAAGCTGCGTTCCCATGATGGCGCCAAGCGGGTTGCGCCCGATCAGCCTTCCTCCGGCGATGGCCGCCGCCAGCAGGCAGGTCAGCACAGTCGGCTTGATCTTGATGAACAGGTCATTGTCGAAATAGACCGACAGCCCGCCAAAGAACGCCACGGCGATACAGCCGACAAGCGCCATCATCGACACCCGGCGCTCCAGCATCCAGCCAGCCGCCAGCGCCACGACCGTCGTGCCGACAAGTACCTTCACCGCCAGCATGAAGTCACCGGTCATGTAGTTGACGGCAAAAAACACCACCAGCGGCCCGAGGTCGAACAGCAACTTGCGCCCCGGGCGTTCGGCAGGCGCGCGTTCGGCAGACGCACCTTCGGATCGCGCATCCGGATTGGCAGGATCATTCTGCTCAGGTACTACCGGGTCACTCACGTCATTATCTCCGCATCTTTCAAGTTGTCTGGTGTGTCGGGGCTCATGCGGCCATGCCGGTCGCCATCGCCTCGCAGGCGGCGGCAACCTCCCGGATCAGCGTCCCGCCATCGCGGCGGTTGCGTGCCTCCTCGCCAAGATGGCGGCGCCACATGCGGGCCCCGCGCTGGCCGTGATAAAGGCCGAGCATATGCCGTGTTATGGTATGCAAAGGCACCCCTTCGGCACCGCGGCGGTCCGCATAATCCGCCATCCTGTCGGCAATCTCCACCCGCGCAGGAACAGCATCGCCATCCATGACGGCAAGAAGTTCGGCCAGGATCATCGGCGTGCGGTAGGCCGCGCGGCCAAGCATGACACCGGCGAAACGCGGCTGTTCCCGCAGCACATCATCCACACTGTCGAGACCGCCATTGAGAATGATATCGAGATCGGGCCGCCGTTCGGCAAGCCGCGCCGCGCGGTCGTAATCCAGCGGGGGAATGTCGCGATTTTCCTTCGGGCTCAGGCCACTCAGCCACGCCTTTCGGGCATGCAGATAGACCACCGTCACCCCGGCGCCGGCCACGGCATCGATGAAATCATCCAGACCGGCTTCCGGGTCCATATCATCGATCCCGATCCGGCATTTCACCGTCACCGGCAGGTCAGTGGCGGCCCTCATCGCCGCCATGCAGTCGGCAACAAGCATCGGTTCGGCCATCAGACAGGCCCCGAAACGGCCGGACTGCACGCGATCCGAGGGGCAGCCGACATTCAGGTTGATCTCGGCATAGCCGTAATCCGCGGCAAGGCGCGTCGCCTCGGCAAGTCGCGCCGGGTCACTGCCACCAAGCTGCAGGGCAACGCTGACGCCTGCCCCGACATCCTCCGGCGCCTGTGCCAGCAGCCGGTCGCGGTCACCATGGATCACCGCATCGGCAGTCACCATCTCGGTGAACAGCAGCGCGCCGGGCGCGACATGGCGGTGGAAATGCCGGCAATGCCGGTCCGTCCAGTCCATCATCGGTGCCACGCACAGACGCCTGTCCGGCGCTGGCATGTTTGTTCTGTCGGAATTCATCCTGCCCTTATACATGATGTGTCGGATTATATCACATGCCTGTTGGGGGTCACCGCGGCTGAAAAAGATCAAGTCTGGAGAAGATCAAGGCTAGAGAAGATCAAAGGGGTTGCGCGCCCGCGCATCCTGGATCGCCAGAACCCAGGCATCCGGGTCGATCTCCATCTCTCGCCGCAACCTCGTTTCCACCGCCTCGCCGCTTGCCCAGCCATCATTTCCGGGGCCTGCCAGCACCGGCCGCCAGCCATAGCTACCATCGAACTCGAGCGCCCGCGCCAGCAGGCGATGCCGGCCACCAAGATCGTCGATATGAACAAGGATCGCGCCAGCCTCGGCATTGCCGCGCCGCAGCACCACACAGTCGATCAGCTCGCCACTGGCAATACGCAGGGCGGCCCCGACCAGCATCTCGGTCTTCATCCGTGCCATCATGACCCTGTCAGCACCCTAGAAATCGCTACAGCGACCTTTCTGTTCCCAGTCGCCATACCGCGTCGGCTCGGGCCCCTTTGGCCCGTTGATTTCAACCGGCCCGTCCGAAGCGGGCGCATCCGAAGAAGGCGCATCCGAAGCGGGCGCGGATGGTTGCGGCGTGGTTTCCTCGGCCCCGGTGTCGGTGTCTGTCTTGTCAGTGTCCATGAAAATCTATATGCCCCGTGACATGCGCAAAAACAAGCCAAGCCACACGGCCATGTCATCATCTCGCGGACAATCCCGCCAGCCGGCCAAGAGCGGCCTTGTCAGCCGCCTTGCCGCCTTCAGAGCGCTGAAGGATGTGTCCGGTGGCCGGCATCTCGATGAGGCGATGCGGCATGCCGGCGATCTGGAACAGCGTGACCGCGGTTTCGTCCGCCTCCTTGTCACGACAGTACTTCGCCGTCAGGGGCAGATCGATCGGGTCCTCGACGACATCATGACGAAACGCCCGGCCGGGCGCACCGGTGACGCCATCGAGATATTGCGTCTCGGCGCGGCGCAGCTGCTGTTCCTTGAGACCGGCGCCCATGCCGCCGTCGACAGCACCGTTGATCTGATGCGCGCCGCCGGCTTCCACAGCATGACCGGGCTGGCCAATGCGGTGATGCGCCGCCTGTCACGCGACGGGGCGGACAGGCTCACGGCGACCGTTCCGGAAGACAATCTGCCGGATTGGATCAGGCAGAACTGGCAGCGTCACTGGGGGGACGAGCGCACACGCCGGACCATGGAACTGGCGATGATGCCACCACCGCTGGACATCACACCGGCGCGCGACCCCGCCGGTTGGGCGGCGCGCCTTGACGGCGTTCTTGTCGATGGCCGGACGATCCGCCGTGAGTTTGACGGTGACCCGACACAGCTTGCCGGGTTCGAGGACGGCGCCTGGTGGGTTCAGGATGCCGCCGCCGCCCTGCCGGCGCGCCTGTTCGGTGATCTTGCCGGGCGGCGCGTGATTGACCTGTGCGCGGCCCCGGGCGGCAAGACAGCGCAATTGATCGCCGCCGGCGCGCAGGTGACCGCCATCGACTCATCCGAACGCCGCCTCAGAGTGCTGCGCCGGAATCTGCAACGCCTTGGCATGTCGGCGGAACTTGTACAGATCGATGGACGGCGCTATCGACCCGAAACCGCGGTCGACGCCGTGCTGATCGACGCCCCCTGCTCGGCCACCGGAACGCTGCGCCGCCGGCCCGACGTGCCGTACCATCGCTCGCCGGCCGACATTGAAAAGCTGACAAAGACGCAAGGTGAACTTCTTGCCGCCGCCGCCGAATGGCTGGCGCCGGGTGGCTGCCTTATTTACGCCACCTGCTCACTGCAGCATGACGAAGGAGAAGCCATCATCGACGCGTTTCTGCGCCGACCGGACAATCAAATGACCATCGACCCCGTCACGGCGGCGGACGCCGGATTTTTCGCGCCGGCGCTGACCGACATCGGAACGCTTCGGATCGTTCCGGCGGACTTCATGTCTGTTGGCGGTGTTGACGGCTTTTTCATTGCGCGCCTGAAATCGGGGCACGCCTGAAATC
>JAYQDX010000001.1:75532-77949 GCA_038138545.1 Rhodobiaceae bacterium | reverse complement strand
GGCGGTGTTGACGGCTTTTTCATTGCGCGCCTGAAATCGGGGCACGCCTGAAATCAGGCCATGACTGAGAATTGTTTTGCGATGAGTGACAGGCAGGAAGGCAGTTGATGGTGGGGCGTAACGACGGTCAATCAGCAGCGATCCTTCCCATGCGGCTGTCGGGTCTTGAAAGGCTGTTTCGCCAGAGCGGGCTGTTCCGATGGCAGTTGCGCGGTGCACCGCGAAGCCTGATGCGGTCCGGCCTGCAGGACCCGTGGCGCGGCGATCCGGCGGCTGGCGCGCGGCTGGCTGCCGGGCAGATCGTGCCAAACCGTGATGACGAGGAAGATGCGCGCTTCACCTGGCTGTGTGACCTTCGCGCCGAGGGCGGTGATACCGCGCGGGTCAAGGCGCGGGAACTGATCGCCCGCTGGATATCGGACAATCAGGACTGGCAGCTTCCCGACTGGCGGCCTGATATCATGGGCCACAGGCTGGCAAGGCTGGCGCTGAATTTCGGCTGGTATGGCGTTTCGGCGGATGAGGAATTTCAGCGCCTGCTGGCCGGGTCCGTCGAGATGCAAATCCGCTGCCTTGCCATTGACTGGCGGCGGATGCGCGGCCTTGACGACCAGATCGGGGCTTTGCGCGGTCTTGCCCTTGCCGAGGCCGCGATGGGCGCCGACGCCGTACGGCTTGACGCACTGCTCGACATTCTGATGCCGAAACTCAATGCCGCTATCCTTCCTGATGGCGGTCATGTCAGCCGCATGCCGGACCGGCATATTCTGATGTTGCGCCAGCTTGTCGAAATTCGCATGGCGACAAGCCTTGCCGGCGCTGACGGAGCCGCGCTCGCCGACATGATCGAGCGGATGGGCGGACTTGTCCGGATGTGGCGGCATGGCGACGGGCGTCTGGCGCATTTCAACGGCGCCGGAGGATTGCCGGCCGATATTGTCGAGGAGACTCTGGCGCGATCCGCAACCCGCAACAAGACCATGCAGCAGGCCCCCTATAGCGGGTTCCTGCGGATCGGCAGCGGCCGCACAGTGGTGATCATGGATGCCGGCACGCCTGCCAGCTCTGGTGACGGCACTGTCATCGGCCTTGGCACACTCGGCTTCGAGATGAGTGTTGGCCCGGCCCAGCTGATCGTCAATTCCGGCCAGATGATGCATGATCCGACCCTGCGCCGTGTGATGTGCTCGACGGCGGCGCATTCGACGGTCGGCCTCGACAACCAGAATTCATCACGGCTTCAGGACGGCCGCATTGCCACGATATCGGGTGTCGAGGTGGGCGAGGCGAAGGCTGGCCTTCTGGCCATCGCCTCGCATGACGGGTTCGAGAGATCGCACGGCATTCTGCATCACCGCAAGCTGTATCTGCGGACCGGCGGGGCCAATCTTCGCGGTGCGGACACGCTTGAATATACCGGCGCGCCGGGTGAAATTCCGAATCTTGCCCTTGTCCGCTTTCATCTTCACCCGCGGGTGACGGCGGCACCGCTTGCCAATGGCACGGTGCTGATGAAAATCCGCGGCAGCCGGGTGGGGTGGACCTTCAAGGCATCGGGCGGGACCGTCGAGGTCGACAATTCGGTCTATTTCGAGGACGGGCTGCGCCAGGCAAGCCAGCAGATCGTCGTCAAGGCGATGGTCAGCGACATCCGCACCACCGGTTCGCACGAAATCAAATGGGCCTTCACG
Source organism: Rhodobiaceae bacterium (assembly GCA_038138545.1). Classification (GTDB taxonomy): domain Bacteria; phylum Pseudomonadota; class Alphaproteobacteria; order Puniceispirillales; family Puniceispirillaceae; genus UBA8309. Next base: position 76,258 of record JAYQDX010000001.1, on the reverse strand, counting down.
CGAAGCTCGCAGTGAGTCTGACTGCATGGAAATTTAACGGCATGGCACCGCTTCGCATTGCCATCGACGCAAGCCTTTGCCATAAGGCAGGCGAGATTTCAGCAGCCACCGGAGCCACCGCAGCATGACATCACGGCGTGCCCTTCTGTCCGTTTCCGACAAGACCGGACTCATCCCCTTCGCCACCAGCCTTGCCGCGCATGGCTTCGAGATCCTCTCGACCGGTGGCACCGCGACCACGCTTCGCGACGCCGGGCTGGCGGTCACCGATGTTGCCGATATCACCGGCTTCCCCGAAATCATGGATGGGCGGGTCAAGACGCTGCATCCGAACATCCATGGCGGGTTGCTGGCGCGGCGGGACAATGAGTCACATCTCGCCGCGATGCGGGATCAGGGCATCGCCGGGATCGATCTGCTGGCGGTCAATCTCTATCCATTTGAACAGCAACGCGCGAACACCGACGATTTCGCCACCCTTGTCGAATATATCGATATCGGCGGCCCGGCGATGCTTCGCGCCGCGGCGAAGAACCATGAATTTGTCACCGTGCTGTGCGATCCGGCGGATTATGACGCCGTGATCGCCGAGCTCGCCGACTCCGGCGATGTCAGCCAGACAACCCGCCGCCGCCTTGCCGGCCGTGTCTTTGCCCGCACCGCTACCTATGACCGTGCCATCGCCGACTGGATGGCCGGCGCCGGGACGGATGACGGGGCAAAAGA
>JAYQDX010000001.1:0-75432 GCA_038138545.1 Rhodobiaceae bacterium | reverse complement strand
GGGGCAAAAGACGGGGCAGAAGACGGGTTTGGCGAGACGATGACGCTTGCCGGTCAGCGCATTCAGGAACTGCGCTATGGCGAGAACCCGCATCAGAAGGCTGCGCTCTATGCCGCCGGTCCGGCGCGCGCCGGCGTGGCAAGCGCCACCCAGATTCAGGGCAAGCCGCTGTCCTACAACAATCTTAACGATACCGACGCCGCCTTTGAACTTGCCGCCGAATTCACCGAACCGACCATCGCCATCATCAAGCATGCCAATCCTTGCGGCGTTGCCTCGGCGGGATCGCTTGGCGATGCGTGGGATGCGGCACTTGCCGCCGACCCGGTCAGCGCCTTTGGCGGCATCGTCGCCGCCAACAGGCCGCTTGATGAAGAGACAGCCCGCAGGATCACCGGCATCTTCACCGAGGTCGTGATTGCACCCGAAGCGAATGACGCGGCGCGCGCGATCCTCGCGCAAAAACCGAATCTGCGTCTTCTCACAACCGGTGCCATGCCTGCCGCCGGCAGCGGCGGGATGAAGATCAAATCGGTCAGTGGCGGCTTTCTGGCACAGTCACGCGACAGCGGCATGATCAGCATCGACGAGCTGCGGATTGTCACGAAGGCGCAGCCCGACGCAACCCAGCTTGAGGATCTGATGTTTGCCTGGCGGGTGGTCAAGCATGTGAAATCCAACGCCATCGTCTTTGCGCGTGACCGCTGCACGGTCGGGGTTGGTGCCGGACAGATGAGCCGCGTCGATTCGGCCCGCATCGCCGCGCACAAGGCACGCGACACAGCGGTCCATCATGGCTGGGATGCGCCGCGAACGATCGGCTCGGTGGCCGCGTCGGATGCGTTCTTCCCGTTCGCCGACGGGCTGGCGGCGCTGATCGAGGCCGGCGCCACGGCGGTGATTCAGCCCGGCGGATCAAAGGCCGATGAAACGGTGATCGCCGCCGCCGACGATGCCGGGATCGTCATGGCCTTGACCGGCATGCGCCATTTCAACCACTGATCCCGGTTTGGCTGATCGGGTCGATTGACGCCGTTCTGGTCACGCGAACTGGTCAGGTCGGCTGGTCAGGTCGGCTGGTCGAGCCGGCTGGTCACAGGTGCCGATGGGCGATTTTCCAGACCTTGCGCATCAGCGTTGGCAGGCGTGCCGGGCGGACCGGGTGCCAGTTTTCCGGCGGCCCGGCTCCATCAGTTTCGGCAAGCGCGACATCCATGGTCAGCGAGAAATGTGTAAAGACATGGCTTACAGTCTCGCCGGCCATCCGCCAGTCAGCGCCAAAGGGGGCACTGGCGAAAGGATTTTCAGGATCATACACACCGTCATCGGGAGTCCATCCGGCCGACGGGAAGGCCAGCATGCCACCAAGCATGCCGCGTTCGGCGCGCGTCTCCATGAAGGTCCGGCCCTTGCTGTCGATGGCGACAAAGGCGATTCCGCGGCGTTCGGGTTTGGTCTTTTTTGGTGCCTTCACCGGCAGGGCCTCGGCTGTGCCGGCGCGGCGCGCGGCGCATCCCCCGGCGAGAGGACAGGCGCTGCAACCGGGATTGCGCGGCGTGCAGACGGCATTGGCAAAATCCATCAGCGCCTGCGGAAAATCCGACGGGCGCTCGGACGGCAGAATTTCGTCATACCGGGCGCCGATCTCGGCCTTCGCGGCGGGAAGCGGCGTCGTGATCGCGAAATAACGCGCCAGCACCCGTTCAATATTGCCATCCACAACCGTGCTGTGACGGCCAAAGGCGATGGCGGCGATGGCGCCGGCCGTATAGGGGCCGATCCCGGGAAGTCGGCGCAAGCCCTCGACATCACCGGGAAACCGACCTTCATGTTCGGCACAGACAATGCCGGCGGCGCGGTGCAGGTTGCGTGCCCGCGCGTAATAGCCAAGCCCGGCCCAGGCGGCCATCACCTCATCCTGCTCGGCGGCGGCCAGATCGCAGATTTCGGGCCAGCGCCTTGTGAAGTCCAGGAAATAGGGAATCACCGTCGCCACCACCGTCTGCTGCAGCATGATTTCAGACAGCCACACATGATAGGCCGGCGCCAGCTCCGGCCAGCGATGCCGCCAGGGCAGGCTGCGGCCATGCCGGTCATACCAGTCGAAAATGGCCGTGACGGGAAAGGTCGGGCTGGTCATGGCGACGAGACTGGCATAGCCCCCCGCCCCGTTCAATCACCGGCCGAGATCACAATGGTCGCACCCGCATGTCTGTGCTACTCTTTCGTCTCGGAACAGCCGACAGCACCGGACCCCCGCAGATGACAGCCGACCGCCGCCACCGCATGACACGCCTTTCGAGGCTCGTTGACGGCATGGTGGCGCCAAGCGTGCGCGAACGTGGCTTCGTGATCAGCCGGCTTGTCTCGAACTGGCGCCAGATCGCCGGCGACATGGCAGGGTGGAGCCGCCCCACGCAACTCAATCTGTCGCGCCGCGGCGGCGGCACGCTGAAAGTCGCGATCGCCAGCGGTTACGGGCCGATCGCGCTGCAAATGAAACAGGCTGTCATCGACCGGGTGAACGCAACCTTCGGCTATGCCGCGGTGGCCGATATCGTGTTCGTGCAGACACTTGCCCCCCAACCGTCACGGCCCGACATACCGGCAGGCGGTGACACGCCGGCACCTGCCCCCCTTGCCGACTCGATCTGGGAGCTGGACGCCAGACTCGAGCGGGTCAAGTCACCCGACCTGCGCGCCGCGCTGCGCCGCCTTGGCCGGACCGAAGGCGGCTGACCACTGCGCCAAAACCGGGTTCATCAGTTGTGAATCTGCATTGCCCACCGCCCGGGCTTTGGCTATTGTGGCGGCATGAAACAGACCACCTTGCAATTGCCTGTCATGCCGCGCCGCCGCTTTGTTGCGGCAGGCGTCGGCGCAGCCGCCCTCCTCGCCATGGCGCCGTCCGCGCTGGCCGGCGATGATCTGCTGGAACATGCCCTGTCACCACGGGTGATCGGCAGCGACGACGCGCCGATCCGGGTGGCTGAATATTACTCGATGACCTGCGGACATTGCGCCGATTTCCACAACAACACCTTTCCCAAGGTGAAGGCCAAGCTGATTGATGAGGGAATCGTCCGGTTCGAGATGCGCCCGTTTCCGCTTGACGGTCTGGCGCTGCGCGCGCACGCGCTTGTCCGCGCCGTTCCGGAGACAAAATTCTTCCCCCTGGTGAAGATGCTTCTTGCCAAGCAGCCGGTCTGGGTGCGTGCCGCCGATCCTGTCGCCGAATTGCAGCAAATGGCCCGGCTGGCCGGTGTCAGCGCGGATGAATTCAACGGCATCATGCGCAACCGGCCACTGCTGGAAGGCATTGTTGATCTGCGCCAGAAGGGGATGGATGACTGGAAGATCAGCTCGACACCCTCCTTCGTCGTGAATGACGATCTGTTGATTTCCGGCAACCGGGACTATGAAGAATTTGCCGAGCAACTCAGCGCCTTTGGTGCGTGAGGGGCTTTTGACCATCTTGCCTGAAATGTGTTTCATGACCGGGGCTGGTAGCCGTCTGTGATTTTTCGAACCCTGAAAATGACCGGTTTCAAGTCCTTTGCCGACGCGGCGGAGGTCGAGATCGAGTCGGGCATGACCGGCATTGTTGGCCCCAATGGCTGCGGCAAATCCAATATTGTCGAGGGTCTGCGCTGGGTGATGGGCGAAAGCAACGCCCGTCAGATGCGCGGCGCGGAAATGGATGATGTGATCTTTTCCGGCACCGAACAGCGTCCGGCCCGCAACCTTGCCGAGATCACCTTGCAACTCGACAACAGCAACCGCAGCGCGCCAAGCGAGTTCAACAATGAGGACGAGCTGGAGATCACGCGCAAGATCGAGCGTGGCAAGGGAAGCAGCTATTTCGTCAATGCCAAGCCGGCGCGGGCCAAGGATGTGCAGCTACTGTTCGCCGATTCGGCGACAGGCGCGCGCTCCTCGGGGATCGTCTCGCAGGGGCGCATCGGTGCCATTGTCGGTGCCCGCCCGACAGACCGCCGCGCGCTGCTTGAGGAAGCCGCCAATATCCGCGGCCTGCACGCCCGCCGGCATGAGGCCGAACTGCGCCTTCGCGGCGCCGAGACAAATCTGGAGCGGCTCGATGATGTCATCGCCGGGCTTGTCGAACAACGTGACTCACTTCGCAAGCAGGCCCGTCAGGCGGCCCGCTACCGCTCTGTCGCCGACCGGATTCGCAAGGCCGAGGCACAGCTTCTTCTGGCCCGCTGGCATGCCGCGGAATCAGCCCGCACGGATGCCGACACCGCGATGAGAGCGGCGCAGGCCGCCACGACCGAGTTGACCGGCGCCGCGGCCGCCTGCGCGACGGTTCGCACCGAGCGGGCTGCCGCCCTGCCGTCATTGCGCGAGGCCGAGGTGGCGCGCGCGGCGGAATATCAGCGTTTGGCGATCACCCGGGACGAGCTTGACCGCGAGGAAGCGCGGATCCGCGACGCCATCGAGCGCGGCGCCCGCCAGCAGGAGCGGATGCGCGAGGATATCGCGCGCGAAACCGGCCTTCGCAGCGATGCCGACGAGGCGATCGCCCGGCTTGCCGCCGAAGCCACCGCCCTGCAGACACAGATTGACGATGCCGCGCCACAGCGTGACGAGGCGGCCCGAAACCTGGCGAGCATCCGCGCACAGGCTGACGGGGCAGAGGCCGAGCTTGCCGATGCCGCCGCCCAGGTCCGTGCCGCCGCCGCGACGCGCGAGGCACTTTCGACAAGGATTGGCGATCTGGAAGGCCGGCTTGCCGCGGCGGCCGAGGCGCTTGCCGCCATCTCGCTGGAATCGCTCGAGCAGGAGGCCAGCCTGACACAGGCTGATTTCACCGCTACAAGCAAGGACGCCGAGGGTGCGCGCCGGCAGCAGGACGCCGCCGAGACAGCCTTTGCCGAAGCGCAGGCGGCCGCCGAGGCCGCCCTGGCGGCGCGGCGCGACACGGCCACGGTGACGGCGCGCCTGCAGGCGGAAATCGATGCGCTCAGCTATCTGCTGACCGGCCCGGATGGCAGCGCCGACACACCGATCCTCGACAGTCTGGCCGTCAGTGACGGCATGGAAAAGGCGCTGACATCCTATCTTGCCGAGGAACTGGCCGCGCCGGCGGGAACCGGCGAGACAGCCTATTGGCGCGGCGGCGGCGACGCCGGCGCATTGACGCCGCCCGAAGGCAGCGTGCCGCTGGCCGATTTTGTCAGCGGTGCCCCTGAACTGGCGACGGCACTTGCCGGCGTCGGCGTTGTCGACAGCGCGTCGGAAGCCCAAATCATACAACCGTCATTGCAACCGGGCCAGGCGCTGACAACCCGTGAGGGCGGCCTTTGGCGATGGGACGGTTTCGTGCGTCGCAGCGCCGCCCAGGACAGCAGCGCCGAACGGATCCGCCAGCGCCAGCGGCTGGAAACGCTGCAGGACGAGCTTGCATCCGCCACCGCCGCCGAGGCCAGACAGGCCGACGCCGCCACCACCGCCGAAGAGGCGCTTCGCGCCGCCCGTGAGACTTTCGCCGAACAGCGCGTCGCCACCGATAGCGCCGAGGCGGCAAGAGCCACCGCACGCCAGAAGGAGGAGAGTGCCAGGCTGCGGCTGGACACGGCACGTCAGCGCGCCATCGAGCTTGACGAGGCCACCACCGGCATGCGCATCGATCTTGCCACCGCCAACGAGGAAGCGGCACGGCTTGGCGACGATGCGGCACTGGCACAGGCCGAGAGCGAAGCACGCCAGAAGGCCGAATCGGTGCGCGGCTTGCTGGCCGAGGCGATGCAGGCCGAATCACGTCTTGCCGAAACATTGCGCGCGGCGCGTGACCGTCTTGCCAGCTGCCAACAGGAATCGGCGCAGTGGCAACAGCGCCAGGGCGGCGCCGCCTCGCGCGTTGAACAGATGCAGGCCCGCCTTGCCGAGGCCGAGGCCGAGCAGGCACGCCTTGCCGCCATGCCGGACGAAATCACCGCGCGGCGCCATGATATGGGCGACCGGCTGGAAGCCGCCGAGGCCGAGCGCCGGGCGGCCGGCGACGCGTTGCACCTTGCCGAGACGGGGCTTGGAGAGGCCGAGGCCGCGCAGCGCGATGCCGATGCCGCGCTTGCCGAAAGCCGCGAGCAGATGATCCGCGCCGAGGGCCTGCGTGAGCGGGCCGATGAAAGCAGGCGTGTGATCCTGGAGCTGATCAGCGAAAAGCTGAGTTGCACGCCGGACGGGCTTCCCGAACTTGCCGAGGCCGAGGACGCGGCCGCGCTGCCCGAGTTGGGCGTGCTGGAGGAGCGGGTGCAACGTCTGGTCCGCGAGCGCGACAATATCGGCCCGGTCAATCTTCGCGCCGAAACCGAAATGGCCGAGGTTGCCGCGCGGATCGAATCGATGGAGGCCGAAGCCGAGGATCTCGTCGCCGCCATCGAAAAGCTTCGCGCCGCCATCGCCAAACTCAACCGGCAGGGCCGCGAACAGCTTCTTGGCAGCTTTGCCGAGGTGAATGCGCATTTCAAGGATCTGTTCAAGATCCTGTTCGGCGGCGGCACGGCGGAACTTCAACTGACCGAATCCGATGACCCGCTGGAGGCCGGCCTTGAGATTCTCGCCCAGCCGCCCGGCAAGCGGTTACAGTCGCTGTCACTGCTGTCAGGCGGTGAGCAGGCGCTGACCGCGCTGGCGATCATCTTTGCCGTGTTCCTGACCAACCCGGCGCCGATCTGCGTCCTTGACGAGGTTGACGCGCCGCTTGATGACACGAATGTGACCCGATTCTGTGACCTGCTGCGTGAAATCACCACCAAAACAAGCACAAGGTTCCTCGTCATCACGCACCACCGGATGACGATGGCGAGGATGGACAGGCTGTTCGGCGTGACGATGGAACAGCGCGGCATCTCGAAGCTTGTTTCAGTCGATTTGCAGACCGCCGAGCGAATCCGTGACGCGGCGGTGGCCTGATCCCGGGCACGCCTGCGCCGAGGCCAGTTTGCCACCCGCTGAAACCAACGGATTTGCTGGCAAAATCACTCCTGATTGAAAGCTTGACAAATATCGAGCCGCACCCCTATTTTGTGCGCGATTTCGGGTATCGAATGTCGCCGCCCTTCGCGGTGACGATCGGATCCGGTCAAATGGACATCAACCGCACGGGATGAGTAACGGCACACCGTATTTTGTCTTCTGGCCCAAGGGCGTGACATCGGCTTGCGGTGTCGGCTCCGGTCACATTCGGCCTCTCTGACAACACTGACATGAACGATCATGAACGGCACCGCGGCAAAGACCGCCTGCAGGATATAGACCGCCGGATCGACCGCATGCAGGAAGACAGGGCCGAGAAGGCGCGTGGGCCGGATCGTCACGGATTGCCCGCCGGGGCAGGCGCCATTCTGGCGCGGGTTGCGACGGAACTTGTCGCCGGCGTGATCGTCGGAGCGTTCATTGGCTGGGTGCTGGATCGCTGGTTTGGAACGTCACCGCTGTTCCTGGTGTTGTTGTTCTTTCTTGGCGCCGCTGCCGGAATGCTGAATGTGTGGCGGATGGTGTCGGGACGCGGCATGGCCGCCGGGTATTTTGACGAGCATCGGCGCGACGCCGACGGCGAGGACAAGCAGGACGGCGACTAGCCGGTGGTGAAGAGAGGACAACCGACCCATGGCTTCTGAGGGCATGCATTCCCCGGTTGAGCAGTTCGAGATCAAGTCGATTGTCGAGTTGAACGCCGGCGGCTACGACATCTCCTTTACGAATTCCAGCCTGTTCATGCTGCTGGCGATGGTGGTCGGTGGCGGCTTCCTGTTCAGTGCGATGCGCAACCGCGAACTTGTCCCCGGACGGATGCAGGGCGCGGCCGAGATGATGTACGAGTTTGTCGCCGATATGGTGCGCAGCAATGTCGGCAATGACGGCCGGGCCTATTTCCCGTTCGTCTTCACGTTGTTCGTGTTCCTGCTGTTCGGCAACATGCTGGGGCTGATCCCCTATTCCTACACCTTCACTTCGCAGATCATCGTGACCTTCGCGATGGCAGGCTTCATTTTCCTCGCCGTGACGCTGATCGGCCTGTTCAAGCATGGGCTGCATTTCTTCAGTTTCTTCGTGCCGCAGGGTGCGCCGAAGGTGCTGATCCCGTTTCTGATCGTGATCGAGGTGATTTCCTATTTCGTGCGGCCGGTCAGCCTGTCTGTCCGGCTGTTCGCCAATATGCTGGCGGGTCACACCATGCTGAAGGTGTTCGCCGGCCTCGCGGTGATGATCTCCGGTGCCGGCGGGATCGCGATGACCGGGTCGTTGCTGCCTTTCCTGGCGCTTGTCGGCCTGACCGGGCTTGAGGTGCTGGTGGCGGCGCTCCAGGCCTATGTATTCACCATCCTGACATGCATGTATCTGAATGACGCGCTGCATCTGCACTAGGACCAGCGTGGCGTAACGTTGACCGCTGACGTTCAAAAGCGGCCCCTGAAGACAAGACTGACAAAGACAATATTGAACTGATTTCAAAACCTACGGAAGGACTAGGAAAATGGAAGTAGAAGCTGCAAAAATGATCGGTGCCGGTCTGGCTGTGATCGCTCTTGCCGGCGTTGGTGTCGGTATCGGCAACATCTTCTCCGCTCTTGTAACTTCGATTGCCCGCAATCCTGCAGCCCGCGGCGAAGTGTTCGGCATCGGCATTCTGGGCTTCGCCCTGACTGAAGCTATCGCGCTGTTCGCGCTGGTTGTTGCGCTGCTGCTTCTGTTCGCCCTCTAGGCCGGTTTTCCGGCCCCGAATGTGGCACCGGAGTGCCGGGATCGGTCCCGGCGCGGGTGTCCGTCAAGGAGACTGGCATGAGAAGAGTGCACGCATGGGCCGCGACGGCCTCCATGGCGGTGATGGCGTCAGCCACGTCCGCCGCATATGCGGCCGGTGGTGAAGCCGGGCTTCCACAGCTGAAGGTTGGCACCTGGCCATCACAGCTGTTTTGGCTCGTCGTCATTTTCGCGCTTGGATATGTCTTCATGGCCCGGGTGGTAACACCCCGCATCGGATCGGTTCTTGAGGAGCGCCGCACGCGGCTCGACGAAGACCTGACCCGTGCCCGTGAGGCCAGCAGCGAGGCGGCGCAGACACGCGCCGACTATGAGGCAAGTCTGGAAGAGGCGCGTAACGAAGCCGCCGAATTCGCGCGCGATGCCGCGAATGAGGCACAGGCAAAGGCCGATGCCGCCGAGACAAAGGCCGCCAAGAAGATGGCGACCAGGATCGGCAAGGCGGAAACCGCGCTGGCCGAGGCACGCGCCGAGGCGGAAAGCAATCTGACAGCTATCGCGACCGAGGCCGCCATTGCAGCGGCGACGCAGGTGGCCGGCGTCAAACCGACAAAGGCACAGGCCGACAAGGCCGTGAAAGCGGCGGCCAAGACCCTGGTCGCGCAGGGAGCTGGCTGATGGAAGGCATTGTCATGGAATCCGTCTGGGTGGCCGTCGGCTTTGTCGTCTTCATCGCCCTTGTCTGGAAAAAAGCAGGTGCCGCGCTGTCCAGCATGCTTGACGAGCGGGCGGCGAAGATCCGCACCGAGCTGGACGAGGCGCGCGCGCTTCGGGAAGAGGCGCTTGATGAGCTTCATCAGTTCCAGCGCCTGCATCGCGAGGCTGCCGAGGAAGCCAAGGCCATTCTGAAAACGGCCGAGGCCACTGCCGAGCGGATTCGCGAAAACGCCGAAAAGGCCGCCGAGGAGACGATCAAGCGTCGTGAGCAGCAGGCGAGCGCCAAGATCAAGGCCGCCGAGGCAGCGCTTGTGACCGAGCTTCGCGAGAAGGCCGCCACGCTGGCCATCGCCTCGGCCGCGCAGATCATCACATCAAAGCTGGATGACAAGGCCGGTCTGGCGCTGGTCGACGACTCGGCCACCGAAATCGAGAAGTTGAACTAGCTCAGCCGTTCCACGCCACGCAATATTCAGGGGCACGCCATCGGTGTGCCCCTTTTTCATGCCCGACATCCTGTCTTTGGGGCCGTTTAGAGTCCCGGCACCAGGCTGATAATCAGTCGCTGGCCCTCGGTGACGGTCACTTCGTGCTCAACCACCGGATACATCGTCTGCTGACCCTTGCGGAAACCAGCCTTGTATCTGATCAGTGGTGGGCTGCTGACAATCCTGTCACCCTCGGCGACGAGCCCGACGACATTGATCTGCGCGACTCCCGCCGGATATTCATCGGCACCCAGACGCTTGATCTTCAGGCCGATCGACAACTCCATGGAAACGCCATTCTCACCAACCTGCTCGCAACGGGCACGGACGCCGTTCAGGCGCACATTGACCACCTCGCCGGTATCATCGATCCGCATGAACGCCTCGGCACCTTCTTCCGGTGCTGTCAGTTCGGGACATTTCACATATTCCGGATCGCCGGCGCAGGCCGCCAGCAATGCTGCCGTGACAAGGAGCGGGGATATGGCGAAAAGGCGGTGTGGAATGCGACATTTCATGGCGGCATCCTAGCTTCTTTTTCCAACAACAGCAATTGACCTCTGACGCGTTATCGCGCAAGAACAAGCGCATGGAGACGACCCGTTTGCAGGACCGTAAATTTTTGCATCTGGCGGCACCGCGAGGCTTTTGCGCGGGAGTCGACCGGGCGGTCCGGATCGTCGAGGTCGCACTGGAACAATTCGGCGCGCCGGTCTATGTCCGCCACGAGATCGTTCACAATCGCACCGTGGTCGACGGTCTTGCCGCCCAGGGGGCCATCTTCGTTGAGGAGCTTGAAGAGGTTCCGGAAGGCGCGCCTGTCGTGTTTTCGGCGCATGGCGTAGCCCGCGCGGTGGTCGAGGAGGCCGACAAACGCAAGATGATCGCGGTCGATGCCACCTGCCCGCTTGTGACCAAGGTGCATATCGAGGCCCGGCGCCATGCCGGCCAGAAACGGCACATTCTGCTGATCGGGCATGCTGGCCACCCGGAAGTCGAGGGCACGATGGGTCAGGTCGCACCCGGCGAGATGACGCTGATCGAGACTGCCGCGGATGCCCGCACCGTTACGCCGCCGCCCGATGCCGACCTCGCCTTTGCGACCCAGACCACCCTGTCGGTGGATGATACGGCGGAAATCATATCGATCCTGCAGTTCCGCTTCCCCGAGATCACCGGCCCGCGTGGCGAGGATATCTGCTATGCCACCACGAACCGCCAGAATGCGGTGAAGCAGATTGCCTCGAAATGCGACCTCATGCTGGTGGTCGGGGCCGAAAATTCTTCCAATTCGCAGCGGCTGGTCGAGGTGGCGCTCCGCGCCGGCGCGGCACGCGGACGGCTTGTCGATGATTGCCGGGCGATCGACTGGACGGAGATCGACGCGGCGACGCATATCGGGCTGTCTGCCGGCGCCTCGGCACCGGAAAGCCTTGTCATGGAAATCATCGGCGAGATGCGCGCCCGCTATGATCTGCAGCTCGACGAGGAGGCGCTGGTCGAGGAAAACCTCACCTTCAAGCTTCCCAGCATCCTGTCCGGCGGGGCCTAGTCGCTTCATGGCGGTATACACGAATGTTGACGATGCCGCGCTTGGCAGCTTTCTCGAGGCCTATGACCTTGGCACCGTGCTCAGCTTCGCCGGTATCGCCGAGGGAGTTGAGAATTCCAACTATCTGTTACGCACCGATCGCGCGCATTACATCCTGACGCTGTATGAGAAGCGGGTGGAGCGGGCAGACCTGCCCTTTTTCATCGAGGTGATGGAGGTTCTGGCGACCTCGGGGCTGAACTGCCCGCTGCCGGTGCCGGCCCGTGACGGCTCGATCCTGCAGGAACTCGCCGGACGGCCATGCGCCGTGTTTACCTTTCTCGACGGCACCTGGAGCCGCTTTCCGAACCGTGAGAAATGCGCCGAACTTGGCCGTACGCTGGCGCATATGCACCTGAACTGCGCGCCGGTGACGCGCCGTCGGCCAAACGCCCTCGGGCCGGAGGCGTGGCGGCCGCTTCTCGATTCCATCGGCGACAAGGCGGAGGTGGTTGGCGACGGCATGAAGGACGCGATCGCGGACCGTCTCTACACGATACTCGATGCCTGGCCGGCCGGTTTGCCGACCGGTGTGATCCATGCCGACCTGTTTCCGAACAATGTGCTGTTCATCGGCGACAGACTGACCGGTGTGATCGATTTCTATTTCGCCTGTGACGATATTCTTGCTTATGACCTCGGCATTTGCATGAACAGCTGGTGTTTCGAACCCGATGGCAGTTTCAATCTGACAAAGTCACGCGCCATGCTGAAGGCCTATCAGTCTGTACGCCCCCTCACCGAGCCCGAGATAGAGGCCATTCCCATCCTGGCGGCCGGCTCGGCGATGCGCTTCTTCCTGACCCGCCTCTATGACTGGATCCACACGCCGGCGGACGCGCTGGTCAGCCCCAAGGACCCGATGGAATATTGGGGCATCCTGCGCTTCCACCAGTCGGTGTCCGGAACAACCGCCTATGGAATCGGGCTTTAGGACAGCGAGATGGCGGACCGGGTGACACTCCATACTGACGGATCATGCCTCAACAACCCCGGTCCCGGCGGCTGGGCGGCCATCCTGCAATGGCGCGACGAGGAACGCGAACTCAGCGGCGCCATGCCCGACACGACGAACAACCGGATGGAGCTTCAGGCCGCCATTGAAGGGCTGAACGCGCTGAAACGCCCGATGGAGATCGACCTTCACACCGACAGCAAATATGTCATGCAGGGCGTGACCGACTGGATGCCGCGCTGGAAAGCCAATGGATGGCGCACCGCCGCCAAGAAGCCGGTGATGAACCAGGATCTGTGGCAGGAACTTGATGCGGCGCTGCAACGGCACCGGGTCACATGGCACTGGGTCAAGGGGCATGCCGGCAATGCGTTGAACGAGCGATGCGACCAGCTGGCCCGCGCCGCCGCCACCGGGCTTGCCGGAACCGGGCTTGCCAGCAACAGCGACTAGAGCTGTGTCAGCACATGCGCCGGGCTGGACACCTCATAGGCGCCAACCTCTTCCATCATGATCCTGGTGAGAACACCGTCATCGATGATCATCGCGCAGCGCGTCGCGCGCTCGCCAAGGATGGCACCCATCTGAACGGCGATCCCCAATGCGCGGGAAAATTCGGCATGCGGGTCGGCAAGCATGTCGATCCTGCCGGCGGTGCCGTGCTGATCACCCCAGGCTTTCATCACATGCGCGTCATTCACCGCCAGACAGGCAATCCGGTCCACGCCGGCAGCCTTCAGGTCATCCGCCCGGTCGACGAATTCCGGCAGATGCTTGGCCGAACAGGTCGCGGTAAAAGCCCCCGGAAGGGCAAATATCACGGTCCGCCCGGTGGCGCAGTATTCAGCCGTTTCATGGGCATCAACGCCGTCTTCGGTCTTGATCTGGATGGTCGCCTGCGGGATTGGCTGACCGGGTTCGATGGTCATGATATTTGTTCCTGAAAGTCTGTTCTGGTTATCGATGCCGGAACCGGCGCCATCCCGTCTATTTGGCGGTCACGCCGGCGTTTTCAAGGGCTGTCAGCACCGCCATGTCGCGCAAAAGCTCGGGAAGGATGATCGGCGGCGCGGCGCCCGGCCTCAGGATGATGTTGAACGGAATGCCGTAACGCCCATGCGATGCCAGGAAGGCGGCAATATCGGCATCCGGCCTTGTCCAGTCGGCACGTAACAATGTCAGCCTGTTCGCCGCCGCCGCCTCTGCCATCACCGATGATACCGGCTGCCGGTCCAGCACCAGCGCCTTGTTGGCCTTGCAGGTCACGCACCAGTCCGCCGTCACATCGACAAACACCGGCCGTCCACCATCAAGGCTGTCTGAAACCGCCTGTTGGCTCCAGACACCCCAGCGCGCATCAGCAGTTGCCACAGTTGAAGGTGCATTGGGGCCAAGAAGCGCCATCAGAACACTGCCGAGCCAGATCATCGTTCCGAGCAGCAGCAGGGCAAGGCCGCGCTTCAGCCAAGGCATCCAGGGCCCGGGGCGCGGCAGGAATCCGACGAGGGATGGCTGCGCCGCCACCACAATCCAGGGCGCGGCAAGACCAAGACCAAGCGCGATGAAGATGCCGAACAGATCCAGCATGCTGCCGGACAGCGCAACCGCGACCGCCGTTCCGACAAACGGCGCCGAGCAGGGAGTCGCCAGAACGGTCGCCAGCATGCCGGCCATGAAGTCACCCCGATAGGAATGCCCGCCCCCCTGTCCGAACCCGCCCCCCTGTCCGACTCCGGCCAGGCGCTGCGCCGCGCGCGGTATCGGGATCATCACCAGATCGAGAAGGCTGAGCGCGAAGATGCCAAGCACCAGTATCATCACGAGAAGAAAGACCGGGTTCTGGAACTGGATGCCCCACCCGATCGTGCCCCCGGCAAGCCGCAGTAGCGCCAGCGCGCCAGCAAGACCGACAAAACTCGTCAGGATACCGGCGGCGCCGGCAAGAAATCGCAGACGAAGCTCGCGGCGCGGCGCACCCGCCGCGTCCAGAACAGCGGCAAGCTTCAGCGCCAGCACCGGCAGCACACAGGGCATCAGATTCAGGATCAGACCACCAAGAAGCGCCAGCGCGATGATCCGCCAGGACAGTCCCAGCCTGTCGCGAGGGCTGTTTTGCTGAACAGTGGCTCTGTCTGCCGGTGTCGTCACCACCATGCGGAACTCGCCCATTTCCGGCGGCGCGCTGATGGTCAGCGTGACGGGTGTAGAATCGAAGACAAGCTTGTCGGCCGGCACTGCTTCAAGGAACAGGCCGTCCCCCAACGGTACCGGTGCCTTGAACGCGACATCATCCTGCGCCTCGACAAAGACATCGGCGACCGGAGGCGCACCCTCGGCGAGCTCGACAACCAGCCCGTCTGGTCGCGCCTCGAGGCGGAGGGGGCGCAATGACGGCCCGCTGGCGCTCGTTCCTTCGCCATCGGCCCGGCGCGGCACCATGGCAGCGAATTGCGCCATCGCCTGCGCATGCGGACTGGGATTCGCCGCCCCGTCGGGGAGCGTCATTTCCAGCCGTCCGCCGAAGGGAACACAGATATCGGAACATACCAGCGCCTCGAGATCGGCGATCACCTGAATCGGCATGCCGGCTTCATGACCGCTGAGCTCGAGCGGCAGGATCACCGCATTGGCGTAGCCGAAATTATCAAAGCCGAAAGCGTCAAACCGCTGTGGCAGTGGCCAGCTGATTCGGCCGGCGAGATCGGGGTTCGGGCCTGCCGACAGGTCGATGACCGGCGCGAGCCCGGCCTCCCCCGGGGTGCGCCAGTATATCTTCCAGCCAGCGGCAAGGGTGAATTCGATGCCGAGCGGCAGAGTATCCAGATCGCCGGTGGCCGTGACCGCCGAGACAAGCCTTGCCTCGCCGATCTGCGGATCGCCAACCCAGGCGGATTCGGACGCACGCGCCACGCCAGGAGCCATCATGATGAAGGCTGTTGCCACCGCTGTCGCGACGATCAGGCGGCTGGCGGCCGAGACAAGGCCGGATGCCTTGGTATTTCCGGTTTCTGGCAGGGGCATGTGATGCTGGTGACCTGTGCATGGCACGATGAAGCTTTACCCGACAGGTTTTTCCTGACTAGGGTATGGTATGACGCAACATAGGAAATCAGGCGAGCAGGTGCAATCATCGCTGCCGAGCGGCAGTGATCAGCACGCCCTGTCCTCGCTGCAGGGGCATCTTCTGGTCGCCAGCCCGCATATCGGTGACGAGCGGTTCGACAAGACCGTCATCCTGATGTGTCATCACGATTCGGATTCGGCGATGGGTCTGGTGATCAACAAGACCGCGTCACGGCTGAATCTGGGCGACCTCTATGAGAAGCTTGATATCGGCGCGGCGCGGTTCTGCGCCAGCAACCCGGTGCATATCGGTGGCCCGGTCGATGGCAATCGCGGATTTGTGCTTCACAGCCAGGACCATATGCTTCCCGAAAGCATGGAGGTCACGCATGAAATCGGCCTGACCGCGAGCATCGACATCCTTCGTGACATCACCGAGGGCGTTGGCCCGGCGCAGTCGATCGTGTCGCTTGGATGCGCTGGGTGGAGCGCCGGTCAGCTCGATCGCGAAATGGCCGAGAATGTCTGGATCAGCCTTCCCGCCTCGGCGGAACTTGTGTTCGATCATGACCGGGATACGCTGTGGGAGCACAGCTTCGAGGCGCTTGGGATCGATCCCGGCTTCTTTGCAGGCACGACAGGCAGCGCCTGATCAGGCCGCACCCCCGGCCAACCCCCGGCCATACCCCCGGCCGTATCTCAAACAGCGTTTCCGGCCAGAATTCTGGATAGCGCGTCAGTCTCCATGATCGATGATTGCGGACCTATGGCCGCGATGGCCGGCTGACCACCCGTGACAAGATCGGCGGCAACGCCTCGCACCGCCTCGGCGTCAACGGCGGCGATCTGCTCCAG
Organism: Rhodobiaceae bacterium; assembly: GCA_038138545.1. Lineage (GTDB taxonomy): Bacteria > Pseudomonadota > Alphaproteobacteria > Puniceispirillales > Puniceispirillaceae > UBA8309. The sequence goes on along the minus strand of JAYQDX010000001.1, from coordinate 59,036 downwards.
CAGGTCGGAATCATCCACCGGCGCGCCAAACAGCATGATCTGCCTTGCCAGCGCATCCCCGCATCCCGAAACCGATTCACGCGCCATGACAAGCGAGGCGCGGAGCTGCGCCTTCGCGCGGCTCACCTCCTCCTCACTGGCGCTTGCGGCCAGCTCGGCAAGCTGCTGTGCGGTGACCGTCAGCATCTCATTGGCCCGGTCGGCCGAGGTGCCGGCATAGACGCCGAAATGGCCGCTATCGGAATACATGCTGGCAAAAGAGAAGATTGAATAGCAGAGACCGCGTTTCTCGCGCACTTCCTGAAACAGGCGCGAGGACATGCCGCCGCCAAACAACGTCGACAGAACCATCATCGTGAAGCGGCGGTCATCACGGGCACCAAAGCTCGGCAGGCCGATCACAAGGTGCGTCTGTTCAAGATCGCGAACCTCGATATGGCGCCCTGCCTGCCAGGAAGGCGAGAGGCGCTGTGTATCCTCGGCGCTGGCGAGATGACCAAGCCTTTGTTCGACGCGTTTCACGAAATCATCATGCGCGACCGCGCCCGACGCGGTGACAAGCATCTGGCCGGCACCATAATGACGCGACATGAAACCGCGTAGATTGTCGCGCGAAAAGCCGCTGACACTGTCGATCGACCCGAGAATGGGACGGCCAAGCGTATGATCGCCATAGGAGGCACGGGCAAACATGTCGAACACGATATCGTCGGGTGTGTCCTGCGATTGCCCGATTTCCTGGATTATGACACCGCGTTCACGCTCGATCTCATCGTCCGGCATCGTCGGTTCGGTCAGGATATCGGCCAGAATGTCGATCCCCATATCCAGATATTCGGGCAGAAGACGAAGATAATAGGCCGTTTCCTCGCGGCTGGTATGCGCGTTCATATAGCCGCCGACATTCTCCACCTCGGTGGCGATATCAAGCGCCGAGCGCCGCTTTGTGCCCTTGAACGCCATATGCTCCAGCATATGGGCGATACCCATCTCGCTGTCGCGTTCGTCGCGCGCACCGGCATTCACCCAGATTCCGACCGAAAGGCTCTGCGCCTGCGCCAGGCTGCGGCTGGCGACACGAAGCCCACCGGGGAGTGTTGTCAGTTCACCGCGGCTCATACCACCCTCCGCATGGCCAGAATCAGGTCACGAACGGCATCGGCGCTGGCAGGCGCGTGCTGCATCGCCTCCTCGCGCGACATCAGATCGGCAAGATGCGACGGCAGGGCCGGCTCCTCACCGGTGGCGCGGGTCACGGCCTCCTGGAATTTCGCAGGATGCGCGCAGGCTAGCGCAACCACCGGAACCGCTGGCCCGACCGTGCCATCGGCGACGGCGCGCCGCGCCGCCGAGACGCCGACCGCGCTGTGCGGGTCGAGCAGCATGCCCTCTGCCGCGCTGGCGGCGATTTCGGCCAGCGTGCCATCATCATCCAGCCGGTAGGCGGCGAAATGCTTGCGTGCCGATTGCATGGCCTGAGCCGGCAGCTCGAAGCTGCCGGTGTCGGCGAAACGCGCCATGATCGCCGCCACGGCGTCACCGTCCCGTCCCATGAGTTCAAACAACAGCCGTTCAAAATTGCTCGACACCTGAATATCCATCGACGGGCTGAGTGACGGCGTCACCGTCTCGCGTTGCATCGCCCCATCCTCAAAGAAACGGGTCAGGATGTCGTTGCGGTTCGAGGCGATGATCAGCCGGTCGACCGGCAGCCCCATCCGCATCGCCACATAGCCGGCAAAGACATTCCCGAAATTGCCAGTAGGGACCGAAAAGGCGACTTTCCGGTCCGGTGCGCCAAGCGCCAGCGCCGCCTTGAAATAATAGACGATTTGCGGCATCAGCCGCGCCCAGTTGATTGAATTTACGGCCGACAGGTTGACCTCGTCACGGAAGCCATGATCGTTGAACAGCGTCTTGACGATGGCCTGGCAATCATCGAAATCGCCAGCGACAGCCACCGCATGCGCGCCCGCCGCGATAACCGATGTCATCTGGCGCTGTTGCACCGGCGAGACCCGCCCCTCGGGAAACAGGATAAAGATGTCAACAGCCTCGCGTCCCTTGAAGGCCTCGAGGGCGGCCGACCCGGTATCGCCGCTGGTGGCGCCAAGGATCACCGCCTGCCGCCCGGCCGAGCGCAGCGCCCGATCAAAGGCACGCGACAGGAACTGCATCGCATAATCCTTGAAGGCGATGGTCGGGCCGTGGAACAGCTCCATGACATGGATGCGCTCGTTCAGCGGACGAAGCGGCGCGATCTCGGGGTCGGTGAACCCGGCATAGGCGTCGCCGGCCATGGCGGTCAGCTCGGCCTCGTCAATCTCGCCATCGGTGAAGCGCGCCATGATCCGGCCGGCCAGCGCGGCATAGGAAAGGCCGGCCATATCGCGGATTTCATCAGCGGTGAATTGCGGGTAGCCGGTTGGCAGATAAAGACCGCCATCGCGTGCAAGGCCACTGAGAAGCGCCTGCTCGTAGCCCAGCGGTCCGTCCTGTCCCCTTGTGCTGATATAGTTCATCCACGAGGCTCCTGTTCATCCCTTCCCGCGCCACCGGCGCCAAAGCTCAACCGCCCGCGCTGGTGGTGGAAGGTGGCATAGACGCCGATCAGCGCGCAGGCAATTCCATACCAGGTGATGGCATAGCCAAGATGCGAGTTGCGAAGGTTGGTTTCGGTCCTCGCCCCGATCGGCAACGAGATTTTCTCCGATGTCCGCACCGCCGCCGCGTAGATCCCGGTCTCGGCAGCGTCACCAAGCCCGAGATGCGACACGATCTGCGCCGGCACAAGGGTGAACCAGAACCCGTTCTCGGGCTCATTCTCGGGGACAAAATATCCCTTTGTCGCCGGGAACCGCAGGATGGCGGTGACCGTGGTCTCGCCCTCGATCAAAGAGAAGGCCCGCTTTGCCCTGTCGCGGTAGGATTCCGACACCCAGCCACGGTTGATCAGGATGATCCGCCCGTCGGTCAGGGTAAAAGGTGTGACGATGTGAAAACCGGCATTGCCCTCATAGGAACGGCCGGTCATGAAGATTTCCCGCTCATGGTCGAAGCTGCCGGTCAATGACAGGCGGCGGAACTCCATCTCCGGCGCGATGGTGCCCATCGGCAGCTCAATCGCGTCGGCGGTGGCGCGGGTTTCGAAATCATGGATCAACTGATTCTTCCATTCCAGCCGCTGAACCTGCCAGGTGCCAAGCATCAGCAGGATAATCAGCGCCGGAAGCGCGACGACAGTTGGCCATAGAAGCGGACGGAATTTCATCGAACTACCCGTGTTGAAGGTGCTTCTACCTAGCACCAATGAAAAGGGAGCGCCCGTGAAAAGCGCCCCCTCCCCGTGAATTTGCACGATGCCGCGATGGCGGCACCAGCCTGATTACTGGCCCCACCAATATACGGCGGCGAACAGGAACAGCCAGACAACGTCGACAAAGTGCCAGTACCAGGCGGCGGCCTCGAAGCCGAAATGCTGTTCGGCCGAGAAATGGCCGGCGCGGCCCCGGAACCAGCAGACGGCAAGGAAACAGGTGCCGACCAGGACGTGGAAACCGTGGAAACCGGTGGCCATGTAGAAGACCGAGGGATAGATACCATCGGTGAAACCAAACGGGGCATGGCTGTACTCGATCGCCTGCAGACCGGTGAACAGCGCGCCAAGAATGATCGTGATGCCAAGGCCGGTCATGAAGTCGCGGCGGTTGCCATGCTGCAGCGCGTGATGCGCCCAGGTCACCGTACAGCCTGACAGCAGCAGCACCAGCGTGTTGATCAGCGGCAGGTCGAACGGATTGAAGGTCTCGATCCCTTCCGGCGGCCAGACACCCCCCATCGGGAACAGGGCGCGGTCAAAGAACGCCCAGAAGAAGGCGACAAAGAACATCACCTCGGAGGCGATGAACAGCATCATCCCGTAGCGCATGCCGATCTGCACGATCGGGGTATGGTGCCCCTGATATTCGGCCTCGCGGATGATGTCGCGCCACCACATGAACATCGTCGCCAGCACCAGCGCCATGCCGATTGCCAGCACGGTAACCCCATGCGCGACTTCATGCATGAACATGACGCCGCCAATGGCCGCTGTGAAGGCCGCCGCCGCGCCAACGGCGGGCCATGGACTCGCCTCAACGAGATGATAGGGGTGTTTGTTTGCACCACTCATGTTGGTCTCCTCTCAATCTGGCGCCGCCTCGGCGACACCACCTCTCCCTGATCAAGTATCCTCGGCCTTACCGGCACCCTGCACCGGAAAGAATGTATAGGACAAGATGATTTCGTCGACATCACTTGCATTGCTGTCGGCGACGATGTCCGGGTCGATGTAGAAGCGCACCGGCATCAGCACCGACTCGCCCGGTTGCAGCGTCTGCTCGATAAAGCAGAAGCAGTCGATCTTCATGAAATGTGGTCCGGCCTTGACCGGCGTGACATTATAGGTCGAGGTGCCGGTCGATGGCGCGCCGCCAAGATTCGTCGCGCGGTAGTTGATCACCACCTCTTCGCCCGGGTTCAGCGTCACCGGCGCGTCAACGGCCTCGAAACGCCAGTTCAGGCCGCGGCTGATATTGGCGTCGAACCGCACCTTCACCGGATGACCAGTCACCACGGTCTCGGCCTGCGCCGGCGCCACCTGCGTCGTGCCACCATAGCCGGTCACCTGACAGAAAAGCTTGTACAGCGGCACCGAGGCATAGGCCAGGCCGACCATGCCGCTGACGACAATCGCCAGAATCACCAGCAACCGGCGGTTGCCATCCTGCGGCGGTGCGGCGGGTGTGATGGCGGGGCCGGTCATCCGGCACCTCCCATCCTGACAATGGTCAGCACGAAAAACAGCACACACAGCCCGGCAATCGCGCCAAGCAGCGCGCGGTTGCGGGTGCGGCGCATCTGCACCATCTCGTCCGCCGTCCTCGGTTGCTGCCGTTCAGCCATCACAGCACCGCCAGAACGCCGCTCGTGACCAGAAGCCGGTCAATGACCAGGCCAAGGAAGAGCAGGAACAGGTAGAGGATCGAAAAGGCGAAAAGACGCTTTGCCGCCGCATCGTCAGGGTGCCGGTACAGTACCCATGACAGGCGGATGAAATTGAGACCGAGCGCCGCGACGACAACGCCATATGCCATCGAGGTCATGCCGATGAAGGCCGGGGCCAGTGCCAGCGGGGCCAGAAGAACAGCATAGATCAGGATCTGTCGGCGGGTTTCCGCCTCGCCGGCGACAACCGGCATCATCGGTACATTGGCGCGCAGATAGTCATCATTGCGGAACAGCGCCAGCGCCCAGAAATGCGGCGGCGTCCACATGAAGATGACGGCAAACAGGATCAACGGTTCAACCGACAGCCCGCCGGTCACGGCGGCCCAGCCAATTACCGGCGGCAACGCGCCGGCGGCGCCACCAATGACGATATTCTGCGGTGTGCTGCGCTTCAGCCAGATGGTGTAGATGACACCGTAGAAGAAAATGGTGAAGGCAAGCAGGCCGGCGGCAAGCCAGTTCGAGGCCAGCCCCAGAAGCAGCACCGAAAGTGTCGAGATGACAAGCCCGAAGCTCAGCGCCTCGGCAGGCTCCACCGCGCCCGAGGGCACCGGCCGGCCGCGCGTGCGTTCCATCACCGCGTCGATGTCGCGGTCATACCACTGGTTGATCGCGCCCGATGCGCCAGCGCCGGCGGCAATGGCGAACAGCGAGATGATGAACAGCAGCGGGTGCATGTCGGCGGGTGCCAGGAACATCCCCACGAAACCGGTGAAGATCACAAGGCTCATCACACGCGGCTTCAGAAGCTGCCAGAAATCAGCGACCGACGGGCCATACAGCCCGTCGGTCGACGCGTTTGCGTTCTGGTTAGATGTAAATGCCATCGGCTCCAGCCAGATAGGGTTGATCGGTCACAGCGGTCCTACCTGACCTTCGGCAGTTCGTCGAAGGTGTGGTAAGGCGGCGGCGAGGAGACCTGCCATTCCAGTGTCGTGGCGCCCTCACCATACGGATTGTCAGCCGCCCGACGCCTGGCAATGAAGGCCTCGGCAATGACCACAAGGAAGAGGATCGCACCGGCGGCACCAATGTAGGAACCGATGGAGGCGACCATGTTCCATCCGGCGAACGCATCAGGATAGTCGATATAGCGACGCGGCATGCCAGCCAGCCCGAGGAAGTGCATCGGGAAGAAGGTCAGGTTGACGCCGACGAAAGTCACCCAGAAATGCAGCTTTCCGAGCCACTCGGAATACTCATAGCCGGTCATCTTCGAGAACCAGTAATAGAACCCGGCGAACAGGCCGAACACCGCGCCAAGCGACAGCACATAGTGGAAGTGCGCGATCACATAGTAGGTGTTGTGAAGAACGACATCGAGGCCGGCATTCGACAGCACGACGCCCGTGACACCACCAACGGTGAACAGGAAGATGAAGCCGATGGCCCAGAGCATCGGGACGCGGAAGGTGATCGAACCACCCCACATCGTCGCGATCCAGGAGAAGATCTTCACCCCGGTCGGCACCGCGATGACCATCGTCGCCGCGGTGAAATAGGCGCGGGTATCGACGCTGAGCCCGACCGTGTACATGTGGTGCGCCCACACGATGAACCCAATGAAGCCGATCGCCACCATCGCATAGGCCATGCCGAGATAGCCGAAGACAGGCTTTTTCGAGAAGGTCGAGATGATGTGGCTGACAATGCCGAAGGCCGGCAGGATCATGATATACACCTCCGGGTGTCCGAAGAACCAGAACAGGTGCAGGAACAGGATCGGATCACCGCCGCCTTCCGGAATGAAGAAGGTGGTGCCGAAATTCCGGTCGGTCAGCAGCATCGTGATCGCGCCGGCAAGAACCGGTACCGCCAGCAGCAGAAGGAAGGCCGTGACAAGCATCGCCCACACGAACAGCGGCATCTTGTGAAGCGTCATGCCGGGGGTGCGCATGTTGAAGATCGTGGTGATGAAGTTCGCCGCGCCGAGAATCGATGACACGCCGGCAAGGTGAAGCGAGAAGATCGCCAGATCCATCGACATGCCGGGCGTTCCCGAACTCGACGACAACGGCGGGTAGATTGTCCAGCCGACACCGGCACCACCATCCATCACCGCCGAGAGCAGCAGCAGGATGAAGGAAGGCGGCAGCAGCCAGAAGGAAATGTTGTTCATCCGCGGAAACGCCATGTCGGGCGCACCGATCATAATCGGGACAAACCAGTTGCCAAAGCCGCCAATCAGACCCGGCATCACCACGAAGAAGACCATGATCAGGCCGTGTGCGGTGGTGAAGACGTTCCAGACATGACCGTCGGCCATGTACTGGACACCGGGTTCCATCAATTCCATACGCATGTAAACCGACAAGCCACCGCCGATAAAGGCGGCAAGGATGGCGAACACGATATACATCGTGCCGATATCCTTGTGGTTGGTCGAATACAGCCAGCGGCGCACGAAGCTTGTCGGCGCGCCATGGTCAGCGTGGGCGTGAGCACTCATTATCGTTTCCTCTGCGCTAACGTGTCTAGTTGGCCGAGGCCAGAACCACCGGATCGGCTGATCCGGTGTCCGGGCTCTCGATCGGCGACGGCGTGTTCATGGCAAACTCCTCGCGGGCGGATTTCAGCCATTCCTGATATTCCGCCGCGGGAAGAGCCCGCACTTCGATCGGCATGTAGGCGTGATTGACGCCGCAGATCTGGTTGCACTGCCCGTAATAGGTCTGCTTGCCGGCCGGCACATCGATCCAGACCTCGTTCGTACGGCCGATGAAGGCATAGACCTGCACGGCAAGGGACGGCACGAAGTAGGAATGCATGACGTCATTACCGGTGATCAGCAGCTTTATGCGGGTCTTTTCCGGCACGACCATCGGATAGTCGACGGACAGCAGGCGAATCTGTCCCTCCTGAAGGTCTTCCTCATCGACGAGATAGCTGTCAAAGGAGATGCCCTCATCCGGATATTCGTAATTCCAGTACCACTGGTTACCGGTGACCTTGATCACCATGTCGGTATCGGCCGTGCGATCAAGATAATACAGCAACCGGAAGGACGGCACCGCGATCCCGACAAGGATCACCACCGGGATCACCGTCCACAGGATTTCGATCACCGTGTTGTGCGATGTCCGCGATGGCACCGGGTTGGCCGCAGCGCGGAACCGGATGCCGACATAGACAAGCAAGCCAAGCACGAACAACGAGATCAGTGTGATCACGACGAGAAGCAAATCATGCAGATTGTCTGCCATCTCGGCGATGGTGCCCGCCGGCGGCTGCAATCCCATCTGCCAGGGCAGCGGCTGGGCGGCCGATGCCGCACCGGCAGCCAGACAGACTGCCACCGCAGCCAGCCACGCAGCAGGGTGCAGGATGTTCTTTCGCAGACTTGCCATCACGTCAGATGCAATGGTGGCCATGAATGCCATGGATATCTCCCCCAGATAAAGCGCTTGATCGGAGTTGGCCGGCCAGACAAAAAAAGACACCGCGCGACCCGCTTTTGATCAAGCAGTTGATAGACCGATTCGACAAAATTTGGAAGCCCTGTGCGGCAGCCTGTCGCTATAAATGCGATTTTTTTTATACGTTGGCCAATCGACGCTTTCCGGCGACCGCGCCGCGCCCCTCCAGCGCGTGTCTTGGCGCTTGAAATCCGCTGGCCAGAGCCCCATTCTCTCGGGATAACAGCATGCCTTTCCGCCCGCCGGATCATCGCCATCGGGGCAGCCCGAACACACCGCATGCCGAGGACTTAACGTCGAGGAGACACCATGGACCATTTACATACCACAGACGCGATCTTCTTTGACAACACCGCACTTGACCGCGACCGCGCCGAGGCCATCGTGCGCGACGCGCTTGTCGATGCCGATGACGGCGAATTGTTCCTCGAGATGCGGCATTCCGAGATGCTGGCCTTCGATGACGGCCGGCTGAAGGCGGCCAGCTATGACCAGACAAGCGGCTTTGGCCTGCGCGCCATCGCCGGTGAGGCGCATGGCTATGCGCATGCCGGCGAGCTGAGCGAGGCCGCGCTCAGGCGCGCCGCCGACAGTGTCTCCGCCGTTACCCGTGGCCATACAGGGACGCATGCCGCGCCCCCGATATCGGCAAGCAACCGGCCGCTCTACAGTGATGGCAACCCGCTATCCGGCACGCCGTTCGAGGACAAGGTCGCCCTGCTGCAGGAAATCGACGCCTTTGCCCGCGCCGCCGACCCGCGTGTTGTCCAGGTCAGCGCGTCGGTCGCCGGGTCATGGCAGGCGGTCCAGATTATCCGCGCCGACGGGCATCGCGCCGCCGATATCCGGCCGCTTGTCAGGCTGAATGTCTCGGTTGTGGTGGCGCAGGACGGCCGCATGGAGTCCGGCTCTTCGGGCGCCGGCGGCCGGGTGATGTTCGACAGCTACATGTCCCCCGAAATCTGGCAGTCGCAGGTCCGGGAGGCGCTGCGCATCGCGACGCTGAACCTTGATTCGGTCGCCACCCCGGCCGGCGAGATGGAGGTTGTTCTCGGTGCCGGCTGGCCCGGCGTGATGCTGCATGAGGCGGTTGGCCACGGGCTGGAAGGCGACTTCAACCGCAAGGGCACCTCGATCTTCAGCGGCCGGGTCGGTGAACAGGTCGCCGCCAAGGATGTAACTGTCGTTGATGACGGCACCATGCAGGACCGTCGCGGGTCGATCACCATCGATGACGAAGGCACGCAGTCACGCCGCAATGTGTTGATCGAGGACGGCATCCTTCGCGGCTATATGCAGGACCGCCAGAATGCCCGCCTGATGGGGGTCGAGGCCACCGGCAACGGCCGCCGGCAGTCGCATGAGCACGCCCCGATGCCCCGCATGACGAATACCTTCATGGAAAATGGCCCGCATGACCCGGACGAGATCGTCGCCTCGATCAGGAAGGGCATCTATGCCGTCAATTTCGGTGGTGGTCAGGTCGACATCACCTCGGGCAAGTTCGTGTTTGCCGCGTCCGAGGCCTATCTTGTGGAAAATGGCAGGATCGGCGCGCCAGTGAAGGGCGCCACCCTGATCGGCAACGGGCCTGACGCTATGTCGAAGATCAGCATGGTCGGCAATGACATGGCGCTTGATGACGGGGTTGGCACCTGCGGCAAGGCCGGGCAGAGCGTTCCTGTGGGTGTTGGCCAACCGACCGTGAAGATGGGCGGCATCACCGTTGGTGGCACCGAGGCCGCCTAGCCGGTCACCTGTCTTCTATCGGTCACTCCTCTGTCGGCCGGACAAGGAATGGCAGAATGGCCAGCATGCCTAACATCACCAGCGCACCGAAGCTGAACGGGTACGGCGTACCGCCGAGGTCATAGAGCGGCCCGGCGACAACAAGCCCGATCACCTGCCCGAGTGAGCCGAAACCCTGGACAACGCCAAGCGACCCGCCACGAGAGGATCGGCCAGCCACCTTGCTGGCGACGCTGCTCAGCGCCGGCGAGGCGACCGCGAACCCGAAACAGATCGCGGTTGTGGCGAGAAGCGTCTGCACAAGCGGCCAGCCATTGCCGGGCAGCAAACCCGCCACTGCCAGCACCGTCATGATCTGGCCGCCCACCAGCAACAGGCCACCAAGCCCCATCGCGCCGATCTCGCCGAACCTGGCGACGATGTGGCGGATCAGCACCGCCTGCACAATGACAATGCAGACGCCGATATAAGTGAAAAGCCATCCGGTTTCGCGGGCGCCGAATCCGAGATAGTCGCGAAGCACCAGGACAAAGGATGCCTCGACCTGGGCGAAGGCGAGATTCAGCACCAGCGCCACCGCCGCATAGAGCGCCAGCGGCGAGCGGAGCAGCATCGCCACCCGCGCCATCAACCCGATCCTTTCATCATCCGGCACGATCCGCCCGTCCGGCGGCGCCTTGAGGCGCGTGGTGAGGACCAGCGCCAGTAGCGAAAACCCGGCCGCGAGGAGAAACGGCGCCTGATGAAGCGGGCCACCACCAATATGGCTGAACAGCCCACCAAGCGCCGGCCCGGCAACAAAGCCGACACCGATGGCGGCGCCGAGCAACCCCATATACTGGGCGCGTTTCTCGTCTGTCGTGCGGTCGGCGATCATCGCCTGGATGACCCCGGTATTGCCCGAGGCGAAACCGGCAATGATCCGTGCTGCGAACATCGACAGGATATCGCTCGACATGGCAAACCACAGATGCGCCACAGCGCTGATGGCCAGCGACACGAACAGGACCCGGCGACGACCGTAATGGTCCGACAGCCTGCCGAGAATGGGATTGGCCACGAACATCGCCAGCGCAAACGAGGCCAGAAGCATCGTCATCACGCTTGCCGGCAGGCCCAGCATCTCGATCACGGTGTAGGGAAGGACCGGAATCAGAGCGCCGACGCCAATGAAATTTATTCCCACGATGAGCAGGAGTACCGGCATCCTTGCCCCTTTACGATCCTGCGTCCCCGGTTGAGGTCACGATCCCGATATTGCAGGGACGGTCATATGTCATGAATATCTTTCGGCTTCGAAAATCCGCGTGACGTCACCATCCCATGAATCGCGATACAGCCGCAGCAGCCGTTCTGCCGGCGTCTCGCCATTCGCCAGCGCGTTGCGGAGCGGTGCCAGATATCCGGTCTCGTCGCCACCGCTGTCATCAATGCGGGCCCGGCGCCGCAGGCCCGCCGAGGCAAGCTCGACAAGCCTTGCCGCCAGATCATGAACGTCGCGGCCGCCAAGCTGGCCACGAAGCCCGTCGCGCGCCACCGACAACCGCGCCGCCATCACATCCTCGGCACCAAACGGGGCGGCCAGTGCCGTCGCTTCCTCAAGAGCCTGCTCGTCATAGAGGAGCCCGACCCAGAAGGCCGGCAAGGCGCAGATATTGTCCCAGGCGCCGCCATCGGCGCCGCGCATCTCGAGGAACCGCTTCAGCCGCACCTCGGGAAAGGCGGTGGTGATATGATCCTGAAAATCGGCCATGCTTGGCAGCTGGCCCTCGAACCCGGTCAACATACCATCCATGAAATCACGGAAGGAGCGGCCGGCGACATCGATATAATCATCGCCGCGATGCAGGAAATACATAGGAACATCAAGGATATAATCTATCCACTGTTCATAGCCGAAATAGTCATCGAAGACGCATGAGGGCACGCCGCTGCGGGCGGCATCGGTATCGGTCCAGGCCTGCGCCCGAGTCGACAGCCAGCCCGATGGCGCGCCATCCTTGAATGGCGAGTTCGCGAACAGCGCGGTCGCCACCGGCTGCAGCGCCAGCGAGGTGCGGAATTTGCGCCGCATATCGGCCTCGTCGGAAAAATCGAGGTTCACCTGCACGGTGCAGGTGCGAAGCATCATGTCGAGACCAAGCGTGCCGACCTTCGGCATATGCCGGCTCATGATGCGGTACCGCCCCTTCGGCATGAAGCTGATATCCTCGCGGCGCGCCGTCGGGTGATAGCCGATGCCGAGCATGCCGATATCCAGCGGCGCCGCCGCCGCCTTCATATGCCGCAGATGCCGGCCGGTCTCGCTGCAGGTCTGGTGGATGTCATCAAGCGGCGCCCCGGACAGTTCGAGCTGTCCACCCGGCTCCAGCGTTACCGCGCCCCCATCGGAATCGATGATGCCGATGATATTGCCTTTTTCCATGATTGGCTCGGCGCCCGGTCCAAGTTCGGTCAACAGCCGCCCGAGAAGCGCGCCGATTCCAGCCTCGCCTTCATAGGCGACCGGTGCCAGATCGTGCCGGTGGAACAGGAATTTCTCGTGTTCGGTGCCGATCTTCTGTTCGCCGACGGGGGTTTCGCCATCGGCAATCCAGGCGATCATCTGCCCGACATCTACGGGTTCGTCATGATGGTCATGCGTCAAGGCGGTTTCGTCCCATGCGTGACGCTCCGCATATTGCGGCCCGGAGCGTCGGACTGATGGTGGGGGGCTGGCCGGGCCGGTTCAGGGTGCCCGGCATCAGGTCCAGTCTCCACACACCGATTGAAAACAGGCAAGGGCCGCAATGGCCGCCGTATCGGCGCGCAATATGCGCGGCCCGAGCGAAAGTTTCAAACTATTTTGACGGTTGGAGATCAGCACCCGTTCATCCTCGGAAAACCCGCCTTCGGGGCCGATGACAATCGCCGCCTTCGCAACAGGTGCCGCCGCCGTCAGCACGCGGACGGCATTCATGTCGCCAGCCCCGGCGCTGGCTTCGTCGCAAAAGATGATATGACGATCCGCCTCGCAGGCATCAAGTGCCGCCACAAGGTCGGTGAAGGGCATGATCTCGGCGATATCCAGCCTTTCGGTCTGCTCGGCCGCCTCGACAGCGTTGGCCAGCATGCGGTCATCATTCACCCGTGACACCTGGCAATGGTCCGTGCGCACCGGCCAGATACGGCTGCACCCCATCTCGGAGGCCTTCTGCGCGATGAAATCAAGCCGCGCCTTCTTCACCGGCGCGAACAGCAGCCACAGATCCGGACTTGATGTCTGGCGGCGTGTCTCGTGGCGCACGAGGAGCTGGCAATCGCGTCGTCCCTCGCGTTGCACCTCGGTCTGCCATTCGCCGTCACGGCCATTGAAGACCAGAACCGGATCACCATCACGGCAACGCATCACATTCAGCAGATAATGCTGCTGCTCGCGTGACGGCTGGATGGAGATACCGGCGGCAAGTTCGTCGGAAACGAACAATCGGGCCCTGGCGGCTGATGCGTTCATTCGACACATTTAGGGCTGACACCAGCGCTTTACAACCCGGCCACCGCGCGGCCGTCCAGCTATACGCGAGATGTCAATTGCGCTAAGGATGATGCGTATGAAGGACAGGCACACCCCGACACCTCACGGCGATCACGCGCCTCGCCATCGGCATACCGACATCGACCCGCGCGGCTGGTGGCGGCGCCTGCCGCGCCCGTTTCATCCCTATATTCTGGTGGCGCGTTTCGACCGGCCGATCGGATGGTGGCTACTGCTGCTGCCGGGATGGTGGATCATACCGGCAGCCACCAGCGATACCGGCCGGATGATTGAATTGATGATGCTGTTCCTTGTCGGCGCGGTGACGACGCGCGCTGCCGGCTGCGTGATCAATGATCTGTGGGACCGGCGGCTTGACCGGCGCGTCGAGCGCACCGCCGGCCGGCCGCTCGCCGCCGGCACCATGAGCGTCGGTGCCGCACTGGCATTTCTGGCCGCTTTGGGGCTGATCGGACTTGCCGTACTGGTACGGCTTCCCGGCGCCGCCATCATCACCGGCATTGCCGCACTGCCCCTTGTCATCCTCTATCCGCTTGCCAAGCGCGTGACGTGGTGGCCGCAGGCCGTTCTCGGCCTGACCTTCTCATGGGGCGTGCCGCTCGGCTGGGCGGCGGCGGGCATGGAGTCGGTACCCGCCTTGCCACCACCGGCCCTGCTGGCGGTCTATCTTGGCAGCGTGGCCTGGGTGTTCGGCTATGACACGATCTATGCCGTCCAGGATATGGAGGATGACCGCGCCGCCGGGGTCAAATCCTCGGCATTGGGGTTTGGCAGGTATCTTCAGGCCGGCGTGTCGGCAGCCTATGCCCTCGCCATTCTCGGGCTTGGTGGCGGCTTCTGGCTGCTGATCGGGCCGGGGCCATGGCTTGGCGGGCTGGCATTCATGGCGATTCATCTGCGCTGGCAGTTGCGGCGTCTGCGGGCGGATGATCCGGCCGGCGCGCTGCGGCTGTTCCAGTCAAACCGGGATGCCGGGCTGATCCTGACCGCCGGTATGGTGCTGACTCATCTGGTCGGCTAGCCTTCACAGAAACGTCGCAATATCGCCAGCTTCAACCTGTTGCACCTTCCACGGCCCGTCAGCCGGGATCGCACGGCCGCGAAGATGTTCATTGACAGCCAGACGGCAGGGTTTGTCACCTGTCACCCGGTCGATGAACCGGTTACGGTCCGCGCCAAGGTCGAGTGCCGGATCAACCCCGGTGATGAAAGCCTGGACCAGCGCCGCCGCCGACTCCTGCGCCAGCGTCGGGAATTGCCGGTTGCGGGCGGGAATGCGGCTGAGACCGCCGGGCTGGCCGCCACCAAGATCAAGAACACCGCTTCGCGCGCTGTACCCGAAGACAGGCTGCGACGGCGCGACAATATCCCCACCGGCGCTCGGCACCGGAAGATGCGTCACCGTGCCGGTCAGCATCCGCACATAATCATAGGCGACACCAATCGCCTCGGTGCGGTGCATGATCGCCAGCTGCGCCGCGTCAAGCCAGGCGACATTCAGCATCACATCGGTCCCGCGTGACGGAAAGGCGGTGCAGGATACGGCGCCGTAATAGCTGACCGTCGCCGCATGGACGATATCGCAATCATGAAGGATGGCCGGTGTCACCGGCAGGATGGCATCATCGCCGAACTTGCGGCGAAGCTGCACCGGGGCGCGGTTCGAGCCGACCGACAACACCGCCGTGCGGCCGGCAAGCAGCGCCGGATCATCCAGTGCGCTCAGCCGGCCCGCCTTCAGGACAAAGGCCCCCTCCGGCGCGGCATAGGGATAATCGGTGGCGCGCTGCACCTCGGACTGCGCGGCAAGGTATGTATCATCCAGCGGCGCGGTCACGGTGCCCCCGTCAGACCAAAAGGCCGGTGGTCTCGTCGAATCCCAGCGCGATATTCATATTCTGAACCGCCGCGCCCGACGCCCCCTTGCCAAGATTGTCGAGCCGCGCGGTCAGCCAGAACTGGCTGGCATCCTCATTGGCAAAGACAAACAGCTCAAGATAATCGCTTCCGGCAAGCGCCGACGCATCCAGCATCAGTGCCGCCGTCTCCGGCGCGCCGGCACGCGCCGCACCCATACGCACAAATTGCGTATTTTCGTAATGCGTCGCAAGTGCGTCATACAGGTCGGCCACCGTCACGGATTTTGTCAGCTGCGCGGCGTGAAGCGGCAGATGAACAAGCATGCCGGCATAGAAGGATCCGACCGACGGCATGAAGATCGGCGACGTCGTCAACCCGGCGTAATGCGTCATTTCGGGAAGATGCTTGTGCGCCAGCGCCAGGCCATAGGCACCATGCGGCGGCAGATCGCCATCCTCATGCCGCGCGATCATGCCCTTGCCGCCGCCGCTATAGCCGGACACTGCCGGCACGGTGAGCGCCGCATCGGCTGGCAGCAGCCCGGCATCGATCAGCGGGCGCGCCATCGCCAGAAATCCGGTCGGATAGCAACCCGGATTGCTGATCTGGCGTGCTTCGGCAATGTCTGCGCGGATATCGGCGGCAAGCTCGGCAAACCCGTAGGCCCATTCCTCGGCCGTCCGGTGCGCCGACGAGGCATCGATCACCCGCGCGCCAACCTCCGACGCCATGGCGGCTGACTGGCGCGCCGAATCATCGGGAAGACACAGGATCGTCAGATCGCAGTCACCCATCATCGCGCGCCGCGCGCCTGCATCCTTGCGCCGCGCGTCATCCAGCACAACAGGCTCGACACGCGGATGCGCCGCCAGCCGGTCATGAACCTGCAGGCCGGTCGTGCCGGCCCCGCCATCGATGAAAATGCGATAGGTCATCGCGGTGTCATAAACGGAATGGCCGCCCCTTGCAAGGATGGCTATAAGAGTGGTTATTGTGGCGGCGCCCCGGTTGAAACGTCGGCACTCACCCTATATCTGGGAAGCGTTATGAGCACTGTTGATGAACATCTGATTTCCGAACTCCTCGACGCCGCGCGGTCTGCCGGCGCCGACGGGGCAGACGCCGGCGTCGCCCGCAGCGAAGGCACCTCTGTATCGGTGCGGCTTGGCAAGGTTGAATCAAGCGAACGGTCGGAGGAGGTCGAGGCCGCCCTGCGGGTCTTTGTCGGCCAGCGCAACGCCTCGGTCTCGACCAGCCAGCTTGACAGCGAGACCATCCGCACGCTGGCGGCGCGCGCCGTGGCGATGGCGAAAATGGCACCGGAAGACCCCTATGTCAGGCTTGCCACCGCCGACGAGATCGCCTCCGAGATACCACAGGTCGAAATCTACGACCCCGAGGTGCCGACGGTCGAACATCTGACCGAAACCGCTCTGACGGCCGAGGCTGCCGCGCTGGCGGTCGAGGGCATCACCAATTCCGATGGCGGCTCGGCAAGTCATGGCGTCACCCATGTGATGATCGCCACCACCAACGGGTTCAGCGCCGATTACCGCCGCTCGTCGCAGGGCATTTCCGCCGTCGTCATCGCCGAAAAGGACGGTGCGATGGAGCGCGACTATGATTACACGGCCGCCGTCTTCGGCGCGGATCTGGACCCGGCCGCGGATGTCGGTGCCAGCGCCGCCGAACGCACCCTCGCAAGGCTCGGCCCACGCAAACCGCAGACCGGCCAGTTCCCGGTTGTCTATCACCAGCGCGTGGCGGGATCGCTTGTCGGCACACTTGCCGGTGCCATCAACGGCGCGTCGATCGCGCGCGGGACCAGTTTCCTGAAGGACAGCATGGGCGAGCAGGTCACCAGCCCCGGCCTGACCTTCATCGATGATCCGCTGCGCCCGCGCGGCATGGCGACAAGGCTGTTCGACGGCGAGGGCCTGCCGGTGAGTCGCCGCGCCATGGTCGAGGACGGGGTGCTGAAAAGCTGGTTCCTCGATATCGCCTCGGCCACCAAGCTTGGCCTGGCCCCGACCGGTCAGGCGGCGCGCGGCATGGGCAGCGCACCGGCACCCGGGAGCAGCAATTTCTATCTGGAAAATGGCGATATGAGCTTTCATGATCTGATCGCCGATATCGAGGAAGGGTTTCTTGTCACCGAGATGATGGGAAGCTCGGTCGACATGATCACCGGCGATTACAGCCGCGGTGCCGGCGGTTTCTGGATCAGCAACGGCAAGGTGACCTATCCGGTGGCCGAGGCGACCATCGCCGGCAATCTGAGGGACATGTTCATGGCCATCACCCGCGCCGATGATATCGACATGCGGCGCAGCACCGCCGCACCGTCGCTTCGCGTCGAGGGCATGATGGTGGCCGGATCATGATCTTTGCCGCCCCGCCGGGCGCGCGCCGCGGCATGCGCGACTGGATGGAGCTGATTTTCAAGGATCACGGATTCCTGCGAATCTGGTGGCACAACCATCACCTGGTGGCGCCCGGCATGTACCGGTCGAACCAGCCCGGGCCATCGCGGATCCATGCCGCCGCCGCCGCCGGCATCCGCACGGTGATCAATCTTCGTGGTCCGCGAAGCGATGGGGGCTGGCAGCTTGAGGCCGAAGCCTGCAAGGCTGCCGGCATCACCCTGCTTGATTTTACCGCCCGCTCCCGCGCCGCGCCCGACAGGGCCATGCTTCATGCCGCAAGACATCTGTTTGCCGAGACGCGGCTTCCGGCCCTGATGCATTGCAAATCCGGCGCCGACCGCGCCGGGCTTATGTCGGCGCTGTATCTGCTGATTGTCGAGGAGCGTCCGGTCCGCGAGGCAGCGGCGCAGCTGGCCTGGAAATATGGCCATGTCAAACAGGCCAAGACCGGTCTTCTCGACGCCTTCTTCGCAGCCTATGCCCCCTATGAGGATCAGGGGATG
Organism: Rhodobiaceae bacterium; assembly: GCA_038138545.1. Lineage (GTDB taxonomy): Bacteria > Pseudomonadota > Alphaproteobacteria > Puniceispirillales > Puniceispirillaceae > UBA8309. The sequence continues at coordinate 40,498 of JAYQDX010000001.1, read as the reverse complement.
GCGTTTTTCGACTGGGTGGACAATGTCTACGACCCTGACGAGGTCACCCGCCGGTTTCAGGCACGAGGATGGGCGGTGCGCCTGACCGACAGTATCCTGAGGCGTGAATAGCCGGGATCAGCCCTCGGCCCGGCCGCCAAGCGACTGCAGCCGGCACAGCCGCGCATAGAGCCCGTCAGCCGCCAGCAAGTCATCATGCGTGCCGCGCTCGACGATGGTGCCATCCTCCATCACCAGAATCCTGTCGGCATCGCGGATTGTCGACAGCCGGTGCGCCACGACAAGCGTCGTCCGGCCGGATTGCAGACGCGCCAGCGCGGCCTGGACCTGCTGTTCGGAATCGGCATCAAGCGCCGCTGTCGCCTCGTCAAGAAGCAGGATCGGCGCGTCCTTCAGCATCGCGCGGGCTATCGAGATGCGTTGCCGCTGACCGCCGGAGAGCCGGTTGCCCATGGCACCGACCGGTGTGTCATAGCCATCATCAAGCGCCATGATGAACTCATGCGCCGCCGCCGCCCGTGCCGCCGCCTCGATCTCCTCACGCGTCGCACCGGCGCGACCAAATCCGATATTGGCGGCGATCGTATCATCGAACAGCACCGCATCCTGGCTGACCAGCGCCACATTGCGGCGCAGGCTGTCCAGCGTTACCGCCGCGATGTCGGTGCCATCGATGGTGATCGTGCCGGCGGTCCGGTCGAAGAAGCGCGGCAACAGATTGATCACCGAGCTCTTGCCGGCACCGCTTGGCCCGACAAGCGCCACGGTCTCGCCGCGATGCGCGGTGAAGCTGACGTTGCTCAGCGCCGGTGGGCCATCCTGCGAGGTGGTATCATAGGCAAAGCCGACATCCTCGAAGCTGACCTCACCGGCCGCCGGGCCGAGGTCGGTCGCGCCCGGCCGGTCGGCAACCAGCCGTGGCCGGTCCAGCAGTGCCAGCACGCGTTCGGCGGCGGCAAGCGCCTCCTGCGTCACGGCGTTCAGCGTGCCGATTCCGCGAACCGGCTGCACCAGCAGGATCAGCGTGGTGATGAAGGCAATCACATCGCCGACCTGAAGCAGGCCATTGGCCACCCGCCAGCCGGCCAGCGCGATCACACCACCGACGGCGACACCGCCAACCACCTCGAGGATCGGGTCGATCTTGGCACGCCCGGTCAGCAGCCCGACAAGCCGCGCATAGAGTCCGTCAAAGGCCGACTTCGTGCGCTCGGTTTCAGCAGATTCAAGCTGATACGCCTTGACCATCCGCGCGCCCTGCAATGTTTCGGCAAGCAGCGAGGTCACATCCTCCATATGTTCCTGGAGATTCCCCGAGGCGCGCCGCTGGCGGGTGCCGATGCGGATGATCGGCTGCATCGCCAGCGGGTAGACAAGCAGCACGATGATCGCCAACAGCCAGTCCAGCCACAGCATCGCGCCAATCAGGACGATCACCGTCAGCACGTCACGCACCAGATTGTTGGCCAGCCGCACCGCCGCCTCGCGGACAAGGTTCAGGTCATTCATGATCCGCGACATGAAGGCGCCCGCCGGCTCGCGCGACAGCACCGCCAGATCGGCCTCGATCAGCGTCCGTGCCATGTCCTTCTGCAGGTCGGTGGTGACCCGCAGCGCCAGCGCATTGACCTGTACCGTCTGTGCGAACAGCGCCAGCCCCTTGACCAGCGCCAGAAGAATGATCGCCGGCGGGGCAAGCCAGATCACCTCGGCGGCGCGGCCATCGGCCAGCGCGTTGAAAATATAGCGCGTCAGCAGCGGATAGGCGGAGGCAGAGCCGGCGACAACCGCCATCAACGCAAAAGCGACCAGCAGCCGTCCCAGATAGGGGCGCACCCACCCGCCCCACAGCCGCCGCAGGATGGCGCGGCTATCCGGCGTTGCCGGCGGGGCATTGCTCGCGGAGGGTCTGCTCGGTGAGGTGGAATTGGCGGAAGACGTCAAGAAAACGATCCTGTTCTGCCATGCCGCGGCAAGGTCGACATTAATTTCCCGCCGCCAGCTGGCGGTCCAGCTCGGTGGCGACGACATCAAAGGCCTGCGCCGCGCTGATGCGGGCAATGGCCCCGGGTTCACCGAACCTGCCGTCAGGCTCGGCTATCGGTATGATCGCGTCACTATAATCCAAGGGCGTCGATTGCGCAAAAATCCCGGCCGCCGGCCGGCCGCAGGCGGCGGCGATGTTCAGCAGGCTGGTATCATTGCCGACATAAAGCCGTGCCGCGTTGATCAGCGCGATCGCCTCGTCCAGCGGCGCGGTATTCGGGATCAGCCCGGCAGGCGCCGCGGGATCGGCCAGCACGGCATCGATGATCGGCTGTTCGGACGGCGCGCCCATCACCAGAATCCGCGTGGCCGGCGCGTGCGCCCTGAGACGCGCTGCCAGCGCGGCGAAATGCGCCGGTGGCCATTTGCGTTCATCATCCATCGCGCCGACACCCATGACCACCATATCGCGAAGCCCATCGCCGGTCGCACCAAACGCCGGAATGCCGAGATCATCGCACCAGCTGTTGGCGGCGCGCTGCGCCGCACCGGTTGGTGGCATGCGCCAGCTCGGGCTGGCAAGACCAAATCCGTTCATTGATGCAAAGCGGGCAAGCTTGCGGGTCGGGTGTTCATAGCGCGCGTCACGCCCCAGACAGGCACCGCAATTCAGCCACCGCCGGCTGCCGCCAATGCCATAGCCCCAGCGATTCCGGATGCCGGCAAGCCGCGCCGCCAGCGCGTAGGTGGCGCTGTGATGCATGATCAGCACATGATCCGCGTTGCTGGCCCGGAAGGCGGCGGCGAGCCGCAGCAGGCCAAGCGGCCCGTCATGCCGGCCTGTCTTGCCGCGAAGCGAGCGTTCGATGGAGATCCAGTCGATGATGCCGTCGGTACCACTGAAAAGAACAGGGGCCTTTGCCGTCGGCTTGCAGGCCAGAATCACCTCGAAATGCGCCGCGAGATGATCAATCCAAGGCTTGTGCCACACCATATCGCCTATACCGACAAGCGGCTGGACGATGAGAAGGCGGGGACGGGTGCCTTGCGTATCCGCCAGAAGGTCGTGCTGCAACGCCATGATCATGAAGCCCCCGGTGGGGTTGCGGAATGAAGCGGCCGACGGATGATCCAGCCTGTCAACTGGACGGACACCGGCATGCCGGTTATAACCGCAAGGCTGGCTTGGGGAAACCGTAATCAGATCAGGTACCCGTTATCGTCGCCGAGCCATCGCGATACCGCACCTGAGTCTGGACCCATGACATGCATGTTATTCAACCCGCCGGCAGCGTTTGTTTCCGGACCAGCCAGACCCGTTATGCTGAAGCGTTTGATACGTACCAAGATCGGCCTGTTCTGCCTCAGCTGGATTGCCGCCGCCATTGTCGCCGGCCTGATGATCACCGTGCGCTGGCGACCCGACAACCCGGCCGGGTTGCGTTCCCTGCTGGCAGATCATGACGGATTCATCCTTGTCTTCTGGCATGAGCATATTCTGTCAATGCCCTGGCTGTGGCCACGGCGGCACGCCATGACGGCCTTGCAATCGCCACATCCCGATGGCCGGATGCTGGCGCATACGGTCAATCATCTTGGCGTCAGGACGGTCTGGGGAAGTTCGAACCGCAACGCGCTGTCGGGCCTTCGCGGGCTGAAGCGGGTTCTTGACCGGGGCCGTGTTGCCACCATCACCCCGGACGGGCCGCGCGGTCCGGCGCGCACCGCGGCGATGGGACCGACAGCGCTGGCGCATCTGTCCGGCAAGCCCATCGTGCCGGTTGCCTGGGCGACGGACAGGTTCTGGCGCGCCCCGGGATGGGACGGGATGCGCATTCCAAAGCCGCTGTCACGCGGCGTCCTCGTCATCGGTGACCCGGTCGACGCTCCGGAAAATGGCGATCGTGACACCATGGAAGCGCACCGGCGGGACCTTGAGACGGCGATGAATGACACCGTGCGGGCGGCCGACCGGCTTGTCGGTCTGCCGGACAACCCGGCATGACCCTGCCGGCATCCTACAATCTGATGTGGCGGCTGGCGCGTCCGGCCCTTCCCTTCATTCTGAAACGGCGCGCCGCCGCCGGCAAGGAGGACCACTCACGACTTGCCGAGCGCTATGGCCGCCTCGACGGGCATACCGACCTGCCAGCCTCACCGATCTGGATCCATGCCGTCAGTGTCGGCGAGAGTGTCGGCGCGGTGGCTCTGGCACGGGCGCTTCATCTGCGTCGGCCGGCGATACCGCTACTGGTGACGACCAATACGGTCACCGCGGCCGCGCGCATTGCCGCGCAACCGGCCGACCTTGGACTGACGCATCTCTATCAACCGCTTGATCACCCCGACATGATTGACAGATTCCTGCGGCGTGTCCGGCCACGGATGGCGCTGTTCCTCGAATCCGATTTCTGGCCCAATCTGATCACCCGCACCGCAGGGTCAGGCGTGCCGGTGGCTCTTGTCTCGGCGCAGCTGTCGGACCGCGCCTTCACCCGCTGGCAGCGCCAGAGCGCCCTCGCCGGCGCCGTCTTCAGCGCGCCGGAGCTTGTCCTGGCTGTTGATGCGGAGCAGGCCGACAGATTCGGCAAACTTGGCAAAAACCCGCAGAATGTGCAGATCGGCGGGTCGCTGAAGCTGCCCCCGCCGCGGGGCGATATCGATGACCGCCTCGTATCGATGCTGCGACAGGCTGCTGGCGACAGACGGATCCTTCTTGCCGCCTCGACGCATGCCGGTGAGGACAGCACGGTTATTGCGGCCGCCGCGGCGCTTGGTGACAGCTGGTTCACAATCATCGCCCCGCGCCATCCCGAACGCGGCGGCGCGGTAGCATCACAATGCGCGGCGGCCGGGTTCACCGCGGCGCGGCGCGGCACTGGCGCGGCGGCGGCACCTGGCGACAGCCTCTATATCGCCGACACGCTTGGCGAGATGGACAGCCTGTTCAGCATCGCCGACATTGTCTTTCTCGGTGGCTCGCTGCAGCCGCTTGGCGGCCACAATCCGGTCGAGCCGGCGGCGCATGGGCTGCCCATCATCACCGGGCCGCATGTCCACAAGAACCGCGCCGAGTTCGCCGGCCTGTCAGCGGTCGGTGTGGTCAGCGAGATCAGTGACGCGGCCGGCCTCGCGGCGACCGCCCGTCAGATCACCGATGATGCCGGTCGGCTGAGGCAGATCGCGCGGGCGGCGCGCGATTATGCGGCGCAGACTGGAAAGCGCCCCGAATTCGCGGCAGACTCCTGTCTTGAACTGATCGACCGGGCGGACAGCACATCATGATGAAAACGCCGGCATTCTGGAGCCACCGCGGCGGCGCCGCCATCGCCCTGCTGCCACTGACATGGCTGTGGCGGGCGGCAAGCGCGGTGAAACAGGCGACAGCGCGGCCCTACAAGCCGGCCATTCCGGTGGTCTGCGTCGGCAATCTGACAGCCGGGGGAACAGGAAAGACGCCACTTGTCGGCTGGCTTGCCGATCGCATGAACGAGCGCGGATGGCGGCCGGCCATCCTCACCCGCGGCTATGGTGGCAGCGCCGCCGGCCCGCTCTGGGTCGACCCTGCCGAGCATGATGCCGGCCTTTGTGGTGATGAGCCGCTGATGCTGGCCGACGGGCGGGCGGTAATGGTGGCGCGCGACCGCGCCGCCGGGGCCCGCGCCATCGCCGCCAGCGGAACGCATGATGTCATCATCATGGATGACGGGATGCAGAACCCGACGCTGCAACGCACGCTGACAATCGGGGTGTTTGACGGCGGCAGTGGCATCGGCAATGGCTGGCTGATCCCGGCGGGACCACTTCGCACGCCTTTTGCCAGCGGGCTGGACCAGCTTGACATGGTGGTGATCAATGGCGAGGACGAAACCGCCCTGCGACCCCGGATCGCCAGCAAGCTGCCGGTCTTTGACGCGGCATTGCGCCCCGAGGCCGGCGTCATCGAGGCGCTTGCCGACACGCCGTTGCTGGCCTTTGCCGGCATTGGCCGGCCGGCGCGATTCTTTGCCGGCATCGAGTCGCTTGGCGGTCAGATCGCGAAAAAACTGTCCTTCGCCGATCATCACCCCTATTCGCAGCAGGACCTTGCGCAGATTCAGGAGGACGCGCAACGTCACGGTGCCGAGATGATCACCACGCAGAAGGACTGGATGCGGCTTCCTGCCGACTGGCGGGCCCGAGTCGCCATGCTGCCGGTCAGTGTGGATATGGATGACGAGACCGGGTTTCTCGACGCCGTCGCGGCACGGCTGGCCGCCGCCGGGCATGGAAACCCCGCCGATGGCTAGCCTGCGCAACACCGAATGGGGGCGGGCGCTTGTCCGCGGTTTCCGCCGTATCTTCATCTGGCCGCTTGAAGCCGCGCTTGTCGTGCTGATCTTCGGTGTCGCCCGGCTGCTCCCCCTCCCCGTTGCCAGCGCGGCCATGGGGGGATTGTTCGCCGTGATCGGCCCGCTGACACCCTGGCATGGCCGCGCCGCGCGCAACATGAAGCTGGCCCTGCCCGACATGGCAGAAGCCGAGCGCCAGCGCGTTCTGAGCGGCATGTGGTGGAACCTTGGACGTGTCATTGGCGAGTTTCCGCATATCCACCGCATGGTCGGGCTTGGCCGAATCGAGTTCGAGGGGCTGGAACATCTGCGCGACCTTGATAGCGGCGCGTTCCTGATTGGCGCGCATATCGGCAATTGGGAACTTGGACCCTATGCCGCGCTGAAGGAAGGCCACAAGGTGGCGGCCATCTACCGGCCGCTGAACAACCAGCTTCTTGCCTGGCTTCTGGCACGGCGTCAGGCCAATTATGGCGGCGATATCTACCGCAAGGGGCGCGAGGCGGCGCTTGGCATGGTCAGCACATTGCGCAAGGGTCAGGTGATGTGCCTTCTTGTCGACCAGCAGCTTCGCGAGGGCATGGCGGTCCCGTTCTTCGGACATCCGGCGCAGACCTCGATCAGCCATGTGAAACTGGCGATCAGGAAACAGGTGCCGTTGATCTATATGCGCACGAGGCGGCTGTCGGGAAGCCGCTTCAGGGTCTCCATCTCACCGCCGATCGCGCTTCCCGACCATGATGATGATGACTCGGTATTGGCCATGGCCACCGAGATCAACCGCACCATCGAGGGCTGGATCAGGGAAACCCCTGAACAATGGTTCTGGCCACATCGGCGCTGGGGAAAGGACATCCAGCCCCCCTCCTGACACCGCAACATCCGGCGCTGTGTCAGAAGAGGCTGTCCTGCGAATCGGCGGGCGGCTTCGCGGCGGCCTTGCGGGCACGGGCCGGTTTCGCCGGCCTTGCCGCCTGGGCGGTGTCAGGGTCAAGGCGCGCCGCCCTGTTGCCATCGGCGAAACGCAGCTGGACCTCGGCACCGTCGGGTGCCTCGGCGGCGCGCTTCACCGGCGTGCCGTCACCGGCGGTGACAAGGGCAAAGCCCCTCTCGAGGACACGCTGGAACGAGTTCGCCTCCAGCAGGCGGCCGCTCTGGTCGAGCGCCGCGCCCTGCCTGTCAAGCTGCAGGCCCATCGCGTGGTCAAGCCGCGAGCCAAGATTGCCAAGCTCGGCGGCAACCTCGGCAAAACGCCGTTCGGGCGGGCGAAGCCGCGCACCCAGATCAGTCAGCCGAAGCGCCGCCGCCGACAGCCGCTGCTGCAATCCTCGCTCAAGCCCGGCAACAGCAAGATCGACCGTCTGCGCCCGTCGCTCGACCATCTCTGCCGGGTTGAGAAGACCGCGCTCGGCGGCGCGAAGTGCCTGTGTCGCCTGCTCCAGCCGCTGCGCGATGCCGCTGCGGATCCGCGCCTCGATCTCGGCGATGCGTGACATCAGATCGGCCCGCACCGGCACCGCCATTTCGGCGGCGGCGGTTGGTGTCGGCGCGCGCTGGTCGGCGGCGAAGTCGATCAGCGTGGTATCGGTTTCATGGCCAATGGCCGAGATCAGCGGGATCCGGCAATCCGCCACCGCCCGCACCACCTCTTCCTCATTGAAGGCCCAGAGATCCTCCAGCGAGCCGCCACCGCGCGCCACGATCACCAGATCGGGTCGCGGCAGGCCACCATCCGCCAACCCATCCCCCGGTCCATTTGCCGGTCCATTTGCCGGTATCGAATCGAACCCGCGAATGGCGCGCGCCACCTGTCCGGCCGCATCCGGCCCCTGGACAAGCGTTCCCCAGAGCAGCACCCGCACCCCGAACCGGTCGGTGAGACGGTGCAGGATATCGCGGATGACGGCGCCGGTCGGGCTTGTCACGACGCCGATCACCGCCGGCATGCGCGGGATCGGCTGTTTGCGTTCAGGGTCGAACAGCCCCTCGGCGGCGAGACGGCGGCGGCGCTCCTCAAGCTGCTTCAGCATCGCGCCTTCGCCGGCCATTTCCATCGTCTGCACGACAATCTGGTATTTCGAGCGCCCGCCATAGATTGTCAGCTTGCCGGTGACGATCACCTCCAGCCCTTCCTCGGGCTGCACGCCAAGCGACCCGGCGACCATTTTCCAGCAGACACCGTCAAGCGTGTTCCGCTCATCCTTCAGGGTGAAATAGAGATGGCCGGAAGCGGCCCTCGTCGGGCGCGAGATTTCCGCCCTGATCCGCACGAAATCGAACTGGCTTTCAACGGTGGCCTTGAGCCGCTGCGCAAGCTCGGTGACGGTCAGGAAGGGCGGTGCGTTGGAGCCTGCCTCGGCGGCCTCGCCACCGGTCGCGCCGGAACTGTCTTCTTGCATGGGCTGGACCCCTTTCTCACCTGTCCAATCTTATGCCATATTGCGCCGTGGGCAAGCCATCCTGCCCGCCATCCACCAGAAGGATCAAAAGATGAAAATACTTCTGATCGGCAGCGGCGGCCGCGAACACGCGCTGGCCTGGGCGATTGCCGGCTCGCCGCTGACCGAAGAGCTGATCATCGCGCCGGGAAGCGCCGCCATGGAATCGCTCGGCCGCTGCGTCGATGTCGGCGCCGAGGACCTTGACGGGCTGCTGGCGCTGGCCGACGACATCCGCCCCGACCTGGTCGTTGTCGGTCCGGAAGCGCCGCTTGTCGCCGGTCTTGTCGACAGGCTGACCGCCGCCGGCCACGCGGCCTTCGGCCCGACCGCCGCCGCGGCGCAGCTTGAAGGCTCGAAGGCATTCGCCCGCGAGGCCTGCGCGCGTTTCGGCATTCCGCAGCCGGGATTCACAGTCTGCCGTGATCTGGACAGCGCCACCGCCGCCATCACCGCCGTCGGCGGTGCTTGTGTCGTGAAGGCTGACGGGCTGGCTGCCGGCAAGGGCGTTGTCGTCGCCGACGATGCCGACGAGGCGCGGTCAGCGGCGGCCGGGATGCTGGATGGCCGGTTTGGTGACGCGGGCATGACCCTGCTGATCGAGGAACGGATTGCCGGACCCGAGGCTTCGCTGTTCGCGCTGATCGACGGGCCAGACGCGCTGTTCATGGGCAGCGCGCAGGACCACAAACGCGCCTTTGACGGTGACCGGGGGCCAAACACCGGCGGCATGGGCGCGGTCTCGCCGGCGCCGCGCCTGACCGAGGATCTGAAAGACCGGGTGATGGATGACATCGTCACCCCGCTTGCCCGAGGCATGGCCGCCGAGGGCACGCCCTATCGGGGCATCCTTTATGTCGGGCTGATGCTGACCGATACCGGCCCGCAGGTGATCGAATTCAACTGCCGCCTTGGCGATCCCGAGGCGCAGGTCATCCTGCCGCGGCTCCGCTCCGATTTGGTGGCGGCGATGCTTGGCACCATCGAAGGCAGCCTCGGGCATCTCTCGCTTCGCTGGGATGACAGCGCCGCGGTGACGGTTGTAATGGCGACAAAGGGCTATCCGGGCGCCTATGAAAAGGGCAGCGTCATCAGCGGGACCGAGGCCGCTGCCGGCGATGATGTAATCCTGTTCCATGCCGGCACGACCATCGATGCTGACGGCACGCTGCGCGCCGCCGGTGGGCGTGTTCTGGCGGTCACCGGGCTTGGTCTGGATGTGAGTGCGGCCCGCGATGCCGCCTATAAGGCGGTCGATGCCATTGACTGGCCGGAAGGGTTCTGTCGCCGGGATATCGCCACCACCTGATGTATCGCCTTGTCCGGGCGGCTAGCGTCGCGCCGCGAAGAAATCACGCAGCAGCGCCGCCGCCCTTGTTTCGGACAGGCCGCCATAGATTTCCGGCCGGTGGTGGCAGGCGGCGCTGTCGAAAAATCTGACACCGGACTCAACCGCGCCGGCCTTGGCATCGCGGGCGGCGAAATAGAGCCTCCTGATCCGCGCATGCGCTATCGCGCCGGCGCACATCGTGCAGGGTTCCAGCGTCACCCACAGATCGCATCCATCGAGCCGTTCCGCGCCACGCGCCGCCATCGCCATCTCAAGCGCCACCAGCTCGGCATGACGCAAGGCGTTGGACTCCCGCTTCATGCGGTTCTGCGCCATGGCTATGACAGCACCCCACCGATCGGTCACGGCGGCGGCGACCGGCACCTCTCCAGCGGCGCCGGCGGCCTCGGCCTCAGCCAGAATCAGCGCCATGATATCGGGGCGGTCGGTCGGTCCGTTCATGCCGAATTTGTGGCACAGCCGCCGGTGATTTGCAAAGCGCGGGAATTGCGCGTAACACGGGCGTCATGAGTGACAAAGAACCCTTCACCCTCGACGCCGCCGCCGCGCCGGAACGGATCGCCAAGCATATCGCGCGGGCAGGCATCTGCTCGCGCCGCGAGGCTGAACGCCGCATCGAGGACGGGCGGGTGACGGTGAATGGCGAGACGGTGACCAGTCCGGCACTGAATGTCAGCGCTTCGGACAGCATCACGATTGACGGCAAGCCGCTGCCGGCACGCCAGCCGGCGCGTCTGTGGCGTTACCACAAGCCGCGCGGCCTGATTGTCAGCGCCCGCGATGATAAGGGGCGTCAGACCATTTTCGACACGCTCCCCGATAGCATGCCGCGGGTACTGACCGTCGGCAGGCTGGACCTTGATTCCGAGGGTCTGCTGCTGCTGACCAATGATGGGGGGCTGGCGCGCCACCTGGAGCTTCCCAGCACCGGATGGAGCCGCAAATACCGCGTGCGGGTGCAGGGCCGGGTGGACCCGGAGGCGCTGCCGGGGCTGGCCGACGGCATCACCATCGATGGCATCCGCTATGGCAAGGTGGCGGCACAGCTTGACCGGCAGATGGCCAGCAATGCCTGGCTGACCATCGCCATTCGTGAGGGCAAGAACCGCGAGGTGCGCCGGATCATGGAATATCTCGGCCATCAGGTCAGCCGCCTGATCCGGCTATCCTACGGCCCCTTCCAGCTTGGCGACCTGCCATCCGGCGGCGTTGAGCCGGTGAAACCAAGGGTGCTTGCCGACCAGCTTGGCCTCGCGCCGGATACCGGGGCGACAGACGGCGGTGGCTCAGCGCACGCCGCCGTGCGCCAACGCAAGACACCATCAAAAGGACCACGAAATGCGGATCATCGCCGGCCGCCATCGCGGCACAAAGCTGGCCCGGCCCGTCGGCGCTGACACAAGACCGACCGGCGACCGGGTGCGCGAATCGCTCTTCAACATTCTGGAAGGCGGTCGCTTTGGCGATGTGCTGGCCGGTGCCATTGTCATCGATGCCTTTGCCGGCACCGGCGCGCTCGGGCTGGAGGCGCTGTCGCGCGGTGCGGCGCATGGCAGTTTCATCGAACGCGACAGGGACGCGCTGGCGGTGCTGCGCGCCAATATCGCCCGCCTTGACCGCACGGCCGACAGCCGGGTGATCGCCGGTGATGCGCTGAACCTTGCCAGCTGGCGGGACGCGCCTGCCTCGCTGATGTTCGCCGACGCGCCCTATGGCAGCGGTGACGGCCTTGCCGCGGCGGGTCAGTTGGCCCGGATCGGCGCGCTGGCACCCGGCGCGCTGGTCATTCTGGAAACCGGAGCATCGGAGCAGACAGAACCGGAGGCGGTGGCAGGGTGCGGGATGACACCGATCGATACGCGCCGCTACGGCCGCGCCAGGCTGCACTTCCTTCAGGCTGCAGATTGACGATGCCTGTCAACGCCGCCCGAACAGCCTCTCGACATCGGCAAGGGACAGCCGCACCCAGGTTGGCCGGCCATGGTTGCACTGGCCGGAATTCGGCGTCTCCTCCATCTCGCGAAGAAGCGCGTTCATCTCGCTGTCATTGAGCCGCCGTCCGGCCCGCACAGACCCGTGGCAGGCCACAGTCGCCAGAACATGGGCGATCTTGTCCTCCAGAACCCGGCTGCCACCAAGTTCGACAAGTTCCTCGGCGATGTCGCCGACAAGCCGCGCCGCGTCCGGCGTGCCAAGCAGCGCCGGGATGCCGCGCACCAGAATACTGCCCTCGCCAAACCCCTCGATTTCCAGCCCCAGTCCGGCGAGGAATTCGGCCTCGTCGAGAAGTGCCTGTCGCTGGTCGGGCGGCAGATCGACCACCTCGGGTATGAGCAGCGCCTGCACCGCCACCGCGTCGGCGGCAAGCGACGCCTTCATCCGCTCCATCACAAGACGTTCATGCGCCGCATGCTGGTCGATAATGGTGATGCCATCGCGCGTCTCGGCGACGATGTAGGTCTTGTGGAGCTGTGCCCGCGCCGCGCCAAGGAGCGTGTCATCAAACCCGGAATCAGCTCCGTCACCCGGCTGCCCGGCGCTGGCCGGCGCCGCGGGCGGCATATCGCCGGCGAGTGATGATTGTGCGGGCATCGACAGCGGCGCCTGCCAGTCGGCCACCGGCCCGGCATAGCCTGCCGCCGGCGGCGCGGCGAACCCGCCGCCGCCTTGGCCCGATCCGGTGAACAGGCGCGTTGCCATGGCCGCACCCTCGGCCGTGGTCTGAACGCCATGATCCCGCAGCTGCGCCGAGATCGCGCCGACAAGAAGCGAGCGCACGCCGGCGGCGTCACGGAACCGCACTTCGGATTTTGCCGGATGAACATTGACGTCGAGCGCCGCCGCCGGCAATTCGAGAAACAGCACCGCCATCGGATAGCGCCCGCGTGGCAGCGTGTCGCCATAGCCGGCGCGCACCGCACCGAGAAGCGAGCGGTCCTGCACCGGGCGGCCATTCACGAACAGAAAGATCGACGCCGCGGTCGGGCGGTTCATCGTCGGCAGGCCGGCAAGCCCGCGAAGCCTCGCCTCGTCCCGCCTGGCATCGATTGCCAGCGCCTCGGCCCCGAAGGTCCGCCCCATGATCTCGGCAAGACGGCGCTGCTGCCCGGCATCGCCTTCAGCCTGCGCTGGCAGATCAAGAAGCTGTCTTGCGTCACTGGCAAGCGTGAAGGCCACTTGTGGCCATGCCATGGCGAGTCGCCGGACAACATCCAGGCAACGCCCCTGTTCGGTCCGTTCGGTCTTCAGGAATTTCAGGCGCGCCGGCACCGCCTTGAACAGGTGCCGCACCTCGACCACCGTGCCGCGATCAAGCGCGGCAGGCTGCGGGGCGGTGACAGTGCCGGCATCGACCCCGATTTGCCAGCCATGGTCGGCATCGGCCGTAACCGAGCTGATCACAAGCTGCGACACCGCACCGATCGAGGGCAGCGCCTCGCCGCGGAAACCGAGAAACCGGATATCATCAAGTCGGCTGTCGGGAAGCTTGGAGGTGGCATGGCGGCGGATGGCAAGTGACAGGTCGCCCGGCGACATGCCATGCCCGTCATCACTCACGATGATCTCGTCAATACCGCCGCGCAGAAGGGTGATCCCGATCCGGCGGGCGCCGGCATCAAGTGCGTTTTCAACAAGCTCCTTGAGGGCACTTGCCGGCCGTTCGACAACCTCCCCGGCGGCGATCTGGTCGACCAGCGTATCGGGGAGTTGCCGGATGCCGGACATGGCGGCTAGTTGCCGATCGTGACCGGCTCGTCATCAAGAAGATCGACGGCAGGCGTGCCGCCCTGGGTGGCGGACTGACCGTCGCGCAAGGTTTGGCGAAGACGCTGATCCTCGGCGAATTTGTCCAGCACCGGCCCGATATCGGGAAGACCGCCGAACAGAATCTGCAGCGGGATCCGCCTCTCGAACCGGATGCCGTATGTTTCCTCGTCGACAATATCGCGGATATTTTCAGGCACCGCCGAAAAATCGAAAATCTGCGCATAACTGCCGGCCACCTGTCCTTCGCTTGCGCCAAGCGTGGTCGCCGCCACAGACCGCGCATCGATCGGGCTGTCTGATGAAGAGGCAACCACCGGAGCCGCCGACGCGTTTTCGGTCAGTTGCGTGGAACTGGCGAAGAAGTTCGGCGGCAGTGACAAAGGCGGCCGCACCACAACCTCGAACTCGTCAGGGGATGATTTTTCCTCGCCAATGGCTTTCCGGAAGCCGGAGCAACCGCTGATGGCCAGTCCGAAACCGGCAAGCAGGAGGCAGGTCATCGCGACACGTCCAACATGGCGGCGATGCTGCCGGTGGCTGGTTGCGCTATGCGGGATCGGATCATTCCAATAGGTCATCTCGGCCCATTCTCTTTCTCGACAAACAGGCTGACGATCCAGAAGAACGCCCCGACGGTAATCGCGGCGTCGGCAATATTGAACGCCGGCCAATGCCATGTTTGAACATAAACGTCGATAAAATCAACCACCTTGCCAAAGCGGATGCGGTCCAGCGCGTTGCCGACCGCGCCGCCGGCAATCAGGCCGCCGCCAATCCGTTCAAGCTGCCGAAAAGCAGGCGCCTTCCAGACGATCCATGCCGCTACGGCAAAAGCCAGCGCGGTCAGCAGCATCGGCATCACCCCGCCGGCATCGGCCAGCAAGCCAAAGCTGATTCCGGGATTCCAGACCGGCGCGAAATTCAGGAATGGCAGAACTTCAACCCGCCGCGGCGGATCAAAGATCCAGCCAAGCATGAATTGCTTGGTCATCAGGTCGGCGATCAGCACCGCCAGGCCGATCCCCAGGATCAGGCGCCGCACGGTGGCCGGCGGTTTGGCGTCAGGCTCCTGCATTCACCACATCATCACAGCGCTGGCAGATGTCACGGCTTTCCGTGACCTCGGGCATGATGCGCCAGCAGCGGGCGCATTTGCCGCCCTCGGCAGTCGCAAAGGCGACCGCCACATCCTCGACCCCCTCCAGCCGGAAGGCGCCGGCCGGCGCCGGGTCGCTGCTGATCTCCGCCGCCGAGGTGATGAACAGGCTGGCCGCGTCCTCACCATCGAAAAGGGCTGCCAGCTCGGCACTGACATGCACCGTCGGCGCCGCCTGCAGCGAAGCCCCGATGGCACCGTCATTGCGTGCGGTCTCCAGCGCGCTGGTCACCACCTGCCGGACCTGTCTGATGCCGTCCCACCGCGCGCCGAGACCCGCATCGCGCCAGGCCGCCGGGATCGGGTCATAGCTGCGAAGATGAACCGAATTCCCGAAATCCTGAACACGCGACTGCCAGGCTTCCTCGGCGGTGAAGCACAGGATTGGCGCCAGCCAGGCGGTCAAACGTTCGAACACCTCGTTCATCACCGTCCGGCAGGCACGCCGCTCAAGCGAATCAAGCGCATCGCAATAGAGGCGATCCTTGCGAATCTCGAAATAGAAGGCTGACAGATCGCTGTTGCACAGCGTATGCAGTTCGGTGAAGATCCCGTGGAAATCATAGCTGTCGGTCATCGCGCGAATGCGGTCATCAATCTGTGCCAGCCGGTGCAGGACCCAGCGCTCAAGCGCCGGCATCTGATCGTGGCTTACCGCCTCCGCGGCGGTGAACCCGTCAAGCGCCCCAAGAAGATAACGCAGCGTGTTGCGGAACCGGCGATAGCTGTCGGTTGTCCGCTTGATGATCTCCGGCCCGATCCGCAAATCATTGTAATAGTCCGAGCTGACCACCCAGAGGCGCAGGATATCGGCACCGTTCTGGTCCATGACCTTTTGCGGCGTGACGACATTGCCAAGCGATTTCGACATCTTGCGGCCCTGCTCATCGAGGACGAAGCCATGCGTCAGCACTCCCTTGTAGGGCGCCTTGCCACGCGTCGCGCAGGATTGCAGAAGCGAGGAATGGAACCAGCCGCGATGCTGGTCGGAGCCTTCAAGATACAGATCGGCCGGGCTGACCAGATCGTTGCGCTCCTCGAGAACAAAGGAATGCGTCGAGCCGGAATCGAACCAGACATCGAGAATATCGATCACCTTCTCGTAATCATCCGGATTGTAATCGGCACCAAGGAAACGCGACGCCTCGGAGGAGAACCAGCAATCGGCGCCCTCCTCGCGCATCGCGGTCACGACGCGGTCAATCACCGCCTGGTCGCGAAGCGGCTCGCCGCTCGCCTTGTTGACGAAGACGGTGATCGGCACGCCCCAGGCGCGCTGGCGCGACAGGCACCAGTCCGGGCGCTGCTCGATCATCGAGGTCAGGCGCCGCTGGCCGGCCGGCGGATAGAAGGCCGTCCGGCCAAGCTCGGCAACCGCGGTGTCGCGAAGGCCATGCGATTCCATCGAGACAAACCACTGCGACGTGTTGCGATAGACAAGCGGTGCCTTGGAGCGCCAGGAATGCGGATAGGAATGGACAAGCTTGCCGATGCCGATCAGCCCGCCATGCTCAGCCATGATCTCGGCGATTTGGGCATTGTCGCGCAGCACATGAAGCCCCGCGAAGAGCGGCAGATGATCCATCAGCCTGCCATCCTCGGCCACCGTGTCGGGAAGCGGAATGCCATGCTCCAGATGCGCAAGCTCGTAATCCTCGACACCATGGCCGGGGGCGATATGGACGAACCCGGTGCCCTGCTCGGTGGTGACGTAATCGGCCAGCAGCATCGGCACATCATGATCATACCCCTGATCATGCATCGGATGGCGCGACACCGTGCCCTCGATATCAGTGCCTTTCAGCGTTGCCAGCGTTTCGGTTCCGGTGATGCCGGTGGCGGCTGTCACCTCGGCCACCAGGTCGCTCGCAAGGCAGATCACATCGCCTTCGCTCGCCAGCGCACCGTCTTCACGCGCGGTGATACGCAGCACCGAATAGTCGATATCGGCACCGCAGGCCATCGCCCGGTTGCCGGGCATTGTCCATGGCGTCGTCGTCCAGATGACGATGTTCGCCCCGTCCAGCGCCGGATGGCTCGGCGTCTTCACCGGGAACCGCGCATAGATGGTAACCGATGTGTGATCCTGATACTCGATCTCGGCCTCGGCAAGTGCCGTCTTCTCGACCGGCGACCACATCACCGGCTTGGCACCGCGATACAGGCTGCCATCCATCAGCAGGCGGCCAAGCTCGGCGGCGATTGTCGCCTCGGCCTCATAGGCCATCGTGGTGTAGGGCTCCTTCCAGTCGCCAAGCACGCCCAGACGCTGGAACTCCTCGGACTGCACCGCCAGCCAGTGGGCGGCGAAGTCGCGGCATTCCTGGCGGAATTCCCGCACCGGCACCTCGTCCTTGTCCTTGCCCTTCTTGCGGTATTGCTCCTCGATCTTCCATTCGATCGGCAGGCCGTGGCAATCCCAGCCCGGCACATAGTTGGCGTTCTTGCCAAGCATCGATTGCGACCGGTTGATCACATCCTTGAGGATCTTGTTCAGCGCGTGACCGATATGAAGCTGACCGTTGGCGTAGGGCGGCCCGTCATGAAGCACGAACAGCTCGGCATCGGCACGGGCCTCGCGAAGCCGCGCATAGATATCCATCTCCTGCCACTGCGCGAGGATTTCGGGTTCCTTCTTCGGCAACCCGCCACGCATCGGAAAGTCGGTCTGCGGCAGAAACACCGTCTCTTTGTAACTCATCGCAAGCTCTCTCGCTTTTCAATCCTGTTGGCCAGCAGGCCGGGCGCCAGCAGGCCTGTTCATTCAGGCAGTCTGTTTGATCGGGGGCAGAAGCGCGCGTGCCGTGCGCGCATCCTTCGCAATCTGCGCCGTCAGTTCGTCAATGCCGGTGAATTTGCGCTCCGGGCGAATGAAGGACTTCAACCCGATGGCGAGCCGCCGCCCATAGAGGTCGGGCTGCTGGTCGAACAGGTGCGCCTCGCACAGAACGCCCCGATCCTCGACCGTCGGCCGCACGCCGATATTCGCCACACCATTGCCAAGCAACCTGTAGGGCTGGCCGGCATCGGCCTCGAAGATCTGCACGGCATAGACACCAAAGGCCGGATGCAGAAGATTGCCAAGCGGGATGTTGGCGGTTGGAAAGCCGATGGTCCGCCCGCGCTGATCTCCCATCTGGACCGTGCCGGTGACCACCCAGTCATGGCCCAGCATTTCGGCAGCGCGCTCGGGCTCGCCATCCTGCAGGGCGGCGCGCACGCGGCTTGAGGTGATCACCGCGCTGTTCGGATCCGCAAGCAGCGTCACCGCGGTGGCGCTGATGCCGATCCCGCTGCCGATGCTATTGATGGTGTCGATATCCCCGCCACGCCCGCGGCCAAAGGCGAAATCCGCCCCGGCAAACAGCGCCTTCACGCCAAGCGCCGGCAGCACCGAGGTGACAAAACTCTCTGCATCGGTGCGGCGCAGATTGTCATCGAACCTGACATGGATGATCCGGTCGACCCCGAGGGCGGCGATCAGCCGGTCCTTTTCCTGCCGGTCGGCAAGGTGGAACGGGGCGTCATCGTGACGGAAGAACTCGCGCGGGTGCGGATCAAAGGTTACCACCGCCGCGGCAAGCCCCTCGGCGCGCGCCGCATCAATGGCGGCCGAGATCACCTGGGCATGCCCGCGATGGACACCGTCGAAATTGCCGATCGCGGCGACCAGAGCCGGTCCGGTCAGCGGCGCCTCGCCGACGCACCAGTCGATCGTCTCGCATTTGTTTTTCTGGCTGGAATCCATGGCGCGGCACTATATCGTGCAACCTGTCCGAATATCAACGCTGGAAAGCGCTTTATTTCCATGACCGCGCGGCCGGGACTATGCGGCCGGGGACCCTCGAAGACTCCGCCCGGCGAATTGCCACATCGACCGCGGCAAAGGTTGGCGGCGGACGGCCCGATGTCTATAATACGGCCAGCGTCGCCTCGACCACGCATCGGGCGCGGCCGCCGGGTACCCGGTCCGGGGCCTCTCATTTCACCATTTCAGGGTCGCGGCATGAACGAAATATCCCTCAGCACCATTTCGGATGAACTTGGCCTGTCGCACCTGTTGACCGACCAGACGCTGACCCTGGCGACCGAATATGGGCTGAATTTTCTGGCCGCGCTGATCACCATCATCATCGGTGTCTGGGCATCCCGGCGGGCCAGCAAGGTGGTGCGCGACTGGCTGACCCGCTCGGACCGGATTGACCGGACGCTCGCCCCCATCCTCGCAGCGCTTGTCCGCTACGCGATCCTGACGCTGACAGTTGTCGTCACGCTTGGCAATTTCGGCGTCGAGACGACATCGATCATCGCCGTTCTCGGTGCCGCCGGCCTTGCCATCGGCCTGGCGCTGCAGGGCACCCTGTCGAATGTCGCCGCCGGGCTTATGCTGCTGTTCCTGCGGCCGTTCAAGATCGGTGACTGGGTCGAGGCGGCGGGTGTTTCGGGTTCGGTGCGTGAAATCGGCCTCTTCACCACCATCATCGACACCTTCGACAATGTCTATATCAGCGTGCCGAATTCGGCCATCTGGACATCGAACATCATCAACCATGCCAAATATGGAACACGGCGGCTCGATCTTGATATCGGCGTCAGCTATGAGAGCAACCTTGACGATGTCGAGGCGGCGATGATGGAACTTGCCGCCGATTCCCGCGTGCTGGCCGATCCGGCACCGCGGTTCCTTGTCGTCAGCTATGGTGACAGCGCCATCAATGTACGGCTTCGCGCCTATGCCGAATATGACGATTTCTTCAATCTTTTCTGGGACCTGAACCGCAACCTGAAAGGTGTTCTCGATGCGCGCGGCATCGATATTCCCTTCCCGCAGCGGGTTGTTCGCCATGTTGGCGGCGGTCCTGCGGCGGCCGGGGGTGACGAGGACCGATGACGCATGAGCCGATCCTGAAGGTAACGCGTGAAAGTCTGGCTTCCGGCACCATCATGAAGATGGCCACCGAGCGCAATGACGGCGCTGTCGACATTGCCTCGGAAGAACAGCTTTACGCCTCGCGGCGTCGGCTTGTGCCTGACAATGCCGATTGCTCGGATATCTGGATTTTCGGCTATGGCAGCCTGATCTTCAATCCTGTGGTCGATTACGTCGAACAGGCGCAGGCCCGCATCTTTGGCAATCACCGGCGTTTCTGCCTGTGGACGCGGCTTGGACGCGGCTCGCCGGAATGCCCGGGGCTGGTGCTGGCGCTTGACCGTGGCGGCAGCTGTGCCGGCGTCGGCTTCCGATTGAATCCGAGAACCGCGATCGAGGAGCTGGATCTCTTGTGGCGCCGCGAGATGATCACCATGGCCTATCGCGCCCGCTGGCTGACCCTGCACACCCCGCAGGGCCAGAAACGCGGCATCGGCTTTGTGGCCAGGCCGGACCGTCCGAATTACGCGGCCCGCATGCCAATCGAGGATGAGGCCGGCGTGATCGCCGCCGCCAGCGGCTTTATCGGACCCTGCCGCGAGTATCTGTTCGATACGGTCACGGCCTTGCAGGAGAACGGCATTTCCGATCCGCATCTGGAAAATCTGACGCGTCATGTAAAGCGGAGACTTGCCACTGACGGGGGTGTCGGCTAGTACCGTTCAAGGATCAGGCGAGTGTGGCGGAACTGGTAGACGCAGTGGATTCAAAATCCACCGCCCGCAAGGGCTTGGGGGTTCGAGTCCCCCCACTCGTACCATCACCCCTGTTTTCGTCTCGAGGCATTCGATGACATCGCTCTGGCGATATTGCAGAGACCAGTATGACCGCGTGATCCGCATCGCCGGCACAGCATTGGCGGAACGGCTGATGTGGCTGTTCGCGGTGCTTGAATCGATCATCATTCCGATCCCGGTCGACCCGATTCTGGTCGCGACGGTGCTGGCGCGGCCGGCGGCATGGCTTCGGCTGACGGCCGGCTGCACGATCGCCTCGGTGGTCGGTGGCGGGCTTGGCTGGGCGCTTGGCGCGGTGCTGGGCGTCGGCATTGAACAGCTCCTCGCGATGCTGCCGCATGTCATCGCGGCGCCCGGGAAATTCGCCGCCGTCCAGCAGGGTTTTGTCACCTTCGGCATCATTCTGGTCTTCATCGGTGCCTTCACACCGCTTCCCTACAAGGTGATCGCCGTCAGCGCCGGCATCGCCGGCTTTGCACTGCTCCCGTTTCTGGCCACCTCGCTTGTCGGGCGCGGCTTGCGGTTCGCCATCATCGCCGGAATCGCCCGCCATCATGGTGACGCCCGCATCGTCATGACATTGCTGAGTGCGCTTGTCTTCCTGATCGGGGGTGCCCTGTGGCTGATCCATTGACACCGCCGCCGCGACCATCGCTTCGCGCCGAACTGTCGGTGATCCTGGCACCGCGGCATGGCTTGATCATCTGCGCCGCGATGTCAGCCGCGCTTCTGATCGCGGCGTTCCTGTTCGAATATATCGGCGGCATGGCACCCTGCAGCCTGTGCATCTGGCAACGCTGGGCGCATGTCGGGGTGATCGGCGCGGCGCTTGCCGGGCTGGTGCTGCTGCCGGAGCGGACCGGCTTGCTTCTGGTCGCCGCCGCCGCGCTGGCAAGCTTCGGCGTCGCCGGGTATCACGCCGGCGTGGAATGGGCGCTGTGGGACGGGCCGGCTGGCTGCACGGCGAATCTCGGGGCGGGTGCCTCCACAGCGGACCTTGTCGACCAGTTGCTGGCAACGCCGGTTGTGCGCTGCGACGACGTGCCATGGTCCCTGTTCGGCCTTTCGATGGCAGGCTGGAACGCGTTGTTCAGCCTTGATATCACGGCTGTGGCGATACTGGCTTTCATTTTCGGCGGACGCATAGCGAGACAGACATGACAGAGCTTTCCAGACCTTCTGCCGGGCGGCGCGACATCGAACGCTTCCTGCGCGTCGACCATGCCGGCGAGCGGGCGGCGCAGCAGATCTATCGCGGTCAGCTTGCCATTCTGCGCAACCACGCCACCGGCCCGCAGATCCAGCATATGATGGAACAGGAAGTCGAGCATCTTGAGGCCTTCGAATCACTGCTCAACGAGCGCCGTGTACGGCCCTCGCTTCTCGACCCGGTCTGGGGTGCGGCCGGCTTCGCGCTTGGCGCGGTGACGGCCGCCATGGGGCCGAAAGCCGCCATGGCCTGTACCATCGCCGTCGAGGAGGTTATCGGCGAGCATTATGCCAAACAGGCCGACCATCTTGGGGATGAGGAGGCGGCGCTTCGCGGCACCATTTCGAAATTCCGCGACGATGAGCTGGAACATCGCGATATCGCGGTCGATCACCGTGGCCGCGAGGCGATGTTCTATGCCGCGCTGAAGGCGGTGATCCAGCAGGGATGCCGCACCGCCATCAGGATCGCGGAGCGCGTCTGACCGGCAGGCCGCCTGTCAGGTCTGCTGCAGTTCGGTATCCCAATACAGGTAATCCCGCCAGGATTCATGAAGATAGTTTGGCGGGAACCCACGGCCATTTTCCTGCAACTGCCAGATATTGGGCGCCATCGGCCTTGCCAGTGGCGACATTCCGCATTGTTCGGGAAGCAGATTGGCCTTGCGAAGATTGCAGGGGCTGCAGGCGGCGACGACATTTGTCCAGGTCGTGCGCCCGCCGCGCGAGCGCGGCACGACGTGGTCAAAGGTCAGGTCGGCTGCCGCATGGCCGGTGCCGCAATACTGGCAGGTGAACCTGTCGCGAAGGAACACGTTGAAGCGGGTAAAGGCGGGATTGCGCATCTGCGGGACATATTCCTTCAGCGCGATCACCGATGGCAGCTTCATCTCCATCGAGGGCGAGCTGATCGAAACATCATATTCGCTGACGATCGTCACCCGATCCAGACATACCGCCTTCACCGCGTCCTGCCAGGACCAGAGTGACAGTGGAAAGTAGTTGAGCGGGCGGAAATCTGCGTTCAGGACAAGGGCCGGTGCGTAACTGCCTGCGTTCATCATGTTCCCCGTGTGGTTTGACCAACACCCTCATCAGCAAAACATGCCAGCGCGGGAAACACAAGCCTTACACCATATATTGGGCACTGCGACACAGAGCCCGCAAAATATTGCGGGCATGTTGCGGACGGCGTGACAGCGTGCCGGGAGAATCGTCAGCCCGGGAGATGCATGGCAAGGAAATCGATCGCCTTGGTCAGCGCGTCCGGGTCGATGCCATGTCCAAGACCCGGGCGCGCCACGCAGGTCGCCTCGATACCGTGTGTTGCCAGGATGGTCGAGGCCGCCTCCATCATGGTGAAGGGCACCACCTGATCATCCGTGCCGTGGATCAGCATGACCGAAGGCCGGCCGTCAATTCCGGCGATGTCACCGACGCCAAGAAGCGCGCCGGAAAAACTGACAACCGCCTGCGGCCGGTCAGCCATGTGAAGCCCACAATGCAGGCTCATCATGCCGCCCTGCGAGAACCCGGTCAGCGCCACCGCCGTCATGCCAAGGCCGAGTTCGGTGATGGCCGCTGCCACCGATTCCTCGATCACCGCGGCGGCGGCGGCCGGTCCAGCTGTCGTGTCGGCAAGGTCGAACCATTGCCTGCCCATCGGATTCATCGAGCAGGGATCGGGCGCGTTGGGGATGAAAAACGCGGCGCCCGGGAACCTCACTGACATCGGGTAGGCAAGGTCGGCCAGATCACTGGCATCGGCACCCCAGCCATGCATGATCACGATCAGGCTCGACGGCGCGCCGCCACGCGCCGGCTCGTTGAAATGACCGCTCAACGTCCCAAAACTCTTCATCATCATTCCTCTCCTGCCACGCCCGACCCTTGCGTTTACAAATCCGATGACCGCAGTTGCACGAGGCTACACCCGACCGGGCCATCTGGTCTATATTCGCCGTCATCGGCGCCCATGGCGGCACCACAACAATTCAGGGGGACACGAAAATCGTGAGCGTTGCTTCCTCGAAGCCATCCCGGGTAACGCGGTTTGCGCCAAGCCCGACCGGCCTGCTGCATCTCGGCCATGCCTATTCGGCGCTTGTCGCCTCGCGGCTTGGCAATGGCTACATCCTGCGGATTGACGATATCGACCACACGCGCTGCCGCCCTGAATTCACCGAGGCGATATATCGCGATCTCGAATTTCTCGGCCTGCCCTGGCGCGGAGCCCCGATATTCCAGAGCCACCGTCTGGACGCCTATGCCGACGCGCTCGCCAGCCTGCGGGCTCGCGATCTTGTCTATCCATGCTTCCTGACCCGCGCCGAACTTGCCGATATCCTGTCAGCACCGCAGGAAGCGCCGGTGGCGACCGACAGCGCCATATCCGCCAGCGAGGCGGCACACCGTTCCGAGCAGGGTGTGGCGCCGGCCTGGCGCCTGCGCACCGCCGCCGCGCTCGATCTCGTGGGCGACCTGACCTGGCGCGATCTTCGCGGCGGTGTCAACCGACCTGTGGACATGACAGCGCATGGCGATGTCGTGCTGGCGCGGCGTGATATCGGTACCTCCTACCACCTGTCGGTTGTGGTCGATGATTCGCTTGACGGCGTCACCCTTGTCACGCGCGGTGCCGATCTCGAGGACAGCACCCATATCCATCGCCTGCTGCAGGCGCTGCTCGATCTGCCCTCGCCGGCCTATTTCCATCATGACCTTGTGCGGGACCCCGCCGGCAGCCGCCTTGCCAAGCGACATGACGCACGAAGCATCCAGACCTTTCGCGAGGCCGGACAGACCGCCGAGGGCATCATAACCTCGCTGCCACCGGCACCGGATTCATTACCTTTTGAGCGCGATTTTTGAAATTCAACTAAATGTTTTTTCATGTTTTTTTATGAATCATTACCTGCCGCGCTTTTTTTCTTGAAAAGCCGGTGAGCAGGGTTGACGGAGTCAGTCTTCGGGCGCATATACGCCCAGCACGACGCACCCGTCGTGCGTTTCCTCCCTAAACTCGGCCGTGAGATTTCTCACGGCCTTTTTTTTCATCAAACGGCCTGCGTTGGCCCTGTTTCGGGGTGCGACGTGTCGTTCCTTGCCAAGTCGGAAGACCGGGGCGTAGCATGAAGACGGAATGTGGGGAGACACGACCATGCCGCTGACAGATGACGCGCTGGCGACAAAGCCAGGCCAACTGATCGACCCTTATGGGCGCACCGTCGATTATCTGCGTGTTTCAGTGACGGATCGCTGCGATTTCCGCTGCGTCTATTGCATGGCCGAGGAAATGACCTTCCTGCCGAAGGCGGAACTGCTGACACTCGAGGAGCTGGAGATACTGTGTCGGCGGTTCATGGCGGCCGGTGTTCGCAAGATTCGCCTTACCGGCGGCGAGCCGCTCGTCAGACGCAACATCATGCAGTTGATCCGCGCCCTTGGCGCCGAGGTCAAGACCGGTGTTCTTGATGAGCTGACAATCACCACCAATGGCAGTCAGCTTGTCAAAATGGCTGACGATCTGTTCGATGCCGGCGTGCGGCGGGTCAATATCTCGCTCGACACTCTGGACCCGGACAAATTCCGGCGAATCACCCGCTGGGGTGATCTGGAAAAGGTTCTCGACGGCCTTCGGGCGGCGCAATCGGCCGGCCTCGGAGTCAAGATCAACGCTGTTGCGCTGAAAGGCGACAATGACGATGAGCTTGGCGACATGCTGGCCTGGTGCGGTGATGAAGGGTTCGACATGACCATCATTGAGGTCATGCCGATGGGCGATATTGGCACCGAGAACAGGCTGGACCAGTATCTGCCGCTGTCCCGTGTCCGCGCCGACCTTTCGAAGCGTTTCACGCTGACCGATATTCCGTTCCGCACCGGTGGCCCGGCGCGCTATGTCAAGGTCGAGGAGACCGGACGCAAGCTTGGTTTCATCACACCGCTGACACATAATTTCTGTGAAAGCTGCAACCGCGTGCGCGTGACCTGCACCGGACAGCTCTTCATGTGCCTTGGCCAGGATGACAACGCGGATTTGCGGCGCGCTCTTCGCGATGGCGGCGAGCCTGCCCTGGATGAGGCGATTGCCGAGGCCATCGGCCGCAAGCCAAAAGGCCATGATTTCATCATCGACAGGCGCCATAGTGACCCGGCCGTCAGTCGGCATATGAATGTGACCGGTGGCTGACAACCGTCTGTTTCGCAGACAAAAAGCCAAAAATTTCAGAAAGCCTTTTGCGGGTCACGGCGCTGCATGACACCAAGCCATGCGAGCGCCATGACAAGGATTATGACCGGCACGAGCGCCGCCAGACTGACGGCATCCCATCCAAGCTGGCTGTGAATGGCACCGGCCGACAAAGACGCCATTGCCACCGTAGTCATCGTCGTCAGGTCGGCAAACCCCTGGACGCGGCCACGTTCCTCGGGTTCGGCCACCCCGGCGACAAGCGAAGTGCCGCCGACATAGAGAAAGTTCCAGCCAAGACCAAGCGTCACCAGCGCCGTCCAGTAGGGCCAGAAAGTGATCGCCCCGACTGCCAGATAGATTGTCATGGCATAGAACAATACGCCCGCCCACAGCACGCGAAGCGCGCCGATTCGCGCAATGATCGAACCGGTAAAGAAAGATGGCAGGAACATCGCCACCACATGCCACTGGATGATGGTGGCATTCGCCGAGGTGCCAAGCTTGGCGACATTGACCACCTGCAGCGGTGTTGCCGTCATCAGATAGCTCATCAGCGCGTAACCAAGCGCACAGCAGATGACCCCGACGACAAACACCGGCATCCGAAAGAAGGCGCCGATCGGGCGTCCGCCCGAGGCGGTTTTCCGCGGGAGCTCAATCTTCAGCCCCGCCAGCGCGACAATCGAGGCAAGCTGAACAATGGCGACGGTGAAAAAGCAGCCGGCATAGAGAATATCGGGGACCAGATCGACCGTCCGCCGCGCGATTTCCGGTCCAAGCAACCCGGCCGCCAACCCGCCGGCGAGAACATAGGCAATCGCCTTTGGTCGCTGGCTCGTCGGCACGCCGTCCGCTGCGGCATAGCGGTAATAGCTGGCAATCCCCATCGCCATACCAAGCCCCATACTGCCACCGCAGAACATCAGGAAATTCGCTGTCACGACAGCAACCCCGAGGCAGGTTGTCGACAGGCTGCTGATCAGAACCCCGACAATCAATACCGGCCGACGGCCGAACCGCGCCATCAGAAGCGAGGCTGGCAAGGTAACCATCATCGACGTCAGAAATTGCAATGACAGCGGCAATGTCGCCAGCCAGGCGACAGGCGCCAGCAGCACCCCGACAAGCGCCGTATTGATGATATTCACATTCATCGAGGTCATCGACAGCGCCTGCGCGATGGCCAGCCTGATGACATTGCGGCGTTGAATTGTGTCGCTCATGAACAGCCTGACCGGATCACGGCGCTCGTATTCGACGGGGCAGGCAAAAACAGGACACAGATCAAGAGGTCACCGCCTACCCGTTGTCGGATGGCAGCTTGCGGCCGAACAGTTCAAGCCTGTGGTCGACAAGTTCATAGCCCATCTCGCGGGCAATCTGCTCCTTCAGCGCTTCCAGCTCGGCATGATAGAACTCGATCACCTCGCCGGTTTCCACATCGACAAGATGCTCATGATGCTCGCCCGATTCCTCGTAACGTGCCCGGCCATCGCCAAACTCGAGCCGGTCGATCACGCCGGCCTCCTCAAGCAGCTTGACGGTCCGGTAGACAGTCGCGATCGAAATCGTGCTGTCCTCATCGACAGCGCGCCGATAGAGCTCGTCGACATCCGGGTGATCCTCGGAGTCGCCGATGACACCAACGATCACCTGGCGTTGACTGGTCATGCGTATGCCACGGTTGAGGCATTTTTCCAGAAGAGCAAGGGACATGGCAGTTCCGTCGTGACCGGCAGGCGAGGGCTCCGCCGGGTAATTGCAAGACCGGCAGTTTGCCCGTTAACGGGCCAAACTGCAACCTTGTGACTGCATGTGAAAGGGGCTGCCGGCACGACCCACGAGTTTGATTGACCTTGCTTTGAATTGCCATGCAGGATGCCAGCATGGAAATCACGAAACCACAGCGATCGAATCACGCGCTTGGCGCGTTGCAGCTTTGCGCCGGCATGCTGATCATTCCCTTTCTTGACGTTTTCGCCAAGCTGCTGGGGGTCACGCATGGGCCATTCGAAATCACCTTCTGGCGCTTTTTCATGCAAACCGTTCTGATGCTGCCCTTCGTCGTCATGCTGCGTTTGTGGAGCGTGCCGGCCGGCACGCTCGTCCTGCAGGCGGTGCGTGGTCTGTTGCTGGCTTCGGCGACGGTGTTCTTCTTCGCCGCGCTCCAGCATCTGCCGATGGCCGAGGCGATCGCCATCTTCTTCGCGCAGCCGATGATCCTGACATTGCTGTCGGTGGTGCTGCTTGGCGAGAGGCTGCGCGCACGACGGATCAGCGCCATCCTTGTCGGTCTTGCCGGCACCGTTATCATCGTTCAACCAAGCGTCCTGATCTTTGGCTGGGCGGCGGTACTGCCGCTTGGCTCGGCCCTGTCAATGGCGCTCTACATGGTTTTGACCCGGCGACTGTCCGACGATGTGAATCCCTATCAGATGCAGTTTCTCGGCAGCGTGGCCGCGATGGCGGCGCTTGGCGTGATCGTGCTGGCCGGCAGCCTGCTGTCGATCCCCGGCGCCATGATGTCGGCACTGACATGGCAGGAAACAGGCTGGGTGATCGGCATGGGCATCGCCGCGACGCTTGGCCATGCCTTCATCGTGCTGGCGGCCGGCAAGGCGCCGGCAAATCTGCTGGCGCCATTCCAGTATGTCGAGATCATCGGGGCGACGATCCTCGGCTATCTTGTCTTTGGTGACATTCCCGCCAACAGCACCATCCTCGGCATCGGCATCATCATCGCGAGCGGCCTGTATCTGTTTCACCGTGAACGTGTTGCCACGCGCCGTCAGGCGACCGGCTGACAGGCTTCAACCGGCGGCTCGCCGACGGTGGTAATGCAGCGCCGATATGGGAATCGATGCGGCGTAGGCGGCGGCAAGCACCATGTAGGTGATCCAGGGCTGCATGAAGATGCCGGCAATCAGGATCGAGCCTCCCGCCATTACCGGCAATACGGTTCCCACCGGCAGCTTCACCCGCTTGCCGGCAAAGGTTGGCAGAGCGGAAACCGCCAGCCCGCCGATCAGCACAAGCCAGCCACTGACATAGGCCGCCTCGCGCGCCCAGGCTATGCCAAATTCCAGATCGACAGCGATCGGCACAAGGACCAGAAACCCCGCTGCCGGCGCCGGAACACCGGTAAAATAGTCCTTTGAATGTTCCGGCGGATCGCGAAGTTCCGAATCAAACCGCGCCAGCCGCAGGGCAATGGACACCGCATAGAACATTGTCGCCCACCAGGCGAGATTGCCGGAATCCTGCAAAGCCCAGAGATACAGGCACAGCGCCGGCACAACGCCGAACACCACCAGGTCGCTGAGGCTGTCCAGCGCCGCGCCGAAGGCCGAACTTGTCTTGAAGCGCCGCGCCGTCCGGCCGTCAAGCGCGTCGAAGACCGACGCAAGGGCGATCAGTCCGATCACCGCCGCCCAGCGCCCGTCGAGCGCGAACCGAAGCGCTGTCAGGCCGGAAATCAGTCCGGCCACGGTCAGGACATTCGGCAGTAGCCAGAAAATCGATACCGTTCTGAAACGACGCCGGGGATGCGGTGCCGGCGTCATCACGCACGCCTCGATTCGCCGGGCTCCTGCAGCCCGCCGGACATATCGGCAATCACCGTCTCGCCAGCCACCGTGCGCTGCCCTGCCATCACCAGAACCGGCGTGTCGGCCGGGATCCAGACATCCACGCGGCTGCCAAAACGGATGATGCCGAATTGCTGGCCGATGGCCAGCTGGTCACCAATTCCCGCCTCCAACAGAATCCGCCGCGCCACGAGACCGGCGATCTGCACGATGCCGACAGCCTGGCCTGATGCGGTTTCCATGACGATATTCTGTCGTTCATTGGCCTCGGCGGCCTTGTCGAGACTGGCATTCAGAAACTTGCCGGCATGATAGCTGGTCGCCGTCACACGGCCAGCAACCGGGGCACGGTTCACATGCACATCGAACACATTCATGAAGATGGCGATCCGGCGCCAGTCGCCGGCCGGCAGGCCGAGATCATCCGGCGCCGGCGCAATGCCGGTCGACAACACACGCCCGTCGGCAGGCGCGACAATCAGATTGTCGGTGACCGGGGTGGTGCGCACCGGGTTGCGAAAGAAATAGACACACCACAGGCTGAGCAGCGTCCCCGGCAGCGCAAAGGGTGACCAGAACGCCGTGATCAGGATGCTTGTCACAACGAAGATGAAAATGAAGGGCCAGCCAGCCGGATGGATCGGCACCAGGACCTCGGTGGTAATCGCCTTATAGATGTTCATCGGCGGCTTTCCGTAAAAACATGTTTCGGGAAGCCAACAAATTAGGCGCTGTACCGAAAAAAATCACCCAGAAATACGTTCTTGAATATCCGGACTTTAATATCCGGGGTCGGGATCCATCCGGCGACCACCGCCGCCCGCGGCGAAGATCACTCGCCGTCCTCGGCCGTGGCGAGGCCGCGCTGCCTGAGTTCGGTGAGTTTTTTCGTCATTGCCTCACGGTCGAGCGCCCGCGGCGCATCAAGACCCGGAACGGTGACCTCGATCACCGGCCGTGGATAGACAGGTCTGTCAGGCATGGCCGCCAGAGGAGTTCTGTCATCCGGCAGATGAACGACGCCGGCGGCCGGCTCGGTGGCAGTCACTGTCCCCTCGCGATCATCCTGTATTGATCCCGCCACCTCTGCGGGTTCAGCAGGGCGCGCATCGCCGGACATCAAGTGTTCAGGCGGCGTGTCCCCTATTTCTTTCGGCACAGCATCGCCCGGCATCGTGCCACTGATCACGCGCTCGATCGATGCATCGTTGCTGTCAAGGCGGCTGGCAGATGAGGTTGACGGCTCGCTGTGGCCGTTACCGGCCGCCGACACACCGTCAAATGCGGGCTCGGGCTGTGCCGGGACAAATGCCGGTGAGGCGACATTCACCGAATAGAGGGCCAGCTGGCGGCGCTTCGGCGACTGGACCGGCTGCTCCGCGGGCTGACCTGTCGCCAGGCCGAGAAATTCGTCGACAAGCAGCCCCTGCCAATGGCAAGCCTCGATCTCCCACGGGCGCAGATGCCAGGCCAGATCATCCATGATGACCGGTTTCCCACCCATCCAGCGGGCCCTGTCGACCAGCATCTTGCGGCCGCTGATCTTGATTTTTTTCGCAACGATCAGAAGCCGTCCATTGACGGCCTGCGATATATGCAGCATTTCATGGGCGATGATTTCCGCAGCATCGCGGATCCCGCCCGCCGTTGAAACGGTCATCTCGAACAATGTCGGGGGTGTTTTGCCAAGGCCGGCCTTTTGCGGCCCCAGCATGGCCCGCGTCACCGGAACGCGAAGCGGTTCCCGCGTCACATCGATCAGGACATTGAGGCTTTTCCGCTGCCGTGGTGTGAACAGGCGCGCTGCAAAGTAATCCGCTGCATAGGACAGAAGTTCCGCCTCGCCGGGAACCGAATCAATAGAATTTACCTCGACCATCGTCATGATGCAGGGACACCCCGAACTGTCATCGTCAAAAGTCGTGACGCGTAATTTAGCGATAATTAACACAGTAAACCTTTTGCGCAAAACACCTGAATTTCTCATTATTTCAATTTGTTGAATTGTCCTTTGACAATTTTGACAAGCCATTTGGCGCCAGTCCGGCTATAGTCACGCGAACAATAACCGCGTCATTCCCGCCCGCTTGGGGCGTGGCCGATGACCCACCCGAAGAGGTAAAGACAGATGGACAACATGTTTGAAACCGGCCTGGCGCAGCGTAAGGCCACACTTGGCGAGGCCTATGTTGATGGGGTTTTCGAGAAGGCCGATGATTTCAACAAGCCGTTCCAGGAAGCCATGACAGCCTGGTGCTGGGGTTTCGGCTGGGGTGATGACGCCATTGACGCGAAAACACGCTCGATGATGAATCTCGCGATGATCGGCGCGCTCGGCAAGATGCACGAATGGGAACTGCACTGTCGCGGCGCCATCGGCAACGGTGTCTCGCAAGAGGAATTGCGCGCCATTATCCACGTTATCGCGATCTATTGCGGGGTTCCGCAGGCCATGGAATGCTTCAGATCGGCCCGCAAGGTGCTTGACGAACTGGAAAGCTGAAACCCGGTTCCCATGGAACCGGCAGGGTGGACGTCCGGTTCGCCAAAGCCGCCTTGCCGACCGAGGTGACTAAAAACTGGACATGATCACCATTTTGGGCGATTTTGGTGCTGGTTATACATGGTCAGCTACCGTCATGACCAAGTACCGTATTGATATGTGAGCGTATCACCGGGTACGGTCGTGGTTGATGGTATGTTGATCGACAACGCTTGTGATTGTTAGGGGGTCATGAGTAATGCGCCGATTTTGCGTTTCCGCGATTGTTGGAATGGTCATGTCTGCAGGCGGCGCCGCCTTTGCGGGTGGTCTGCCTGAATCCGGCTCTGCTTCGACATCGTCCGCCGGTTCGGCCGCGCAGGCTTCAGATTCGGCAGCCGCGACCGTTGCCGAAACAACGGCACCTGCCGCGACCAATGCCTCGTCGTCGACTTCGACAAGTCAGGCAGCCACCACCGGGACAGGCGCCACCGGGACCACCGCCGCGTCGACCGACCGGACCGCTACCGGCGGCGGGGTTGACGATGGGGGCGTGGAGACCGGGTCTTTCATCGCGATCGAGGACGACCCGCTGATCATCGATGCGTCATCTGTCGTTGATGGCGACGGTGTCGGCAGTATGCAGGTGCAGTGGCAAATTTCCACGGATGGTGTCGCATGGTCGAATCTGTCTGGCGAGATCCGCCAGTCCTTCACCCCGCGCGAACGTCATGTCGGCAGGCTGCTGCGTGTGCAACTGTCCTATGTTGACGGTCAGGGCAATCTTGAAACCATCTTGAGCCCACCCTCAAGCCCGGTTCAGAATGTGAATGACAAGCCGAATGGCGCACCGCAGCTTGTTGGCGCCGCCCAAGAGGAGGATTCGCTGGTTGTGGACACCAGCATGATTTCCGATGATGACGGGCTTGGCATTTTCTCCATCATCTGGCAGCGTTCAAGCACGAAAACCGAATGGCAGGCCTTCCCCGAGACCAATGGCGAGGTTCTGCAGCTCTCACAGCGCCATGTCGGCTATTCCTACCGCGCGGTCGTGTCCTATGAGGACGGCCACGGCACCAAGGAACTGCTTGTCACAAGCCCGTCCGAGACAGTGAAGAATGTTGACGATCCGGTTCAGGGCGAGGTTCTGATCAAAGGCGAAGCCACCGAGGGCGAGACCATTCTCGTCAGCACCAGTGGTGTCTCCGATGAGGACGGCATTGCCAGCATGTCGGTTGGCTGGGAAGCCTCGAGCGATGGCCGCAACTGGCGCACGATAGAAACCGGCGGTGCGACACAACTCGCACTCTCCCAGCCTCTGGTGAACAAGCAGATACGGGCGCGGGTCGCCGTTGTCGACAGCTTCGGCGTGGAGACCGTGATCTTCAGCCAGGCAACCAACACCGTCCGCAACGTCAATAACAAGCCGGCAGGCACCATCTTTGTCCGACGGGTTGGCGGCTGATCTGCCTCATGCCGGCGCCATCCATGGCGCGTCAGACAATATTCCGCCAGAGAGGCCCGTTGCGGGTCTCTTTGCATTTTCGTGATATTTTCATCGCCGAATCATTTTTTGCTTTGCAGTGATTCTGTTTGCGTTCACACTGTATCTTGTATGGAACGCACGGACTTGCACCTAAGTGTAGATCATCCGCGCCACGGCGCCCATAGGGGGCTTTTACGCTTCGATCCCCCGACCAGTTACCGCCGGATCCATAGTTTCGTCCAGACAACGTCCTCTACCGACCCTGTCAATGGAGCATGCCAATGCGACTGACCGACCGAGACAATCGGCCGGAATGCCATGTCATTCCGTTCAACCGCCCTCATACCGAACCAGAGGTGGCAACCACAACCAGCATCGCCGCCGTCATAGCCGTGACGGTGCTGCATTCGTCCTCCGAGTCGCCAGAGGACCGTCTGCTCACGATCCTCGAGCAAAGCGGTGAGGTCGAGATCCTGGATGCCGATGAAGCTCTGGGTGCTTATGAGGCCGCCTATCCCGAACTTGCAGCGGACCCTGTCAATGATAACGGCATGCTGACGGCGCTGTAGCCGACCGCCTTCTCTGGCCAACCGCCTTCAGGCCCAAACGCTAGAGTGCCGCGATCACGCCGGCGAGCCAGATCCACAATGGCATCGAGATGGCCGCCATCAGCGTCTGCAACGACAGGATCTCGGCCATAAGGCGGGCATCGCCGCCAAGTTCCGTGGCAAGGGTATAGCTGGAACTCGCCGTCGGTGCCGATCCGACAGCGGCCAGAACCGCCAACGCCAGCGGGTCAAGACCGACCCCGTACCCGATGGCCACCAACGCCAGCGGGAAGACAAGTAACTTAGCTAACAACGCCAGACCCAGCGGGACGACATTGCCACCAATGGCGCCGAACCGCAGCGATGCGCCGATGGTGAGAAGGAGCAGAGGCAGTGCTGCGGCACCAAGCAAGGCAGCCAACTGCGAGATGAATGCCGGCACCGGAACATTCAGGATGTTCACCAGAACCCCAACCAGCATGGCAACGAGAAGCGGGTTACGGGCGATCTCGGCAAGAATGGCGCGCTTCATATCCGTCCGGCCGGGCGGGCGGACCAGAATCAGAATCACGACCACCGAAACGATATTCGAAATCGGCACGAGAAAGGCAATCGCGATAGCGCCAAGCTGCAGGGCCGCGACGCCGAATGTTCCCTGCAGGATCGACAGCACCAGAAACCCGTTATGCCGCAACGATCCCTGAACAAGCGAGCTGAGCGATGGTCCCCGCATGGCGATCGCACGCCCCACCACCAGCGCAAACACCACGATCACGACGCTGCCACCGGCGATTGTGGCGAGGAACGGCACCAATGACACGGCGCCAAGGTCGGCCCGCGACATCAGATTGAACAACAACCCGGGAAACAGTACCCAATAACATAGCGGCGACAGAGCCTGCCAGGCCGCCTCGGGCAGAAATTTCAGCTGCTTCAGGCCATAACCAAGGGCGACAATCGCCAGCGTCGCGGCGATCGCCGAAGACATCTGCGCGCGATCCTATTGGGCGTCCCTGTCGGTTTCCACGCCGCGCCGCAACCCGCGGGCGGCCCTCCAGGCAAGCGGCATCAGACCGGCCGCAACAATCAATTTCAGCGCATCACCATACAAGAACGGCATCACACCGGCGGCAAAGGCCTTGCCAAAGCCGATGAACTGGCCAAGCCAGGACACGCCGAACGCATAAATGATGACGGTGCCAATCGCCATCGCCAGCGCGGTCGAGATCGGGCCACGACCCATGCCGCGTTCGGCAAGCCGGCCAAGCGCAAAGGCGGCGACGACAAATCCGATCAGATAACCACCGGTCGGCCCCATGATGACCGGCCAGCCGCCCGTGCCATTGGCGAAAACGGGCAAGCCCATTCCGCCCTCGACAAGATAGGCCAGCACCGTCGCGGCGCCAAGGCGCGATCCATAGGCCATGCCGATCAACAGAACAACCAGTGTCTGGCCGGTGACCGGCACAGGCGAGATCGGCATCCGGAAGGCGAACTGGGCTGATACGGCTAGCAGCGCGCTGCCAACCAGAACCAGCAAAATCTGCGACATCAGCGGCAACATCCGGTGATCCAGGAAGCGCGGCGCCAGAACAGCATCGCACAGGGTGTCGAACCGACGCGATCTTGAAGATGAGGCAGTCATGATGTTGATCTCGCTTTCACCATTTCGGAAATGACAAAACGGCCAATGGCCGGTTGAGCGCATCATAGCCCGGTGGAGGTCAAAGACAAGCCATCAGGCCAATTCTGCAGCCGACGGATCGCCAAAAACCCTCATGCGGCGAACCAAAATAGAGGCCAGACCAGATGGCATCATCGCAATCAATGCCGGTATGGAGTTCAATGCCGGCAAAGAAATGTCGAACCTGTCTGGTCAGCCGGCGGCAATCAATGCTACGACCCGCATTATGGCTGGTACGCCCCGGCGCGCCGCCTGACCTTGCCGT
This sequence comes from Rhodobiaceae bacterium, assembly GCA_038138545.1. Classification (GTDB taxonomy): domain Bacteria; phylum Pseudomonadota; class Alphaproteobacteria; order Puniceispirillales; family Puniceispirillaceae; genus UBA8309. Next base: position 4,345 of record JAYQDX010000001.1, on the reverse strand, counting down.
GCAGCGCCGCATCATGGAGACACCGGATGAACCGATTCTTTGGCATCGACGACGCCAACACCTCTGTCCGCCGCGAGCTTCTCGCCGGGCTCAGCACCTTCCTGACGATGTCCTTCATCATTGCTGTGAATCCGGTGTTCCTGGCCGATGCCGGCATTCCCTTCGCGGCCGGTTTCGTAGCAACAGTCCTGGCAACGGCGATCGGCACCGCGATCATGGCGCTGTGGGCCAAATGGCCGGTGGCGGTGGCGCCCGGCATGGGGTTGAACGCCTACTTCGCCTATGGGCTCGTACTTGGCCAGGGGTTCAGCTGGCAGCAGGCGCTGACCGCGGTTTTTGTCGCCTCGCTGCTGTTCTTCCTGTTCTCGCTGTCGCGCATTCGCGGCTGGCTGATCAGCGCCATTCCGGCCTCGCTTCGGGCCGGCATCACCGCCGGGATCGGTCTGTTTCTGGCGATGATCGGGTTGCAGGGGATGGGGCTTGTCGTCGATGATCCCGATACCCTGCTACGGCTTGGCAGTGTCGCCGCGCCGGAATTGCTGCTGGCGCTTGTCGGCCTTCTGGTGATGGCCGGGCTTGCCGCGCGCGGTATTCATGGGGGGATTTTGATCACCATCCTTGGCCTCAGCCTGGTTGGCTGGATCAGCGGCCTTGCCGAGTTCGGCGGTATCGCCGCGCCGCCACCCGTGGCCAGCGCGGCGTTGTCGCTTGATTTCTCGCAGCTGGCGAGTTTCAGCTTCCTGACGGTGGTCTTCGTTCTGTTCTTCCTCGATTTCTTTGATACCACCGGCACGCTGACCGGCATTGCCGATCTTGCCGGCAAGCGCCGCGACGATGGCAGCATCGAGAATCTTGACCGTGCCGTTCTTGCCGATACCGGCGCGTCTGTTGTCGGCAGCCTTCTTGGCACCTCCAGCATGACGACCTATCTTGAAAGCGCGACCGGGCTTCGGGCCGGCGGGCGCACCGGCCTGACGGCGTTGACCGTCGCCGCGCTGTTTCTGCTGTGCCTGTTCTTCGAGCCGCTCTTCGCCTCGATACCGCCCTTCGCCACCGCGCCGGCGCTTGTCTTTGTCGCCGCCGGGTTCCTGGCACCGCTTGCCGGGCTCGACTGGGACGACATGGTCACCGCCGTGCCGGTGATGCTGATGGCGGTGCTGATGCCGCTGACCTTCTCGATCGCGGCGGGAATCGCCGTCGGTTTCATCGCGCATGTGGCCATCTGCCTTCTGGCCGGCCGCGGTCAACAGGTCAATGCCGGCACCTGGGTTATCACCATTTTCGGCATGCTGTGGCTGGCGACACCGCTGATCGGTGGCTAGGGTCGCGGCATGATGACCGGCAACAGTGACGCTGCCGCAGCCACCGGCCGGATCAGCGCATAGCCGGCACCGCCATCGGCGACGATCTCGACTTCGCCGCCAGTGGCGACATTCGATGTGCCGACAAGCTGGCCCGGCGCCATCTCCAGCCCGTCAAGCGACCAGCGAAGACCGCGGGAACGCTGGAACCGCTGCGTGCCAAGCGGCCAGATCGACACCCGCTCGCCAACTGTCGCCGGAAAGGTGATATCGCCGCGAAGCCGCAGCAGCATGTCGGTCGCGCCAACCAGCAGGATCGGCGCGTTATGCGGCACCGCCGCCAGCGCGTGGATGGCCGCCAGCGTGTGGTCCAGACGGGCATCCAGAAACCCGAATCCGATGATCAGCGGCGCGGTGATCCGCTTCAGGCATTTTTCGAAATCCGTGTCGTCCTGCCCGGTCAGGTGAAGCCGCCTCATATCGGCCGGCAGATCACCGCTTGAATCCATATCACCGATCACCAGGTCGGGTGCCCAGCCCGATTCCAGCACCGCATATACGCCGCCATCCGCCGCGATGACCGGCAGCCTCTGTGCCAGTTCGGCGAATAGCGGGGGCATCGGCACCGGCGCGGCACCGACGAGCAGCACCGGACCGGGATAGGTGAATGTCTGATCAGGCAAAATCATGCTTTCTATCTGCCGAATTCCGTCAGCCGGCGCAATAGATGGCGCACTCTTGAGGCGGCAGAAGGTGGCCACCACAAAGTGTCTGCCACCGGGTGTGATCGCCGTTTCTTTAGAATAACTTCAATTTTTCTGACTTAGGGGTTGTGACTAAAGTTAGGGAGGGCTAAATAAAGGTGATGGAGCGAGAAGTGACTTCGGGCTCGGCCGACCGAACCGACCAATCAACTGGATACAGCGCAAACGGGATGAGCCTTGCCCTGATCCTGGCGCCCGCGCTGCTGGCCGCAGGGCTGATGCTGAATGCCGAGGGCGAGCTTCTCGACATTATCTTCGCCGCGATTGCCGACGCCTACCTTCAGGTCAGCACATTCGTTGCCGCGACCTTTCTGATCATCTACGGGCTGGAACGCGCCCTGAAGATCGATGCAACAGCGATGCTGAAGCGCGACACCATCTGGCAGGTGCCGGTGGCGGCCGGGCTTGGCGCCCTGCCGGGATGTGGCGGCGCGATCATCGTTGTCACGCAATATGTCACCGGGAGGCTGTCTTTTGGCGGTGTTGTCGCGGCGCTGACCGCGACCATGGGTGATGCGGCGTTCCTGCTGATCGCGCGCGAGCCGATCACCGGCCTGTCAATGATCGTGCTTGGATTCTCGGTCGGCACACTCAGCGGTTGGATTATCAATGCCATACATGGCGGTGACTTCCTGCGCGGCAGCCAGACCACGCCGGACGCAAAGGTCGAGGCCGAGCATGATGACGCATCGACCTGGCTTCTCGACCGGCTGTGGATGCTGATCCTGATCCCCGGCATGGTGCTGGCGGCGCTTGTCGCCTTTCAGGTTGATGTTGACGCCCTGTTCGCCACCGAATCCCTGGAACGGCCGGCGACACTCCTTGGCGTTGTTGGCGGCACGCTGGCGATGAGCATGCGTCTGGCACCGCGGTTCGGGATCAAGGGCGATGCCGCCTTTTCCGCCAGCGCCGGGCTGGTCCGCCGGACCATTTCCGATACAAATTTTGTCACCGTATGGGTGATTTTCGCCTATCTGGTGTTTGAACTGTCGGTCTATTTCCTCGGGCTCGACCTGAAGACGGTATTCGACGGCTGGGCGCTGTTGACGCCGATGATCGCCATTCTTCTCGGGTTCCTTCCGGGCTGTGGCCCACAGGTGCTGGTCACAACCATGTATCTGTCAGGCATCATCCCGCTGTCGGCACAGATCGGCAACGCCCTCAGCAATGATGGCGACGCGCTGTTCCCGGCCATCGCCATCGCCCCGAAGGTGGCGATTGTCGCCACCCTCTATTCCGCCGTGCCAGCCGTCATCCTGGCCTATGGCTGGCTGTTCTGGATGGAATAAATCCTCGCCACCCGCCCTATTTTTCACGGAACGCCGTTGCCAGTGATTTCTGGATCGGGGTCATGATGTAATTCATGATCGTGCGCTTGCCACCGAGAATATCGACCTGCAGTGGCATGCCGGCGGTGATGACCGGGGTTTCCGGTGATTTCGTGAACGCCACCTCGGGAATGGCGATGATGGTCTCATAGAAGGGCATGGCGTTTTCCGGCTGCGTGGTGTTGCCCGCCACCTGACGCACAACGCCCATGATCACGCCATAGCGTGACGGGTCATAGGCCGCCAGCGAGATGCGGGCCACCTGCCCCGGCTGAACATCCTTGACATTCTGCGGCAGCACCTGGGCTCGCACCAGATAGCGGGCCTCGGCCGGCACGATCTCGGCAAGCATGGTGCCTGCCTGAACGACGGCGCCAACCGTTTTCACATGCACCGCCGACACGGTGCCGCGCAGCGGCGCGCGGACATCAGCATGGCGCACCTTGCCACGAAGCGCATCCTGGCGTGCCAGCAGCTGCGCCGCCTTGGTCTGTTCCTCGACAAGCGCCTCGGCGGCGCCAGCCCGGAAATTGGCCATGGCGGACTCGATCTCGCGCCGCTTGCTGACCAAATCGGCCCGCCTTGCATCGGCGGCAAGCCGTGCCAGTTCGGCGGCACCTGTTTCCTGGTGATGACGCGCCCGCGCCGACAGCAGCGCGGCGCGTGGCTCATGCCCGGCCTCGACAAGCGGCCGCAGGAGGGCAATCTCTTCGGCGACAAGCGCCGCCTTCTGAAGCGAGATGCGCTCCTCGGCCTCTTTCTCGATGATGGTTTTCTGCAAGGTGGCAATATTGTCGCGAAGCACCGACACGCGCTTGGCAAGTGCCTCGGCGCGGGTCGTGAACAGCGAGGCTTCCTTTTGCGCGGCGGCGACCAGTTCAGCCGGAAAGACAAGCCTGGTCGCGCAAATCCCGGTCGAAAACATGCAGTCATCTATGAAAACTCGCAAAAG